>CAZMEY010000001.1:0-46268 GCA_964565435.1 Candidatus Woesearchaeota archaeon
TTTGCAGAGATTCCAGCCAGGAGAGAATGTAATGGATAAATCCCTTAATGACAAATCATTTTCGGCAGAGTTCATTAAAGAGCTGAAAAAATGGGCTAAAAGCCAAAAAAATGTTGAAATGCGCTTCTGGGAATAATTTTTAAAACCCAATTTTTTATTATTATGATATGCTTGATATCAGATTATTCAGGGAAAACCCTGAAATTATAAAAGATGACTTGAAAAAAAGAAAGTATTCTGACAAATTGCCCTTGGTTGACAAAATCATTGAAGCTGACTTGGCTTGGAGGCAAAAATCCAAGGAATTGGACGAGCTTAAGGCATTAAGAAACAAAACAAGCAAAGAGATTGGAACAATAAAAGATGCAGCTGAAAGAGGCAAAAAAATCAAGCAAATGCAGGACAATAATAAAAAAATTGAAGGAATGGAAACTCAAGTGGCTGGGCTTGAAGAAAAAACAATTGAATTAGTCAGCCAAATACCCAACTTAATGGATGAAAGCGTTCCTGTTGGAAAGGATGATTCAGAGAATGTTGAAGCAAAGCAATGGGGCAAAAAGCCTTCATTTAATTTCAGCCCTTTGGCCCATCAAGAATTATGCGAAAAAAACGGATGGTATGACATTTTAAGGGGCTCAAAGGTTGCAGGGGCAAGGAATTATTTCCTTAAAGGAAACTTGGCAAGGCTTAACACTGCCTTGATATCTTATGCCCAGGATTTCTTGGCCAATAAGGGATTTACCTTAATGATTCCCCCCTACATGTGCTATGATAAATGCTTTTTTGGCACAGGATACTTGCCTAGCGGAAAAGATGATTTATATGAGATAAAAAATGAGGGAATGAACCTTATAGGAACAAGCGAGGTTCCAATAACAAGCTATTACATGAATGAAACATTGACAGAATCCGAGCTTCCTAAAAAAATGTGCGGATACAGCGCATGCTTTAGGACTGAAGCGGGAAGCCATGGCAAAGACGAGAAAGGCATTTTCAGGGTCCACCAATTTGACAAGGTTGAAATGGTAATACTATGCAAGCCAGAAGATAGCAAAAAAATGCATGAATATTTATTAAGCATTGCCGAAGAGTTCTGGCAAAGCCTTGGAATACACTATAGAGTCGTCAATATCTGCACAGGGGACTTGGGCGTTGTGGCAAGCAAGAAATACGACATTGAAGCATGGTTTCCAGGGCAAAACAAATACAGGGAGATAGTAAGCTGCTCAACATTCAAGGATTACCAGTCAAGAAGGCTTAATATAAAATATAGGGAAAAAGAGGGAATGGCCCCAAAAGAATTTATCCACACATTGAATAGCACCTTGTTTGCAAGCACTAGATGCATGATAGCAATAATTGAAAATTTCCAAAGCCAAAATGGAAAAGTCAGATTGCCAAAGGTTTTGCAAGCATATATGGGTGGCAAGGAATTCTTAGAGTAATTAATTTAAAGTGCGGGCAAATAATTATTTAATCATGAAAAGCAATCTGTATGTGCCTGACACAAGCATAATAATTGAAGGCCTGCTATCAAGCATGGTTCAAAAAGGCGAAATCTTTGGAACAATAATAATTCACAACGCGGTATTGGCTGAATTGGAACACCAAGCCAACCTAAAAAAAGAGATTGGAACAATAGGAATTAATGAGATAAAAAAAATATTGGAATCAAAAAAAATAAAAATTGAATATGACGGGCAAAGGCCCACGTTCAGGGAGATAAGATATGCTGGAATAGGCGAAATTGATGCACTGATAAGGGATTTGGCAAAGACAAGAGGGGCAACATTAATAACATCAGATGAAGTGCAATACGAGATTGCGCTTGCAAGCCAAATTGACGCAAAATTTGCAAAAATCACAAAAGAAATCAAAGGCATTGATATTGAAAAATTCTTTGACGCAACAACAATGAGCATTCACTTAAGGGAGGAATCCACTCCTAAAGCCAAGAAAGGAAAGCCTGGAGAGTGGAAATTTGAGCAGATAAGCGACAAAAAATTAAGCGCCAAAGACATTGAATCCTATGCTGAAGATATAGTGCTTAAAGCCAGCTCTGACTCAAAAAGCTTTGTTGAAATTGAAAGAAAGGGCTCAACAATTGTGCAATTCAGGAATTACAGGATTGTGATAACCAGGCCGCCATTAAGCGACGGATGGGAGATAACTGCTGTGCGCCCAGTAAAGATTATGGAACTAGATGATTATAATCTTCCTGAAAAATTATATGCAAGATTAAAAGAAAAAGCTGAGGGAGTGCTTGTGGCAGGAGCTCCTGGAAACGGTAAAAGCACTTTCTGCCAGGCCTTGGCTGTCTTTTACTTAAAACAGAACAAGATTGTGAAAACTGTTGAAGCCCCAAGGGATTTAATATTGCCTGACGAAATAACACAATATTCCAAAAGCAAGGCAACCAATTCGGAGATACACGACATATTATTACTGTCAAGGCCGGATTACACAATCTTTGATGAGATAAGGAATGTTGAGGACTTTGAATTATTCAAGGATTTAAGATTGAGCGGGGTTGGAATGGTTGGAGTAGTCCACGCAACAAACCCCATTGACGCAATACAAAGATTCATTGGAAAAGTTGAGCTTGGAATGGTTCCAAGCATACTGGATACTGTATTATATATTGAGAAAGGGAATGTGGGAAAATGCCTTGAAGTGTCAATGACTGTAAGGGTTCCAAGCGGCATGACTGAAGCTGACCTTGCAAGGCCAATCATAGAAGTCAAGGATTTCCTGACCGGCGAGCTTGCCTACGAGATGTACACTTTCGGAGAGCAGACAGTTGTTGTGCCAATAAAAGACATAAAAACAAACAGCAGCAGCAATGTTGCAAGAAAAATTGCCGGCGATGTATTAAAGGATAAAATCAGAAAAGAGCTGCCTATGGGTACAAAATTTGATTTAAGAATGACCTCTGACAACAGGGTTGAAATCCTTGTGCCTGAAAGAATGATTGGAGAATTGATTGGAAAAAACGGCTCAAATATAAAAAAATTGGAAGAGAGGATTGGAGTCAAAATAGATGTAAGGGAAGGCGAAGCCAAAGATGAGGCATCAGGTGAAGAAGAAAAAAATGAAGAAGTTGATTATAAATTAAGCATTGGAAAAAAAGGCGTTGAAATAATTCTGGGAGAGGGGCTTGAAGGGGTAAGCTTTGACATAAATGTTGACGGCAAATATGTGACAACAGCAACATCAAGCAAAAAAGGGGTAATAAAGATTTCAAGCAACAGCGATGCCGGAAAAAAATTATTATTCGCCAAAAGGGGCAACCAAGAGATAAAGGTGCTTAGATGAAGGCATTGTTTTTCTCAGACATTCATGGGGATTTGGAAGCTCTAAGAAAAATCATTGACAAAGGCAAAAAAGCAGATATAATCATTTGCGCAGGAGATTTAAGCTCGCAAGGCAATAATCTTCAGGAAATGATTGATGAGATTGGAAAAATCAAGGATAAAAAAATACTTATAATCCCTGGAAACAACGAAACCCCTAGAATGATTAATGACTCTATTGATGATTATGAAAATATTATATCAGTGCACGCTGAAATATACCAAGACAAAAATGTTTCATTCTTCGGAATTGGAGGGGGGACAATAAGCCCATTTAATACAATATATGAATTGTCAGAGGATGAATTTGGAAAAATCCTAAAAAACGCTAAAAAAATTGATTGCTTAATCTCCCACTCGCCCCCAAAAAACACCTCGCTTGACTTAATACCTAACGGCATGCATATAGGAAGCGGGGAAGTGTTCAAATGGATTATGAATAACCAGCCAAGAGCTTGCTGCTGCGGCCACTGCCACGAAAACGAAGGCAAAGAAGAAAAATTAGGGAAAACTTACTGCTTTAATCCCGGCAAAAAAGGGATAATAATAGATTTATGAAAATATTAATCACGGGCTCCCCTGGAACCGGCAAAACCCAAATATCAAAGGAATTGGCCAATATTGCCCAATTATTATACATTGATGTTAAGGGAATAATCAATAACCATAAAGAAGCCATTGACAGGGTTGAAGATGGCGAGCTTGTAATTAATGAAAAATTAAAAAAAATTCTTTCAAAGGAATTGCCAAAGGATTGCATCTTTGAAACGCATTTAATAGAATACTGCCCAAAGCCGGATGTTTTGATTATTTTGCGCACAAAACCAAGCGCCTTAAAAAAAAGATTAATGTTGAGGAAATATTCAAGCCAAAAAATCCGGGACAACTTGGAGGTTGAAATCCTTGATTATTTCGCGCAATCAGTCAATTGGAAAGAAGTGATTGAATATGATTCAAGCAATGGCTCGGCAAAGAATAATGCCAAAAAAATATGGGCACTTATTAAATTAAAAAAATACAATAAGGGCAGCATAAAATACGCTGAAAAAGAGATGAAAATTGCGCTAACTTAGCTCTTTTTTTGAAAAATTCAGTTCAACTTTTGAGATTATTCCAGAATCATTAATCAATAAATCCCCTGCCCAATTCTTTGGCAATAATTGGGGATTGACTTTTAATTCAAATATGTTTGAATCCTTAAGGAACACTCTTGGATTAAAGCTAAGGGCATTAATCATTGGAGTTATGCTGAATTCAACCATTTTTGAGGTGCTGCCATTTATTGCAAGCTTTAATGTTGAATTCTCATGGGGATAAAAGCTAAGATTCATTTTGTCAATAATTGACTCTTTTTTTAGGAAAAAATAATCATCATAGTCAAGCAATTTGGCCATAAAACATTAATAATCAATCAATTGATTAAAAAATTATGCTTCCATTTCTCAATATTATTATTTTTTTGCCATTAATCTTTACAACAGTGCTTGGAGGGTTTTTTGGCAGCTCGCCTTTGTCAATGATTTCATCAGCGCCTTTAATCAATGATTCATCAATCTCATTGATTGAATAAGGGGATGGCTTGCCTGAAATGTTTGCGCTAGTGCTTATTAGCGGCGCATTAATTTTTTTTATTATCCTATTGGCTGATTTATTGGAGCTTATCCTGCAAGCTATATAATCTTTTGACACCTCATTAGGAATAACTCTTTTTTTGGGAAGCACTATGCTTAAAGGGCCTGGCCAATATTTTTTAGCCAATTCAAGCGCTGTTTTATTCACTTTTGCTATTTTTTTCAGCATATCAATGCTGTCAACTAAAACAATAAACGGCTTATCCTTTGGCCTTTTTTTCAGCTCAAAAATCTTTTTCACTTCTTCCTTATCAAGCGCGCTGCAGCCAATGCCATAGCAAGTCTCTGTTGGATAGATTATTATCATAAAATGTTTTAAAATGCCAATAATTAAAAATCATTATCTTGATTGGGTTTTTTTTGGCAGGACTTCTTGGAAGCTTGGCTGGAATAATTATCGGGCTTATCCCCGGGCTTCATTTGAATATTTTCGCTTATTTGATATTGCTTAGCCCCAATCTTGAAACAGCTGTTTTTTTGATTGGCGCTTTGCTGTCAAGCAACGTTTTTGAGTTCTTGGGAGCAGCTTACCTTAATGTGCCTAAAGAAGGGGAGGTGCTGCTTAAAGGCGCTTTTGCCAGATTCATGGCTAATGGAAGAATGGCTACAGCTGTCAAAATAATCTCCTATTCATCAATAATCTCCTATGCTTTGGCAATGACTTTGTCAATATTTTTAGGGAAAATTGTTTCAACTATTAGCTATTTTTTGTCAAGCTATTCTTGGATATTGTTATTACTTGCAAGCGCTTTGATAATAATTAGGCAGAAAAACAGCTTCAAAGCATTGGCTTTTTTTATCTTGTCCGGAATCTTGGGATTATTAAGCTTTAATATCGGGCTTAATGAGCCATTCCTGCCATTATTGACTGGAATGTTTGGGATTTCAGGCTTGATAAAAAAAGGAGGCAATGGCGAACAAATAAATCAAATGGATAAAACAGCTGTTGAGTCCGGTTTTTTTGACATCTTCAAAGCTTCAATAATAGGGGTTTTATCAACTATTGCAATGATGCTTATTCCTGCAATAAGCCCAAGCCAGATAGGTTTTTTTACTGGAAACTATAAAGATGATGAATTAAAGGTTGCTTCAATGGCAAGCATTAATATCTCTGACGCAATAATGAGCTTAACTGCTTTTTATTTTATAGGAAAAGGGAGAAGCGGGACGGTTGAAAAGATAGGGCAGGCAATTTTTATTGGATTAAAAGAGTATTATCTAATCCTTTTTTGCGGATTTTTCAGCCTAATTATAGCATGCATTCTCGCCCCTAAAATAAGCAAAAAAATCTCCAATTATTCAAAAATAATCGGCTCAAAATGGTTCTCTTTTGGAATAATAATCTTTGTGGCATTATTGACTATTTATTTTGACTCATTCAAGGGATTGATTATTCTTGCGCTTTCAACATTGCTTGGATTGTTTCTTATTAAAAAGAATGCCAGGCCTGTGAATTTAATGGGCTCATTGGCTTTGCCAACAATATTATTCTTTTTGGGGCGGCTTTTTTAGCATGCCTTTTGACAAAAACGACTCCAAAAAAAACCTGCCTTTTTTGTAATCAAGCTCCTCGATTTTTTCCTCTGCTTTGCCAGGCTCGGTTTTTGGAGGCTCATTCAATTTTCTCCTAAAAAAATCAGGCGTTATGATGCAAATATATAGGCAATGCATAAATAAAAGAATTGCGTTTTAAAATCAAAAATTGCTAAGGCTTATTTGCTTTGTGTCCGGCTTGCCGAAAACGCCATCAATCCTTCTTTCAAGAATCATCAAATCCTGCCTTAAATAGTCAGGCAAATTATAATTCCTGCCTAAATTCATGCAATGCTCAAAATATTTTTTCACACTGCCCTCAGCTATTGTGAAAATTATTTTCCCGCCGCATTTGGTGCACTTGCCAATCAATGGGGGGCGCAGGAATTTCTCGTTGCAATTAACGCACCTAAATGCCTGGCTTGAATATTTCCTCAAATTACCCTTTAAATCCTTCAAAAAATGCTTATCAATGATTAGCCTTGCAACATCATCCTTGTCAACGCACCTGAACTTGTTGGCAATTCCCAATTGCGCGTTAAGCTTATCCTCCATTGTCGCCAATGTCTTGTAAGCGCTCACCATAGGACCTTGGTTAATATTGCTTGACAAATGGGTAAACATTAATCCCTCATATTGCTCAGGCTTATTCAATAAATCCTCAACCCTTTTTATCTTCACATCATAAGGCATTTTGCAATCCTTTGCAGCCTGGTAAAACTCCAAAGGATAGCTGGACACTACATCAACATTGTAAGCCTCTCCGTCAATCTCCAACGGGTCAAGAGTAGTGCTTAAAACTAATGGGGCGTCCATTGTCCTGCCCCCTCTTCTGTCCGGAAGAAACTGCCTGCTGAAATTAAGCAATGCGTCAAGGAGCAGTATTACACACAGCTCATCTCCGTCAGCATTCCTTCTGCAAGCCGCATGAAGATAAGGATGCGCATAGATGCCTTGGGATTTTGAAAATCCTATAATCCTGCTGATTATCCCTGCGCTCGTGTGGGGGGCAATGCTTATAGCTAAAACCCCTATCAAATCCTCTTTTGATTTGTAATTAAAAAACCTTGGCAAGCCATAAAGATGCTCAAGCTCATCATCAATGAAATTCGCTGTTTTTAGCAAAAAATCAACAGAGCTCGCATCATGCCATTCCCTGCAATCAGGCAAAATCAAATCCTGCGGCAAAAGCTCAACCATTTGATTGGCATCAACTAATTCATTTCCGTAAATATCTTTACCATAACCCAATATTTTTGCTTTCTCAATGCTTAAGCCAATCTCTGAGCATTTAAAATGGGTGCAAATAGTCTCAATCATGTCATACCTCACTGTGCCATCCTTATTGACATAGACATCGTTTTTTGCACGCAAAAGAGATTTCATCAATGGCTCAGTAATCCTGTCCTTATCCCAAACTCCTTTAACGCCTTTGACTAATGAAGGTATTGCTAGCCCTGTTTTTTTCAAAACATCCCTTAAATAATAATTGATGCTTATCTCCCTTTTATTAAAAGGCTTAGAATCCTTCATGCAGCATTTTTCCTTATCAGAGATTTTTTTGCAAACGCGGCAGTAATACCTCTTAGAGGTTTTTGAGCCGCACGATTCGCAAAGTTTGTAAATAGTTTCTTTTTTGCAAACATCGCAATAAAAAAGCGGGAATTCTGCAGTGACTATTCCCTTCTCGCTCGCTGCATTAAAGCTTCTGAGCCTGCCACCTTCAGCACCTACAGGAAACAATCCATGGGGACTACCAAGCATCTTCCTAAGCTTTGCTTTTTCAGGCCTTCCCATTCTTGCGCCAATGAATGTCCCTCCAAAATCATTTATCTTCAATCCCGACAATTCATTCGCAGCCCCCAATGCATCAAGGCTTTTAGGCTCGCTTATCTTTTTGCCGTCAAACCCCAGATTCAATAATAATATCTTGGAATCAGGCTCTGAAAGCAATAAAGATTCATTATCAACCTTATGGGGAATATACAATTTTTCAATTATTGGCTTAATGTTTGATGGAAGATTTATCGGAATTTTTGGATTACTATTTATGGCTTTGATTAATTCTTTTAATTCATCAATGCTGGCATTTTTGTAAAAAAATATGTAATCAGGGTGCAGGCTTATTCCAAGCTCTTTTGAAAGATAAACAGCATCATCAAAGCCGACTTTATAATTCACAGGATCTTTGGATAATGAATCATAATCAATTGATGTTTTAAAATCAGAGAAATTTTTGCCCGATTCTTCAACGGCTTTTTTTAGCTCCATAGCCCACCATTCCGGAACAAAGCCGGGAGGGACTAGCATTGAACCGTTCTCCATAAAATCCCCATAATTGAATAAAATATCACCTAAGAATATTACCTCTGAAATATTGCTTCTTATTGCCAAGGCATGCTCTTCGCTTTCAACCCTTACAACATCCCCTGTTTTTAATTTGACTATTGGACCAAGCAATGAGTCGCAAGGGCTTACTGCACAGGCTTTCCCGGGACGCTCAACCTTTAACTGAACACCTGTTGCTATAAAATCATCTGTTATCCTCATGGTTGATGGATGCATGCAAGCTGCAGCAAGCCCCGAAAACCTGCTTCTCCCATACCTTAACCTAAAGCCTCCAACCCTCATAGGATATGAAAACACAGGCCTTCCTGCAACCAAATCCTCAATGAACCTTGCGTTAATCTTGACTTTTGAAGCATTCGGAACCGCTTCCTCAACTTTTGCCCCTTCCGGCTTTGCATGAATGTTTTTTTGCAATTCAGCATATTCGCCCAAAAAAAGCCAATTATTCATTCCAACGCTTTCGCCCCATTTCTGGATTTTTTTGATAATCTTTTTGGCTTTAAGGCACAACCCTTCAGCAATAACCAAGCACATACCTCCCCTGATTAAATCAGTCTCAACCCTATCCAGCCTCTTGAAATTGCTTACCTCCATCTGGCTTGTAGGGTCTCCATTAATCTCCACTGGAACATTTTTCACCATGAACTGAATCTCTTCTTTAACAGGCTTATATTGAAGCCTTGAAACCTTCTCATCATAATCACTTATCTCTGCAAAATACCTGTCAATCTCAACAGGCTCAGGGTCATACTCTTTCACACCGACAGATTTCCTGGCATAATCAGCAATCAATGCAGTGACTGCCGCAGCCGTACCTCCAGCAGCCCTGATAGGCCCTGCAAAGAAGATGGAACAATACTCCTCCCCATCCCTTCTTTTTTTTAATTTCAGCTCAATAAAACCCTCTAATGGCGCACAAGTAACCCCTAAAGTAATATAAGCCAACCCTATCCTAACCCCTGTTTCAAGGGCATTTCTTTTATCATCCCCATAATCATAGAACTTATTTTGAGCTATCTCTGACGCCATCCTAAAAGCTATTCTCCAATCCCCGCTGCCATACTCCTTTTCCAGCTCCCTTATCCTTTGCGCAATGCCTGACTTCATAACCTCTGGCGCAACCGCGCTTACAATGCCTTCGCACCTCTCAGCAACATCTGAAGCCAATGGAATATCAACATAATCTTCAGGGTCAAATCCTTTAAGCCTCGCCTCTTTGGCTAGATTATACTCCTTCATTGTTTGGGATTCAAGCGAATCCAAATACTTTTTTACCCTTTCAGAACAGACAGCCATGACCTTTTTGATAAAATCCCTATTTAAAAATAATTGTTGCAAGAAAATACAAGGATTGCGTTGCCAAAATTTTGGGAAATAACTGATTTAAAATAGCAGCAATAGCAATCTTGAAGCGGAATTTATAATAAAAACAATGTCAAAAGAGCCCGATAAAAGCATTATGCCAAAAATGCCTGCCCTTGAAATGCTTAAAACAAACTCCCTTAATGTGACAATTTCAACCAACGCATTTGAATTATTCTGCCTTGAATGGCGGTAAAATCTGGAAAAGAAAGGAATCATCCAAAAATTTGCAAGAATGCCTACTATAAAGCTTAAAAGAAATGATGAGATGCTGGTTTTAATGAATAAAGAAAATAAGAAAATGCAGCCTTCAATCACTGCAAAATATTTAATGAATAAAGAGGTTTTATGCTCGCAGGCTTTTGATATCACTATTGGAGCAATCACTCCTGAAAGCCCCATAAAAAACGCCAATACTCCGACTTCCAGGGCTGCTCCCAAATAAAGATAAACAAATAAGGGGAAAAGTATTGTAAAAACAGCATAATAAACACCTTCGGCAATAAATCCTAAAAAATATTTAATTGATGATTTATTCATCAAATGCTTTAAATCAAAATCCAGGTCAATAGAGAAGTCCTTCATTTTCAGCAAAGGGATAATGCTGATTAATAAAACAACCACTGTGATTAAAAACAAAAGATTAAACCCTAAATAGATGATTATAAATCCACCAATCAAAGGGGAGATAAGCGAAAAAATTTTTGGCATTGAAAAAAGCGCACCAACCCTGTCCAAAGAGTTTGAGTCATCGGTTTTTGACGCAAAAAAAGAATGGAAAAAAATCCAATAAAGCCCTGAAACAGCTCCATTAAAAATTCCAAGATAATAAAGCGTGCCCGGATAGTTTCCTATAATATAAAGCCATGCCAAAAATATCACAAGTGAGATTGGGCGAAGAAGCATTATTTTCTTAAAACCTATACCTATGAATTTATGGCCCAAAAGGCTGAACGCGGCAAACGCCAAAAAATAAACAAAATAATACAAAAAAACCTCATTTAACTGCCTGCCAATTTCAAGCAAGAAAATTGGCACAAAAACGCTTACAAGATTAAGGGCAAAGGTTTCAAATGAATTATGGATGATTATCTCATCAACATTGTTTTTGAAATCTATCAGCTTCATGGATAATTAAAAATCCTGATGGATTTAAAACCATTCCTGATTATATTTAAAAATCCATGATTGTTTTCAATACCTGTATGGCTAAAAAGGCAAGCGCAAAAAATCTTGAAATAATCAGGCAAAAAGAGGAAAAAAAGCCAATGCACAATGACTTAAAGCATCTAATAAGAATTAACTCATTTTACAATTTTTTGTCAGGATTTGTTGAGCCATTTATAGTAATATTTTTCAATGAATTCGGCAGCTTGGAAGAAGTCGGAATAAGCATGGCATTATTGATAATTTTTGAAGGATTTATATCAATGCTTTCAAGCAAGCATTTGGCAAAAATAGGCATCAAAAAAATCATTTTAATAACCCAAATTTTTGAAGCATTGAGAATTATTGGATTCATATTTGCATCAAATGTCTACCATGTATACGCGCTGCAAATATTGGGAGGAATGTTTAAGGGATTTAACTCGCCTGCTTACACAAACCTATTCGTCAATGTATGCAAGGACGAATCAAGCAAAAACATTGGAAAGCACTCCGGCTTTACAACAATAATGTACGGATTAAGCGTGCTTCTTGGCGGATTTCTATTAAGCTTTTTTGGATATAAATTAATGTTCGCAATTTGGGCTTTGCAGGAATTCCTTTACGGAATATATGTTTATTTAAAGGTTTGAATTAATCAAGCATTAAAATCCATTATTTTTATCTCCCTTGTTTTTAAATTAAGCAGGGGAACAAATCCTGGAGTGGGATGATGCCCTAATTTTTCCATAAAACTGGTCATTTTTTGAAAGCAACTTGCGGCAATAATATTTATTCCCCTGTATTTCCTATAACCCAATGTATGGATATGGCCAGTTGCAAGAATATCCGGAACCTCATCAATTAGCAAAGGGTCAAAATTTCCAGGGGTTATTATTCCGCTCTTATGCGCAGGACCCAAATGCCTTTTTTTTAGCAAAAACTCGCTAACGCTGTCAGGGCGGTCCATCCCAATATTCAAAAGCTTCGGAACTCTTGAAGCATAATAAGTATAAGTGAATCCATGATAGAGCATGCAGTTAAATCCTGAGAAATTGTCATTTTTTCCGATATTTACCATGCAGGGGTTTGACAGGTTTTTAATGCTTGCAACCTCATAGATTGGCTTTGCAATATCTGAAAATAATGGCGGCTGCGGCTCTGACTGCCTTAAAGCGTCGTGATTTCCGGGAATTGCAATTATTTGTATATCCTCTGGAATCATTTTCAAATAATCCCCTAAGGCCTGGTATTGCTTGTAAATATCCTTGATTTCAAGCTCTTTTTCCTGGCCAGGATACACGCCAACTCCGTCAGCCAAATCCCCTACAATCATCAAATATTTCACCTTTTTAGCAGCCTCTTTTTGCTCAGCTGTTCCGGAATCGCCTTTAAGCCAATTTATAAAATTCTCAAAGGTTTTTTTTTCAAAATCAATGCTGCCAATATGAATATCCGAAATAAAGCAGGCATATTCATCATCGCCTGATTTAAACACTGGACTGTCAGAAACATCCGGAAATATGAACTCTGTTGCATAGATAAAATTGGTATTATATGAACCGCAAACGCCTATAACTTCATCATTAACCAATTCTTCGCAAATGGGCAATAGCTCAGAATTGGAGCTGACAAAGACATTTATTTCAGAGGTCGGGTCCTCAATGCTTATCATATAGTGCCCATTATGGGTTTTATTAACCTCTTTTACAAGCCCAATTGTTGATACATTTGTTTTCCCCTGGATTTTTTTTATTGACGCAATGCTTGAGGCATTTTTCAGCTCCTCCCTTTTTTCAATGATTGATTTCAATCTTGCAAACCTGTTTGAATAAAAGTCAAACCAGTCAGTGATTGACTTGGTCTTTGTATTAAGGGAATAGTTCTTCACAACCTCAACATTGGATAAATCCCTCTGCCTAATTTTTTCTCCTGCCACATTGACTTTTAATTCAGCATTTAAGGGAATGCTTTTGGCAAAAAACCCGTTTTTTTGCAAAAAATCATTGACAAAATCCTGGTTTATTATGAAAGGCTTGGGGGCAAGCGATGAAATATGCTCTAATAATTTATTGCAGTCAATATCATCCAATTTAATCTCAGGGCTGACAAGGATTCCAAGCCTTGAGCAGTCGCTTATAAAATTCGCCACAAAATAAGGAAAAATATTGTAGTTTAAAAAGATATATTTAATGGCTTAATAGGTTTAATCACTGCCCAAAAAGGCTTGAAAAAAATCCAACAATTGATTCCCAAACAGAGTCATTTGCCTCCAAGCCTTCAAAGTTTGACTCATCAAAGCTTGAAACTAAATTAGCCATAAATGTATTGGCAGAGGACTGCTCACCTAAACCGACCTTAACTGAATCAGACACATATTCAATACCTCTATAATAAGAATATTGCCTAAGGGACATATTAAGATTCCAATCATTTATTTGAACTACTCCGGAAAGCATCTCATTAAGCCCAGTCTTTGCAAGGTTTTCATCATTCTCTTTGATGGTTATTAATGAATAAACATTGTCTTTGGTGATTATTGTGCTTCTACCATAAAAAGGCGGAAGAATCTTTGAATCAAGGGATAGGATTCTTTCGCTGCTTGAATAAAGGCTTATATGGGGCTCAATGACTGAGACATAAACATCATCAGAGTAATAATTGGTGTTTTGCCTGTCAATTGACACATTCAAGCCTAAAAACATTGAATTGTCATAAACAAAATCCTTCACAATTGAGGAATAATAATAGCTTTCATAGTTCTTTTCAAACACTGGAGAATACTCAATTCCCGGAAAATACCTTCCTAAATTATCATTAATGAATTCAATAACCTCTTGCTCAGACACTTCGCCATAATATCCTGCGCTTATCTCAGCTTTATAGCCTTTGACACCATACAAGCTTAGATACATTGAATAGTTCTCACTATAATCGCTTACTGAAAAATATATCCTTTCCTTGTCAATGTATGAGCCATAGCATTCATCGCTGAAAGAATCATAATCATAATACCTTGAGCCTGATATGATATTGCAATTATTAGTTTTTGCAATGGTTGCCAAGTCATAATTGCCTTCTGAATTTCCTGTAAATGTGAAAGACAATTCAGAGCCATAATAGGAGATTTGGCTTTTAAATCCTGGAATAATGCTTAGCAGCTCAGAGGTTTTTGCCTTGAATACTACTACTGGATAGCCATAATCATCAAAATAATACTTCTCGCCTGCAATACTTTCATAATAGCCCAATAAGTCCTCCCTAAAATCATCTGATGAATAGTTTTCATCATAATAATATGAGATGCCAATATAATATTCTTCATCTGTTGAATTTATTTTGTATGAATAATATTTGTTTTTTAGAGTGTAATCAAAATAATCGGATTTGCCTTCCATAAGAAAATCATAATCTATTGTTTCATAAGAGGACATGCTAAAGCTTATGCTTTTAATGAGAATATCAGATTCAGAAACCTTTGTTATCAGATTTGCATAGATTGATTTTTGGCCTGAATAGTTATAGCAATGGGAATTTGAGACATTGATTAATGATGCACTTATGCCAAAGCTTTCGGCTGCAAAACTTTTAATGGCATCCATCTCTTCAGCAGTGAGATTGCATTCCTGCTCAACTATCTTGGAATCAGGCTCAGCCATTGAAGGAACACCTGCGCTTGAGACTACTATTTCAGTCAAAGCAAAAACAGAAGGCAATAAAATAAAGGCGAGCAATAATGCTTTTTTCATAGGATAAATATTAAGAGCAGGATATATTTAAATATATCATATATTTTTGTTTATACCAAATATTTAAAGAATAAACGCATTTAATGGAAAGCAATCATGGACTTGAAATTAAAGGATGAGATTACAAAATTACTGATACAGAATCCCGGGCTCAGCATTGGGGAGATTGCTAAAAAAACAGGGAACTATTATTCTTACACTCATAAGATTATAGCGTCAATGGAAAAAAAAGGGCTTTTATTCATTGAAAAAAAAGGCAATTTGACAAAAATATTTTTGGATAAGGATTACAAATTCAAATGGGCTAATGAGATTAAAAACCTGTTTGATTCCCTTAAAAAAGACGCTGAAATCACTGCATCAATAATATTATCCTTGCTTTTTTTGGCACTAAATATCAATGACATTAATTTGCAAAGATCCAATGACTACTTAATGGCAACTGCTGAATCTTTTGACACAATAACCCCTCAAAGTGTATCGCGGGAGCTGCCAAGGGATTATTCCATCATATTTTTAATATTAATACCTGTGCTTCTTATAATCTGGATTATAAGGAATAATTGGATAAAAATTGCAAAAAACAATTGATTAATTCTTTTTTGGTAAAGGAATAATTAATCATTGCCTTATTAAAAACATACTATAAGGGCAATAATACAATTTTATAATATATAATAAAGGTTAGAAAATTTTAAATCCATATACTATATCTTAACTGTTATGTCTAATTTTGCTGCAAAATGGACTTATATTCTTTCTGATTTCATAATTGCCAAAAATCTTATTAGGAGGGGAAATGAGCGAAGAGGACTATGATGAAGAATATTGCTCAAATGAAGCCAACCCTTACAAATTCCTTATAGACAATATTGAAAAAATCCAATTATTAGACAAAGAATCCTGGAAAAATAAATGCTTTGAATCCCTTGGCAGAATAAAAAAAGAGGAAAAATACCTGTTTTTTAAAATGAAACAGCCAATAGAAGAGCAATTAAAATACTATTCTAAAAATGAAAAAAACATGGAAGAATTGGATGAAATCCTCACTATTTTAAACCCAGAATACAGCTTTTACGAATACCATAGTATTATGCAATCCTTGGCTGAAGCGGAATATGGCGAAAAAAAAGGGGCTAACTTAGAATATTTTATAATAAAAGATGAGGAAAATAAAACAACCGGGTTTTTTGCTTTCCCTAAAGATATGATTAAAGAGATGAAATCTAATAAAGAGAAAAAAATATCTGAGAGCAATGAAAGATGCAGGGGGATGTTCTTATGAAAGCTGCCAAAACATTGGAGGAAAGAATAATATATGATTTGAAGCGCAGCGGATTGGATTATGACAATTTCAAAGACAAATATGAAATGGGCAAAAAGCAGGTTAAAGAATTTTATGAAGATTTGAAATCAAAAGGCTACAATATCCAAAGAAATATGTTTGACGGTGATGTAAAATATTTTATTGACAATTCTCCTAAAAGCGAAACAATATATGTACCAATAGAGGCTGTTGATGAAAATTTCAGCCTAGGGCTTATGAGCGACCCCCACTTATGCGATAAAGCCTGCAAGCTTGATGCCTTAAATAATTATTATGACACTATCTCTGATAGGGGTATAAAATATGTCCTTAATGCAGGAGATATCTTTGCAGGAATAGGAGTTTATCAAGGCCAAGAAAATGATGTTATTTGCTGGGGGCTTGATAATCAACTGGATTATGTTGTTAAAAATTATCCTATAAGGAAGGGGGTAATAACGGAGTTCATTGGGGGAAACCATGATTATAGCTTTACAAAAAAGTGCGGGGTTGACGCATGCAGGCTGCTAGCAAATGAAAGGGAGGATTTGGTTTATATGGGAATGTATAACTCTATGATTAACTTGGGAGGGATAGAGATTGAATTGGAGCATTTGAAAAAATCTCCTCCTTATGCTGTAAGCTATCACGGGCAAAAATATGTTGAAAGAAGAGCCCATAAACCGAATATATTATTACTTGGCCACAGGCACACAACAATGTACCTATATTATGCAGGAGTGCATATCTTTGAAGGCGGCACTTTTCAGGGCAGCAACACATTAAGCAAAGAATTGGGATTCAATGAATTCATTGCAGGATGGATTATTGATATAACCCAAAAAGATGGAGTAATAAAAAAAATCAAGCCAGAGCTGATAAGCTTTTAAATTTTTAGCTCCAAATCCTCGCAAAGGCTTATTGACACCTTATTGGCATAGTCCTTATCAATGGCTAAATTAATCTCCCTGGTCCTGCCATACCTTCCCTTGCTGATAATATCGGCATTAATCATTCCTAAGCTATCAAGCTCCCCAATCAAATCGCTAAGCCTCCTTTGAGTCAGGCAATCAATTGAATTCTTGGAGCAAACCTTTTTGTAAAACTCAAAAATCTCTCCAGTAAACACTGGAGTCACCCTGTTTTTTAGCAAAGAAATTATTGAATAAAAAACCATCTTTGACTGCAAAGTCAGATTCCTGATAACCTCCATAACAGTATCCTTTTCAAGCTGCTTTTCAGCCAAATCAACAAACTCCTCAGTCAAGCTCTTATTGCTTCTCTCAGCCAGCTCCCCAGCAACCCTTAAAAGCGCTATGGCCCTTCTTGCATCACCATGCTGCTGGGCAGCATAAGCTGCGCACTTGGCAATGACTGATTCATCAAAAGACTCATCATTGAAAGCCAATTGAGCCCTTTGCTCCAAAATCTCCCTTAATTGGACAGCATCATAGGGGGAAAAAATAACCTCCTCTTCCCCTAAGCTGCTCTTAACCCTTGGCTCCAAATTATTCTTAAAATTAACATCATTGCTTATGCCAACTATGGCAATGCTTGAATTCTTCAAGCTTTCATTAATTCTTGTAAGATTGTATAAAATATTATCTCCGCACTTATTGACAAGAACATCAATCTCATCAAGAACTAAAATAACAAGATTCTTTGAAGCATCAAGGGCTGAATTAAACTCTGAATAAACCTCATTGGTTGGAAGCCCTGTAGCAGGAATATCCTTGCCAAACTCCCTGGCCAATTGCGCCAAAATCCTATACTCAGTATCAGCAACATTCTGCAGCTTGCAATTAAGATAAATTGACCTTAAAGGAATACTTCTCTTTTGCGAAACATCCTCCATGCTCCTCAAAACATTCTTCACAACCAAAGTCTTGCCAGTTCCTGGCTTGCCATAAATGAAGATATTTGAAGGCTTAATATTTTTTAAAGCAGGAGCCAAAATCTGCGCCAATAGATTAACCTCTTGATCCCTATAACAAATGCTTTCAGGATTAAACTTTAAAGTCAAAGCATCAGGATTTTTAAAAAGCGACTTCTTTTCAAGATATTCTTCAAAAAAGTCAAATGCTGATTTCTGAATCATTAATAAGTTCCAAAGGAAAGAGAGCTTATAAATATTTCTGTAAAAGAATAATATATAACCCACATACACCTTTATTTCCTATGGAACTCTATTATGCAATGCCTAACACTTCAAATGGAAACATAAAAAAATAAAAAAATAATTTCAAAAAATCTATTTTTTCTAAAAAAATCTTTTCATTTCATGTGTCTTCTTTTTTTATTATATATTATATATTTACTATATGGTAAATATATATAATAATAAGATATTAAGAGAAAATGGAAAAGCTTTGAAACGTGTTTTTAATGGATTATTTGCTTTAAATTTCTTCTGGATAAACCTCAAATATTTTTCAAAAATATTGCAATAATAGGTTTAAAATCCTTTTCCATAGGAAACAATGGGGTGTTAATACAATTTTTCTAAAAAATTTTTTGGAAGGGTCTATATTGTTTCCATAGGAAACAATGGGGTGTGGGTGTGCTTATTTTAATAAATCCATCTTTAATTCCTTTAATCCTTGGGCTATTTTTTCTTTAGAAACCTTTGAAGCAAAATATTCAACTAATTTTCCATATTTTTTAATAATCTTTTCTTTGATTAATTTTTTGCCTTGGGCTGATAAAACATCAAATCTTTCATTATAATCATTGATTTCTTTTTTAAGGGAATCAGCCATGTTTTTTAGCTCATTTTCCCAATTAATTTCAATATCTTTTTTGATGGGGTTTAAAGGCATTTTTTTAATGTTTTCCAACTCTTTTTCCGGCAGATTAATGTTTGCATAAGGGCCTATAGAATAATATATTTTTTGGACTTCGTTGCCCCAAGAGTATTTTCCAACCTCATTTTCAACCTTGAGCAGTATTATTTCTTCTTTTTCTATTCCTTTTTTTAGATTGTAATAAATAGTCCTTATGTGGATTTTTCCAAATAAATCTTTATATAATTTGAAGATTTCATAGCCATATCCTGTTCCAGTCCTATCAAGTATTGCAGCAATCCTATTTCTGATAATGCTTCCAACAGGCCTGCCTTTCATGATATTATTTTAGCAATCCATATTTTTATATTTTGTCTATATTGCAAATAAATAATCAAAAAATATCATCAGCAACCATTAAAAAATCTTAAAAAACATCAATCAATAATTATTCTAATGGATTATCATTCATTAAGTGTTTCCCAATCAATCAAGGAATTGGAAACCAATGAAAAAACAGGGCTTAGCCAATCTGAAGCCAAAAACAGGATTGAAAAATATGGGTTAAATGAGCTTGATAAAGGCAAAAAAATCTCTCCATTTAAGATATTTCTTTCGCAATTCACCAATGTAATGGTTATAATACTAATAATTGGCGCAGCAATCTCCCTTATTATTGGCGAGGAGATAGATGCAATAATCATCTTTGTAATATTGTTCTTAAATGCAATTCTTGGTTTTGTGCAGGAATATAAGGCTGAAAATGCCATGAAAGCTTTGATTAATCTCACAAACCCCCATGCAAGAGTGATTAGGGATTCAAAAGAGCGGGATATCTTAAGCAAGGAGCTTGTGCCAGGAGATATAATAATATTAAACACTGGAGACAAGATTCCAGCCAATGCAAGATTGATTAATTCTTTTGAGTTTGAAGTCAATCAAGCCCATTTAACAGGGGAGAGCCAAAGCATTTCAAAGCATACTTATGAACTGCCCCAAAACACCAATATGCTTGACTGGAATAATATTGCTTTCATGGGCTCAATAGTGACTAACGGAAAGGCAATAGGGGTTGTTATCCAGACAGGAATGGATACTGAGATTGGAAAAATTGCAAAAAACATCTCCCATATGAAAATGGAAAAAACACCCCTACAGTATGAGATTGATAAATTGGCCAAAACTTTGGCGGCAATAGTCCTTTCAGCAGTTTCAGTTCTTTTTATTTTAGGATTAATACTCCAAAAAGATTTTTTTGAAATGCTTATGACTAGTGTCAGCCTGGCAGTTGCAGCAGTGCCAGAAGGCTTGCCTGCAATAATAACTGTAACCTTGGCATTAGGCATGCAGAGAATGGCTAAAAAGAATGCCCTTATCAGGAAGCTTCCAGCTGTCCAGACATTAGGCAGCGTTACAGTAATCTGCTCTGACAAGACAGGAACCCTGACAAAGAATGAAATGACTTCAAAAAAAATCTTTGATGGCTTAAAAGAATATAATATAACAGGCACAGGCTATGACGAAAAAGGAGAGATATTATTAAATAATAAAAAAATCATTCCAAAAAATCTTTCAAAGCTCTTTGAAATAAGCTGCTTATGCAACAATGCCTATGTAAATTTTGAAAAAAATTCAATAATAGGGGATCCGACAGAGGCAAGCCTAATAGTGATGGCAAAAAAAGCAGGCTTTGATTATATTAAATTAAAAGAAGAATATGCAGAGGTTGCAGAGGTGAGCTTTGATTCCAAAAGAAAAAGAATGAGCGTAATAGTCAGCAAATCAGGAAAATATTATATGATGACTAAAGGGGCTCCAGATGTAATGCTTGATAACTGCTCCCAAATATTGATTAATGGAAGGGCAATAAAATTGACTCCTGCAAGAAAAAAAGAGATTATTCAAAAAAATGAGGGGTTTGCAAGCCAGGCGCTAAGAGTTTTGGGCTTTGGATTTAAGGAAATAAGCGAGAAGAAAAAATATGATTTCTCAGATGAAAATGATTTGATATTCACAGGGCTTGTCGGCATGATTGACCCTGCAAGGGAAGAGGTAAAAGATGCTATCAAAAAAGCCAAAGAGGCAGGCATAAAAGTAAAAGTCCTTACAGGAGACCACATAATAACAGCAAAAGCAATAGCCAAAGAGATAGGCCTAATAGATGATGACTCATTATGCATTTCAAGCGATGAGCTTGAAGGATTAAACAAAGAAGAATTCTCAAAAATTGTCAAAAAAGCGGTTGTTTTTGCCAGAATAAGTCCTGAAAATAAGCTAAAAGTTGTCAATGAATTAAAAGCTCAAGGCGAGATAATAGCAGTGACTGGCGACGGCGTCAATGATGCTCCAGCGCTTAAAGCCTCACATATAGGTATAGCAATGGGCATAACTGGAACAGATGTCACAAAAGAGTCAAGCCAAATGATTTTATTGGATGATAATTTTTCAACAATTGTCAACGCAATAGAAGAGGGCAGGGCAATCTTTGAAAACATAAAAAAATTTCTTAAATTTTTATTATCTTCAAATGCTGACACAATCATAGAAGTCACAACAATGGTTTTATTAGGCTTTCCTTTGCCTTTTATACCAGTGCATATTCTTTGGATGAACTTAGTTACTGACGGGTTGCCAGCAATAGCTTTAAGCGTTGAAAAGCCGGATGAGTCAGTTATGAAAAAGAAGCCAAGAGACCCAAAATATTCCCTTATGAGGGAATTGGGATTATTTATCTTGGTTGCAGGAATCATTGATGCTGTAAGCTCAATAATATTATTCATCTATGGCTTGAATTTTGAGGGTTATTTCATTAATGGAAATGCCTTTGCTCTGACAAAAGCAAGGACTATGGCCATTTCATCTGCAATAATCTATGAATTATTCTTTGTATTCAATTGCAGGGATGATGATAAAGGATTTTTCCAAAGAAGCTTTAAAGAAAACTTTTTGTCAAACAAATATCTGACTCTTGCAGTATTGGTCTCATTCATTCTGCAACTATGCTTTATCTATGTTCCATTCTTTAATAATGTCTTCCAAACAGTTCCCCTAACATTGTTTGAGCTCTTTTTAGTAATGATTTTTTCATCAATAGGGCTTTTAATAATGCCTAAATGGTTCCATAAAGACATAACAGAGGTATTCAAAATAGGCAAAAAAAATAAGCAATAATTACAATAAAGCTTTAAAACGCGCGAATTTTTACCAAAAGCCATGGATTATGATAGTATTATAAAAAAAATAATCAAAGAAAAAGGGGTTTTAAAAGAGATTCTTGAAAATAAGATTAAAGACAAAATAGCCGAGCTTGATAATCTTGTAAGCCTGGATGGCGCAGCCAACATAATTGCAGGCGAGCTGGGCGTTGACTTAAATGAATCAGATTTGTCAGAAGAATCCGTCAATATCAAAAGCCTTTTGCCTTCAATGAAGAATGTCAGCGTTATAGGAAAAGTCACTGATATCTATCCAATATCAACTTTCAAAAAAGAGGGAAAAGACAGCCAAGTTGGCGCTTTGTCAATCAATGACGGAACCGGCTTTGCAAGGGTTGTTTTTTGGAATGATTCAATAAGCATCTTCAAAAATATCAACCAAGGGGATGTGCTAAAAATAATCAATGCATACATTAAAGAAAACAAATTCGGCAAAATAGAGATTCATACAAGCTTCAGAAGCAAGATAAGAATCAATCCAGAAGGGGTTTTGGTGCCAAAAGGTGTTCCCGAAACCTCCCAAGCAAAAGAGCCAAGGGAAAAGATTGATTTGGCTGAATTGAAAAAAGATTCTGAAATAAAAACAAATGGAATAATAGTCCAAATATTCAAAAAAAACTGCTTTTTCACTGTTTGCCCTGAATGCAAAAAATCCGCCAAAGCGGATGATGGAGTATTCATGTGCAAAGACCATGGACGAGTTGTTCCCGAAAGAAAGCTATTTGTCTCATATATAATTGATGATGGGACAGCAACTGCAAGATGCACAAGCTTCGGCTTTGACGCTGAGAAAATATTGGGAATGGATACCAAGCAAGCCTGCGAATTGTCAGACACCCATGAAGACAATGCTTACCCTATAGAGCATTCAATGAATAAGGTTGTCGGCAAAGAGATAATAATCCTTGGAAAAACCCAATTCAACTCATTTTCAAACGCAGTTGAAATAGTCACAAATAAAATAATTGACAAAATAGATTATAATGCAGAATTAAAGGAAATCTATGAAGAAGCAATGTATGCAGATAAAAATTAAATCCGATTCTTATTTCATTATTTTATCCAATGTGCGGTTAGCATATTCAAATGGCTTATTGATAAGCTTCATTAAATTATCCCTAACGCTAGGTATCAAAAACGCCCCCAAAAGGAATACTAATAATGCAACATTTACAGCCAAAGTTTTCATTTGAGATGAATCAATTGAAACCCCGTCAATCATTTGATTGATTGAGGACTCATTTATTGCGCTAATAAATACTATAACTATAAGCACCATTCCAGATTTAGAAAGCACTGAAAAAAAATCAAATCCTCCCATAAAATAATAATTGAAGCAATTCTCTTTAAAAATCTTACTTTATTTGCCTAATGCCCATTACTTCCCAAAAAACAATTTCAGCGCCTTCTTTTACTTTTTTAGCTATCTCAGCATCAGTTGGCATATCAAGCTCAAAAGTCTCGTAAGTATTCATATCCATTACCTGAACCTTGCTGCCTGCAATGCTCAATACTTGAGCTGATTTCTTGTCAATTACAGGAGCTTCAACTCTTCCGTGGCCGCTCATTGCAGAAACCCTTTTCTTGCCGTCAAAAACGCCTTCACCCTCAATCCTGAACTTTGCATGCCCATGCTTTCCAGGAGCGCTTGTTGTAATGCTTTTAACAACGCAAGGAACGCCATCCATTACAATGTACCTTCCCACCTTTACATCATGCAAGTCAATAGGCTTAACTTCCGAACTCATAATGAAAAAATATCAACTATCCATTTAAAAAGTTTATTGATACAAGAAACTAAAAAAGATATTTTAAAATCGCTTATTTTGTATCTTTTTATCCATAGCTAATTCAATAAACTGCGCATTTAAAAATATTCATAATAAAAGAATTGAGGGAATTCTCAGCATTTTAGTTCCTTTCTAAAAGCTTATCCAATAATCTTGCTCCGCTTTGCGAACCCATAAACACTTGCAGTGTTGCCTTATGGCTGCTCCACTCAAGGCCTGGCCCTTTCAGCAGCACCAAAGTCCTATGGGACAAAGTTTCTCAGCTTAATCAATGGGGCTTAATAAAAAAGCCTATCAATGCCAAGTTTTCAGCTCCGCCAAGAGACTTGCGGACTGGAGCCCTCGTCAGGGGCTAAGCCTATCCCTCAAATTACTTTTGAGTTCTTTTTAATTAAAAAACTATCGCAGCCATTAAGGGATTATAATATTTACCTTTTCGCTCTTAGCTTTAGCGCTTTTTGACACAATATTCTTGATTTTTTTCTTTTCGCAAATCTTTATGGTTTCTTCATCAATTGCCCCATCAATCACGATTGTCTCAACATCCTTTACATCTTTTAGCGCATTGTCAAGCTCTGATAGCGGAATCTTTGCCAGCACTTCATCATTGATATCCAATAAGTAAGCGCCTTTTGTGCCGAACAAATCATTAAGCATTGACTTGTATTTTGAGGGCTCCTGCCTTCTTTTAGGCAATTCTTTTTTACCCCTTCCCTGCTTTGACTTGTCAGCTGATTTTGTTTGCTTTAAGTAATCACTCATCTTTATCCTGTTTCTCAAGCACTTGAAAATCTCTTTTCCAGCCAATTCCTCAACCTCTTTGCCGTCAGGAGCAAATGCTATAAAATCAACATTTCCTTTGTCAGTCAATTTCTTGGCAATCATTTCGCCGCCCCTGTCCCCGTCAACAAACAAGGTTGTAGTCTTTGATTCAAGTATTTGCTTTATTGTGTCAGGGACATTCACTCCATTAATGGCGATTACTCCCCTAATATTGTATTTCAAAAGATTCACAACATCAGCCCTTCCCTCAACAATTATTGCCTCTTCAACAGCTTCAATATCCTCTGATGCGGACAATTTATCCTTTCCATACTCAATAATGCTGCTTGTCCTGAAATTCTCCTGAACCTTGTCCATTATTTCGTGGCTGTCAGCTGATTCCAAATTAAGCTTTTTTAGCAAGTTCTGAGCCCTTTCAGTTATCTGGTTCCTTTTATCAAGCCTGACATCTTTAAGGTCTTTAATCTTTATTGTAGAATTGCAAGGCCCAATCTTGTCAATAGTCTCCAAAGCAGCAGCAATAACTGCAGTCTCGGTTTTAGCCAAGCTGCTAGGGACAATTATTTCCCCTTGGCTTTTTCCGTTTTTGAATTCAATATTTACATCGATTCTTCCTATTCTTCCGCTTTTTTGAAGCTCCCTAAGCTCCAACTCATCGCCGAGCAAACCCTCAGTTTGCCCGAATATTGCTCCGACAATGTCGTTTTTGTTGATTTCTCCCTCAACAACTATGTCGGCAATTATAGTGTATTTTGTTGACACTGGATATATTTTTCCCATTATTTTTCATTCTCCAAATTCTTTTGTTTTTAAGCCCTCAATGTGGCTTAATTTTAATTTGGCAAGGATTTTTTGATATTTGGGATTGGTTTTTACCCATAAAATCAGCCAGAATCTTAATTAAGCCCAGAATATAATTTCTTCCCTTCTTTGTCATTGTCCATTAAGAGTATTACTTCATCATGGCTTTCGGCGATTTTTTCGCTAAAAGAGCATAACTAGCATTTGCGATAATGAAATGACTTTTTGCACTCCAAGCTTTTTGAGTCTGGCGCAGTCTTTTTCCCCTTCAACTATTACATATTTATCTTTTCTTATAATCTCATCAATAAATCCGCTTATTGTTGAAAGTTTGCTGCCCTTCACTAACACAACTCCTCACTGCATGCGAAGTATTCGCGCTCTGATATTGTAACCTTTGTAAAGGGCGGTAACCTTGCCTAAAGAATAATAGCATTATTATTGCTTAAAAACCTTTTGAATTAATATTTTAAAATAAACTTATATTAATTTGCTAAAATTCATCCAATTGGGACCTATATAATTCAAAACAGTATATTATGAATGTATGAAAATACCCACTTTTTGTTGTTCTTAATTTATTATAATAAGTTTCTTTTTCATCACTATAAAATATAATTGGAAAAAATCCATTTTTTATTAATATAAAATTAAAAATTAATCGCGCAAGCCTCCCATTTCCATCGTTAAAAGGGTGTATAAACACAAATTGATTATGAAACACAGCTGCCAAAACCAAAGGATTTAATTTATCTTTATTTTCATCATACCATTTAATTAAATTATTCATTCTTTGTTCTGTAAATTCTGCAGGAGTAGTTGTATCTATTAAAATATTATTACTTCCCACAATACAATTTTCCAATTTTTTATATTGTCCTGCATCTTTATCTATTCCATATTGGATAGCGAGATGCATTTTTTTAATAAAATCAATTGTTAATTCATTTGAAGTATTAAATATATTATCAAGTGCCGTTCTTGAATTAATTGTTTCCAAAACAGCTTTTTTATCTAATTCTGGCGAAGCTCCGCCCAAAGTTATAATTGTTTTAACTTCTTGCATAGTTAATGGATTTCCCTCAATTCTATCTGTATTATAAATATATCTTAATTTCCACTCATTTATTTTTGTAGTAATATCAAAAGGATTATTAAATTCTTTTAACTTATTTTCTGTTAATTTTTTTGTTATTATTAAAAAAGGAAAATCAATGTTTTTTATTTTGTCTAATATGAAATCTTTATTTTCTAAAAAAGCTTGTATATTTTTTAGTTTTAATTCTTTTTGACTTTCATTATTAGAAGGAATATTAGTATTAGGCATATTTGAATAAAATTTTTTTATAGCATGCTTAAATTCTTCTTCATCAAATTTTAAGGAAATATCAAAAAAATGTAATAATCTTTGAGTGGTTTCTTCCCAACATGAAATAAAATAATCATTATTATAAGGGTGTATTATTTTTGTGTTGCTTGCTATATTTTTTATTAATTTAAGAGAATTTTGGGGTAATTTAGTTTTTTTAATAATAGGTTCAGCACTAAACTTTTCAAGCACTTTTTGAGCATGATGAGTAAACAATATTTCTGCTTTTTTACCAATTATTTTTGTTATAAATATAATATCTTGAACTTTTAAATTATTAGAATTAAGATTATATTCTCCTTTTTTTGGTGATTTTTCAATATAATTTTTGGATATAAGTTTTTTTAAATATGGATAAATTCCCTCAACAAATTTAAGATTTAAAAAAGTTGAAAGCTCAGTTGGAGTAAAACTATCTTTTTCATTTAAACACATGTTTATTAATATTTTTATTTCTTTTTCCATAATTAATAGTTAATATTATTAACTATTTATAAGTATTTCTATATTTATTTTATTATTTAATAATATTTTTAATAAAAAATATTTAAAATTAATAATTTTTATTATTGAGCCACTCCTTTTTTTAATAAATCAGCAATCTTTGTCTTTAAATCAGCAATCTTAACCCTTTCCTGCCTGGCAGAGTCCCTAAACCTCAAAGTCACTGACTTATCCTTCAAAGAATCAAAATCAACTGTCACACAGTAAGGGCAGCCTATTTCATCAGCCCTTGCATACCTTTTTCCAATAGAGCCTGACTCATCATAGAAAGCATCAAAATCCTCTTTTAATCCAATATAAATATTTTTAGCCAACTCCCCCAATTCCTTAGCAATCAATGGAAATACTGAGACCTCCACTGGAGCAATCTTTGGAGGAAGGGAAAGCAATCCCTTGCCAGCATCCAATGAATTTTCCATTATTGCATAAAAAGTCCTATCAACACCTATGGATATCTCCCAAATATGGGGAATTATTTTCTTCCCATCATCATAAGTGTATCTCAAATCCTGCTTGCTTCCTTCCATATGGCTCTTTAAATCATAATCAGTCCTGTAATTGTTGGCAATTAATTCAAGCCACCCTAAAGAAGTCAATATCTCAAAATCAAAAGCTTCCTTGGCATAAAAAGCGCGCTCATCAGAATCCAGCTCCCTAAACCTCATAACCTCTTTTTTTAATCCATAGCTTTCAAACAATTGCTGAGTCCTTGCCAAATAATAGGCTATCAATTTGCCGCTAACAATTTTTTTGGAAACCAAATCCTTTGCCTTAATAGGCTTAGCCTCATTTTCTCCAACTCTCTGAATCATTATTCCATAATTCTCCACTTCAGAAAAATTTTCAACATCATTAATCTTACTCTCATCAAAAAAAACCTCAGTCTCCATTTGGGAAAATTCAACGCTTCTAATTAATGTCTGCCTAGGGCTTATCTCATTCCTGAAAACCTTTCCCATTTGCGAAATGCCTTTAGGCAGCTTAAGCCTCATAGTCTTTGCCATCCTGACAAAATCCAAAAATATTGACTGGCATGATTCCGGCCTAAGATAAGCCTCTTTTCCCTTGGCAGAGCCGATTTTTGCCCCAACCATTAAAGTTGCCTTGTCAACATCAGACAATTCCCCTTTGCATTTAGGGCATTTAATCTTGTATTTTTTCAATGCATCAGTCAATTCAGTATTGCTCATTGCTTCCTTAAAACTCCCTTCTTTGACATTTTCTTCCAATAACTTGTCAGCCCTGTAAACCAATTTGCATTTAGGGCAAGTGGTTATGGGATCTTTGAAGTTTTTCAAATGGCCTGAAGCATTAAACACATCCTCAGGCATGACTATAGCCCCATCAATCTCAAAAAAATCCTCCTTTTTGATTAATTCCTTTCTCCACAAATCAATTATTTTTCTCTTAATTGCTGAGCCATAAGGGCCGTAGTCAAAAAATCCAGCCAAGTACCCTGAATATATTTCGCAAGCAGGATAAAAAATGCTCCTTCTTTGGGCAAGATTCACAACATCATCATATTTTTTTTCAGGCATAATGGTTTTAGGATAATATTTTATGCTTAAAAAACTTAATGATTCAATATTTCCAAGGAAACATCCCCTTTTTTTGCCAATATTTTGCAAGTTCCCCCAATAGGATAGCTGAACCTTGGAATAGTGTGGGCAAAATCAAGCCCGGCAATAATCGGCACATTAGGAATATTTTTGGAATCAATGACTTTTTTAAGCATCTCATTAGTCATCCCAGTTGCTTTTTGAAACCTTCCAATAACCAAACCCTTAATCTTTTCAAATCCTTTCTGCTGGGTCAATGACGCCAATTCCCTGTCAAACATATACATTGTGTCCTTGCTTGAAATATTCTCCTCTTCCAAAAATATTATTTTTCCCCTTAAATCAGGCATATAATCAGTTCCTTGCAAAAGGTTGAAAGTGCATAGGTTTTCGCCAACAATCTCACCACTAGCTTCCCCTTCCCGTATTGCAAAATACCCTTTATTGCCAACAGGATTCTTGGAAGAATATTCATAATATTTCTTTGAAGGCAAAACATTGTAAGGCTCGCCTGACATTAGGCATTTTTTGAAATAATCAATATTATAATCCTGGCACTTCTTTTTCCTGAAAGTTGAAAAATTAATCCCTGCATAAGTAGCCATTCCAGTCTTGGCATAGATGGCATTATTAATGGCAGTTATATCAGAGTAGCCGCAAAAAATCTTGGGATTTTTCTTAATCAATCCATAATCCAGATAAGGCAATAATTGATTGGAATTAAACCCTCCCCTTGCGCACAATATTGCTTTAACGCTTTTATCAAAAAAAGCCTCATGCAAATCATCAACCCTTGACTTAATGCTTGAAGAGCTAAAATCATCCAATTCAAGGCAATTTTTACCAAAAGCAACTTTAAGCCCCAATTTTTCCAAAGCCTTCACAGCAGCATTAATATCTGAATCATTTATTGTTGCAAGGCTTTGGGAAGGGGACACAATCATTACTTTGTCGCCTTTTTCCAATTTTTTAGGAATAATCATTTTCTTTAAAAAATAATCCCTTATTTTAAAAATATTAATAAAAAATTATATTATTGTGAATCTAATTTTCTCCCTTTTTGGCTTATTATTTTTTACGCAAAAATCTATTTTTGAAACAAGCTTAAGGTATGTAAAGCGCTCATCAAAATAAAAATAGCTTTTCTCAAATGAAAACTGATGCTTCAGCCAATTTTTTGCGTTTTTAAGGGAATAAGGGATATTTGAAGAATCCAGGCATGGAAGAATCAAATCCGCCAACTCATGCCTTTTTAACCCTTCAGGGCTTTTGCTTAAATAATAAAAAAGAAGGGTGGATCTCAGGCTCTCATATGAAGAATAAGCATAATTGCGATTATTCAATAAAATATTATTTTCATACAATGAAAAATTAAGCAATTTTTTCGGCAAATTGGAAGAATTTTCCCTTATTTTTTCAAAAACGCATTCATATGAAATAAAATCTTTTTTTTCTATTAATTGGGAAATAATCAAATCATCCATTGCTTTTTCCTATATTTTTTCCTTTAAAAATTTTTTTAAAAAAACATCAACGCGCATTGATTTTATCATTCCAACTCTTTGTCTTGCACATATTTTCTCCCTTCCTTGAGAGCGATTTCTGCCTTGCCAAGCTCAATGCCAATGTCAAGGGCGTGGGAGATTTGCGATATCATCTGCTTTTTGCATATCTCGCGGTAAGCTTCCAATGCAGTATTCGCAAAAAACTCTTCAATCCTCTCTCCTATAGGGCTTAAATGGGTGATTTTTATCTTTCCGTTTTCAGCATCAATTAGGATATTGCCGCGCAAATCCGGCGTTCTTTTCCCGTTTGACAGCTCCCATTCATTCTTTTGAGGATTATTTTCAATTATTTTTTTTGCATCATCCCAGTTGGATGAATAGATATGCGCACTGTTGGAAATAATAATCAAATCCCCTCTGGGAACACCCAATTTTTCGCACAATTCTTCCTGAATGAAAAGAAGCGCTAAGGCATTTTCAGGCCATGCGCGAAACATATCATTGCTTCTTATATAAGCCGTAAGATATAATTTGTCTTCAACAAGGGCTTGGATAAGATTCAAGCAGGGGCAGTTTGGATTTTTGTGGTCTTCTAAGACATTCCAGGTTACAGCCACAGCTCTTCTTGAAAAAAGCGCTTCTTTAAGGCTTTCAACCATTGCATCAATCTGGTTTATTCCGCCAAAATTTCTAAGCTTTGAACCATAAGTGTATTTAACATCCGAAGGTATATCGCCACTCATAAGTTGTGGAAGGTAATTATTAAAATGTTCTCTTGTAAACTGAAAATAATCCTTCCAATCAATGTTTTTCGGATCCTCATCAGTTATTATAGTTGTCAGACCAATCAATTCAATTTGATCATCAGAATGCTGGCTTTTCTTTACATAACCAAATCTTCTAATTGTTTCAAGTATCTTAATCCAAGCATCCCCAACTTTTCCTGCGCGTATAACAAACCCTGTTTTTTCTGATGGAAAGGTTTCAGGAGATTTTGGAACACTGCTTTCATAGATTTCGCTCTCGCCCCAAGGCTCTTTATTTGGAAGGGAGCCAAGAAAATCATTAAGTTCCAAATAATCCCTAACATCTCTTTTATCAATTATATCAACATTTTCGCGGAATCTTAAAACAGCATCAATAGGGATTTCTTGCTCTATGATTAAAGTTGGAAAACCTATGACTTTTCTATCATCATCAATGCCGTTTTTTTTCAATGCAAGAAGGGCTTCCCCGCTCTTTGATAAGTCAGACCCAGTAATCACTATCCTGTGGATTTTTTTGTTAATAAGCGAATGCATTATTATAAGATTTATACCCTCATTTATACTATAACAGTTTCCAGCAACAATATAGTTTTCCTTTGATATTTTTTCCAAAATTCTTCCCTTGTCGCTCCATAATGTGCAAAGGCCAGTGCTTGAATCCGGATTGCCTAGTACAAGAAGCTCTTTTTTGTAAATAGGGAAATCTGCTTTATCCATAGTCGCTAATAATATATTGATATTTATAAAACCCTTGTGCCAAATATAAATCAATAACTTTATAAAACCCAAAAAGTATTAGTTTTTTATCTAAGAGAAGGGTTTAATCTTTATGGAAAATGAGACTAAAAAAGGGACAACAACAGTTGGATTGAAAACAAAAGAAGGAATAATTCTCGCAGCCGACAAAAGGGCAAGCATGGGCTATTTGGTTGCTGACAAGGATGCAGAGAAAATCCATTTGATAGACGATTTAAACGCAATGACTTTTGCAGGAAGCGTTGCAGATTCCCAAATGCTTTTAAGATATTTGCAGACAGAGCTTAGGCTTTACAAGATAAAAAAAAGCGTGCCAATAACCACAAACGGGATAGCCACATTATTATCCCATTTCTTATTTGGCAACGCGCACAGCTTTTCACCATTCTTAATACAATTCATTGTTGCCGGCGTTGACAAATCAGGATTCCACTTATATGATTTGGACATGGGAGGCTCAAAAATGGAAAAAAGCAATTATACTTCAACAGGCTCAGGCAGCCCAGTTGCTTATGGAGTCTTAGAAGACAGCTACAAAAACGATTTAACTCTCAATGAAGGCATCAAATTGGCAGTCAGGGCTATAAGCGCTGCCATAAAAAGGGACTTGGCAACAGGCAATGGCATTGATGTATTGGTTATTGACAAATCAGGAGCCAGAAGGATTGACAAAAAAAAGATAGCTGAAATGGTTAATATTAATGAGTTCTAAAGAAATCATAAACAGGATCAAAGAGTTTATTCCAAAAGAAGCGGGCATAACAGATTACCAGTTTGAGGGAGCAAACATAGTTCTCTACTCAAGCAAAAAGGATTTTGTGCTCACATGCAAAGAATTGACTCGGGAAATAGTCAACACTATAAAGAAAAGGGTTGAAGTAAGGGCTGATGAGGCGCTGCTAATGGATTCGGCAGCTGCAGAAAAAATCATCAGGAAAGCCTGCCCCAGCTCTTCAGAATTGGAAGATGTATGGTTTGACGAGAAAAGAAGCCTTGTGTTTTTGGAAGCCGGCAAGCCGGATGAGCTAGTTGCTAACAAATTTGAAATAGTCAACCAAATAGTTGAAAAAACATTATGGACTCCTATTGTCAGGAGAAAGCCCGCAATAAAATCCAATCTAATAAAAAACATTAGATTGACATTATTTAATAATTCAAATTACAGGAGAAAATTCCTGCACACATTAGGGGAAAGGATTTATTCTGATTGGCAAAGGGATAATAAATACTGGATTAGGATATCATGCCTTGGAGGATTCAGGGAGGTTGGAAGAAGCTGCATGCTAATCCAAACGCCTGAAAGCAGGGTGCTTCTTGATTGCGGAGTAAACATTGCAGCAAGCGACGAATATGCTTATCCAATGCTTGACGCTCCAGAGTTTGACATTAACCGCCTTGATGCAATAATAGTCTCCCACTCGCACTTGGACCATGTCGGATTTATTCCATACTTATTCAAGCTCGGCTATAAAGGCCCAGTATATTGCAGCGAGCCAACAAGGGATGTAATGACAATGCTTGCAATGGATTATATAGACATTGCTGAAAAAGAAAACAAAAAACTATTATACAACAGCTCTGATGTTAAAGAGATGGTAAAAAACATTGTAAGCATACCTATGGAAGAAGTGCATGATATCACGCCAGACTTCAGATTGACCCTTTTCAACGCAGGCCACATCCTTGGAAGTTCAATGATTCACCTAAATATCGGAAACGGCTACCATAATCTATTATACACAGGGGATTACAAATTTGCCCCAACAGAGCTTCTTGAAAACTCGGCATATAAATTCCAAAGGGTTGAAACTCTCATAACTGAAAGCACTTATGGGGGGGCAAACAGTATTCAGCCCTCGCACGAAGAGTGCGTAAGCTTCTTTTCCGAAATAGTGAAAAACACAATAAACAGGGGAGGAAAACTCTTGGTTCCGGTTCTTGGAGTGGGCAGGGCGCAGGAAGTCATGCTTGTCATTGACAGATTAATGAAAAACAAAGAGATACCTGAGATTCCAGTCTATGTTGATGGAATGGTTTGGGACATTACAGCAATTTATACAGCTTACCCTGAGTTCTTTAATAGGAATGTGAGAAAAATGATATTCCAGGAAAACTATAACCCTTTCCTTAACCCTAATTTCAAGCAGCCAACATCCCAAAAAGACAGAATGAAATTAGTTGAAGAGGGCGGGCCTTGCGTAATACTTGCAACCAGCGGAATGCTTACAGGCGGCCCAAGCGTATTCTATTTGGAGCACATTGCAGATAATCCTAAAAATAGCTTAGTATTTGTCAGTTACCAAGGTAAAGGAAGCCTTGGAAGAGTTATACAATCAGGGGAAAAAGAGATAACATTAAGGATAAGCAACAATAAAAGGCAGGTCTTGCCTATTAATTTAGAAGTCTACACTATTGAAGGATTAAGCGGGCATAGTGACAGGAATCAATTGATGAATTTTATGTCAAAACTAAGCCCAAAGCCAAAAAAAATCATAATCTGCCACGGCGAGAGCTCAAACGCTGTTGACTTGGCAAGCAGCATCTACAAAAAATTAAGGATTGAAACAATAACCCCCAAAAATCTTGACGCTTTAAGGCTATCATAAAGTTAATAAAAAAATGAATGATAGTATTTATTCATGGGAGATGTCGTAAGAGTCCAAATAAACATACCAAAGCTTGTAATGAGCCCCCAAAATTTGGTGAATTTCATCATTTCAAAATTCGGGGAAATGGATTACACCCCTTTCCTTAGCGATTATAAATACCAAAAAGGCAAAACCCCTGAAGAGATAACCCAAGTGCAGTTCAAAATAAAGGCATCAAAAGATATTGATGATTACACAAAATTCCTCGCAGAAATAGAATTGACAACAGACAAAGCCAAAATCCTTAAAGACGGAAAAACAAAGATTTCAGGCGAATCAAAGCTCGTTTTTCAATCAACAGCAATAACTGATTATGATAACAGGTGGAAAGGCAATCCCTGGCTTTTTTTCCTCAAAAAAATCTATGACAAATACTTTTATAATAATAAATTGATACAATTAGAAGACAAAGCGGAAGAAGAGCTGTATTTGGTTATTGACAGCGTCAAAGAGCTGCTAAAGGTGAAATAAATGCCATCAAAATTCATGACAACCCAGGAATTCGTCACCATTGACGAGCAAATATTCTCATACTCGGAGCTTTACCTCTTTCTAAAAAAAATATTGCAAGAAAGGGGATTTTACATTGAAGAAAAAAGCTACACCCACACATCAGGCCAGCCAAGAGAGGTTGTTGATTTTTATTGGAACTGCATCAAAAGGGTTGATGACTACACAAAATTCATAGTGGAATTCTTTGTTAAATTCAGCCTTGAAGAAATCAGCGTTGTCAAGGAAAAGAAAAAAGAAATAACAAACAAGGGAAGCGGAACAATAAAAATAAGGTCAGCCCTTGAAACTGATTACGCAGGAAAATGGGAAGAATCAAACCCCTTCATCACATTTGTCAAAATAGTCTTTGAAAACATATTCCAAAAGGGAAGCGTTGACGAATACACCCAAAAATTGAAAGATGAAGCCTATGACTTGAAAAACGAAATCAAGAGCTTCTTTAATTTGCAAAAGATGATGTGAAAAAATGAAATATGAAAAAGTTGTGGTCAACTCAGCATGGCCTTATTCTTACAGCATACCCCACTTGGGAAACATGGTAGGTTGCCTTTTGCCAGGGGATGTTTTTTCAAGATATTACAAATTAAAAGGGCTTAAAACAATCTATGTCAGCGGAAGCGACAGCCATGGAACAAGAATAGAATACGAAGCAATGAAAAAAGGCACAACCCCAAAAGAGATAGCATATTCTGTTCATGAAAAAATAAAAGAATTGATAAAAAAATTTTCAATAGAATTTGACAACTACACAATAACTGACACCAAGCTTCACCACGAGTTTTCAAGAGATTTTTATTCAAGGCTTGAAAAAAAAGGATTCATACTGACAAAGATGGAAAAGCAGCCCTACTGCGAAAACTGCAAGATGTTTTTAGCAGAAAAATTCATAACAGGCACATGCCCCTACTGCAAAAGCCAGAATACTAAAGGGGACCAATGCGACGATTGCGGCAAATTGCTTGACGCCTCAGATTTGATAAAGCCAAAATGCACAATCTGCTCAAAAGAAAAAGTGGTAATGAAAGAAACCAAGCATTGGTACATCAATCTTGAAAAGCTTGAGCCAAAAATAAAAGAATATGTAAAATCCCATCCCGAATGGGACAAAAGGGTAAAAGAATACACTAACAACTTCCTAAAAATGGGGCTCAAGCCCCGCCCAATAACAAGGGACATCAAATGGGGAATACCTGCGCCATTCCAAGGAGCTGAAAGCAAAGTATTCTATGTATGGGTTGAAGCAGTGCTAGGTTACATCAGCGCAAGCGAAGAATTATTAGGGGATAAATATTTGGATTACTGGAAATCCAAGGATGCAAAGCACATCTATTGCATGGGAAAAGACAATATTGCATTCCACACAATAATACTTCCAGCATTATTAATAGCTGATGACAAAAAATGGCACTTGCCCGATTTGATATCCAACACTGAGTTCCTGAACTTTGAAGGGGAAAAATTCTCAAAAACCCATGGAGTCGGCATCTGGATGGACGAAGCCCTTGAACTATTGCCCGAATATTATTGGAGATTTTATCTATTGCTCAACCGCCCGGAAACCCATGACTTCAACTTCACTTGGGAAACCCTTGATGAGGCAATCAATAACATACTCATAAATAACATTGGCAACTTCCTTAATAGGAGCATAACATTTGCCAATAAATATGGAATAAAAAAAGCAGTATACAACGAAGCTGACAAAAAAATGCTTAAAGAGATAGATAAAACAGTTAAAATCATTGACAGCTTTTTTGAATTAGGAAGCTTAAGAAGCGCTTTGAATGCAATACTTGAACTGTCAAGCAAAGCCAATAAATTCTTCCAAGACAGGAAGCCATGGGCTGACGAGAATCTCAGGCAAAACACAATCAATGTAAGCATGGAATTAAGCAAAGCAATAACAATATTATTATACCCCTTTATCCCGACAATCTCCAAAAAAGCTGCAAAGATGATGGGCTTTGAAATTGAAAGCATGAATCAAATAGGCCAAAAAACCAAGTTTAATATAGCCAATCCCGGGATTTTAATTGAAAAAATAGACATAAAAGAGATAAAGGCAAAATATGGTGAGATAAAAAAATCATCATCCAAAAAAGAGGACTATGCAAGCTTTGATGATTTCAAAAAAATAAAATTAATCATTGGAAAAATAGAATCAGCCGAAGTGCTGAGCGACAAATTATTCAAATTAAAAGTGATTGCTGACAAGGAAAGGACAATAGTCAGCCGAATAAGGAAATGGTAAAAAAAAGATGATTTGGCAAGCAAAAAAATAATATTAATCTCCAATCTTGCCCCTAAAAAAATAATGGGCATTGAAAGCGAAGGAATGATACTAGCAGCTGAAAGCGACGGCATAGTTTCCTTAATCAAGCCTGACAAGGATGTTAAAGAAGGAAGCGAACTATCTTAAAAAAAGTTTTTTTTGAGCCAGAGGAGATTTAGAACCAACCCTTTGCTGTTGCAAAGTGTTGCGATGAAATTATAGATTTTTATCTATGGCTGAAAAGCAGCAAATTAAGGAAAATAAAAGCTTTTGAGCCAGAGGAGATTTGAACTCCCGACCACCACGTTATCAGCGTGGCGCTCCAACCAGGCTAAGCTACTGGCTCAAAATAATATTATACAAGAAATATTGCCTTTTTAAAAGTTATTCTATTGCTGGCCCAAACTTCCCAAATTTCCAAACAAGGAATCAAAGCTTGAGGACAAAGACTCCCATATTCCAGTAAGCCAATTCTGCCCTTCAGTCACTTCGCCAGGTATAACTATTCCAGGATTTTCAACATCTATATCCTCAGGAATAACAATGCTTCCAATAATTTCAGCACCTTTATCCATAAAAATCCATATATTGAAACCAACACCCAATCCAAGACCTACCAAGAATATTATAAAAATTATTATCCCAGCAGGGGGCATTCTCACAAATTTTCCCACAAAAAACATTATTATTCCTGCAATGCTTCCAATAAACGCAACCCATATTCTCCAATCATTATCATTTAATAAGAATATAAGAAAAGCGCCAATAGAAATTACAATAATATTAAATACCAAAATAGCAGTAAAAACTTTTTTATTATCATATAATGGATTAGGCATTAATCCAGGTATTGCAGCCATATTTTTATCTAATTCCCAGCGTTTTATAAATTTTTATAAAAGCAAACATCACTAAAATACTTGTATGGATGAAATCATATTTTTGGGAACTGGAGGGGGAAGGAATACAACATTATTCCAGGAAAGAAGCACTGGTGGAATAGTCCTTAAAATGATGGGGCACCAAATCCACATTGATCCCGGACCAGGGGCATTGCTCAGGTGCAAAGAGTGCGGCATCTACCCTTTCACAACCGACTGCCTGATGGCAACGCATCACCACATTGACCATGTGAATGATTTGAATATAATGGTTGAAGGAATGACCCATGCAACCAAAAGAAAAAGGGGCACTGTTATCTGCAACGAATCGGTTTTGTCAGAAACCCTGACTCCTTACCACAAAAGCCTTGTTGAAAAAATTGTCGCTTTAAAGCCCGAGCAAAACACATCCCTTAATGGAATCAGGATAAAGGCATTGAAATGCATTCATTCGGCAGATGAGGCAATAGGGTTCAAGTTTTACACAAATGATTATTGCCTTTACTATTCAGGCGACACATTCATCTATCCTGGCTTTGAAAAAAACTTGGCAGATGCGGATTATTTAATAGCAAATAATATTTTGCCAGGAGACAGATCAGTTAATTATCATATGTGCACCAATGATTTAATCAGCGCAATAAACAACAGCAAAAACAATCTCAAGTTAATAATCATCACCCATTTTGATTTGAAGATGCTTAGAGAGGGTCCTGAAAAAGAGGCTGCAATAATAACAGAAAAAACAGGCATTAAATGCATAGCTGCAGAGGATTCAATGATTATAGGTTTAAAATAATGCAAAGTAAATGTTTTAAAGACTGCGAATGGAGTTATTAATTTATGAGCATAAGCCCAGAGAAAGCATATGAATTGAGGAAATTGATAAAAAGGCTGGAAAAAGCGAAAGCCTCGGCAACAGAGCTTGTAAGCCTGTATATTCCGGCAGGAGGCGACATCAGCACTGTCAAGAACCAATTGACCCAGGAGCTGAGCTTAAGCAGCAATATTAAAAGCAAGCAGACAAGAAAAGCTGTTTTATCAAGCATTGAAAAGGCAACCTCTGAATTGAAGAATTATCAAAAAACCCCGGATAATGGGCTTGCCATATTCACCGGCGATTTGGACCAAAACCCAAGCAAAACAAACACTGAAATCTTTGTTCTTGACGAATTGCCCATGCCTTTATCAATAAGAATGTATCGCACTGAGAACAGGTTTATCTTAGAGCCCTTAAAGGATATGCTTGAGGAAAAAAATGTTTTCGCGCTGATTTGCATGGACAATAATGATGCGGCAATAGCTGTAGTAAAGGGCAGCACAATGAAAACATTGGCAGTGCTTGACAGCATGGTTCCCGGAAAGATGAGGGCTGGAGGGCAAAGCGCTGCAAGATTCTCAAGGGTGAGGGTTGGATTAATGGAAGCATGGTATGAAGAGGTTGCGAAAAAAGCCAATGAGGTGTTGCTGCCCATAAAGGAATTAAGGGGCATAATTGTCGGAGGGCCAAGCCAGGCAAAAAACAGCTTTTTGGATGAGCCTGCATTGAGCGGCGACCTGAAAAAAAAAGTATTGGGCTCGCTTGATATAGGCTATGCAGGCACTGACGGGCTGAAAGAATTGCTTGACAAAAGCGAAGAGATATTATCCCAAGAGACAATAATCATTGAAAGAAAAATAATACAGGAGTTCTTCGGAAGGCTTGCAAGGGATGATAAAGTGACTTATGGAAAAAAAAATGTAATAGAAGCAATAAACCTTGGCGCAGTCAGCAAAGTCCTTATAATTGAATCACTGGATGAAGACCTCATTGATTCAATAATTGAGCTGTCAAAGAATTTCAATACAGAAGTTGTATTGGTATCGGACGCCACTCCAGAAGGCGAGCAATTGAAAATGATGGGAGGAATAGGCGCATTTTTAAGGTATAATTTAGCCTAAGCTCCAAGCTGCTTTTTTAAATATTCCACATATTCAAACACTTTTCCCTCATCAAGCACAAGCATGTGCTCGTTTTGGCTTGTGAAAAACGCGTGAAGGTTTATGTCTTTCTTGTAAATAATCGCGCTTATGTAAGCTATTATTCCATAAGTGTCATAGGAATCAGGGCAGTCAATAGCTATTAATCCCACATTTTTTTTGTAAGAAACCAGATATTTTTCAAACAATTTGTAAGCGTTTTCAAAATATTGCTCGTTAATAATTATTGTGATGAACCTCTCCCCAACGCCTCCCCTGAAATGATTATTTGCTTTAAGGAAATCCTCTTTTATTGAATCATAAACCTCCAATGATTCAGAGTTCCTCTCAATGTTCAATATTGCCAAATCAGTTGTTGCGCCAATCTTGCTTTTTTTAAGCAATGATTTAACCTTTCCCTCTTCAACCATTTTTTTAATCAATCCAAAAGTCATTTCTCTTCAGCACCCAAAAGTTTTTTTCAAATAATCAGCCATCATATAAGTGTCTTTTTCAGGCAATATTATGACATAATCAGTAAATGTTGACATGAGATTATATATATTGACTTTTTTTTCCAAAAAAAGATGCGAAATAAAAGCAGTTATTCCTGGGGTTGAATTAACCTCTTTAACGCATTTCAAGAAAATTGCGCCTGATTTTTCCTCAATCTCCAAAAGGGCATTTCCGAAAAAGCCCTTAATTAAGTTAATGGATTTTTGCGGAACCAGAAAAGTCAAAGTGCTTTTGCCTACAGAGCTTATTATGACATCATCAGGGTTGCTGTTTTTATCCAAAAAACTATTGAATAATTTAAGGGCTTCAATGGTTTTATTCATTGATATGCAAGCCACATCAGTGTATGCGCTTATTCCTGTTTTGCTTAGCGTTTCAAGTATTTTTTTCTTTTTTTCAGAGTCCTTGAAAGATTTTCCGAACAATTCTCCCATAATAAAAAACAAAATTCGCTGAATATTAAAAAGATTATTAAAAAAACAGCGCATTGATTATTATTATGGCAAGCATTTCTCTGCGCTCAGCTGAGCAGATTTTAAGAAGCTGCGGAGCAAAAAGGGTGAGCGTTGAAGCCTGCGAGGAGCTGAGGGATTATCTTGAAAATATTGCCAAAAAAGCAGGCAAAAAAGCAGTAATTTATTCAAAGCATGCAAAAAGAAGGACTTTAATGAAAGATGACATAACCCTTGCAATAGATTCTTCAAAGTAAAGGTTTAAAATAATCATTATTTTAGTATTATAGAATATGATTGAGGAAAAATCTTGGGATAAATCATTTGAAGAAGAGATAATAAATAATTGGGAAAAAAAAAGATTATATGAATTCAAAAAGGATTCCAAAAAAAAGGTTTATTCAATAGACACTCCCCCTCCTTACATAAACACTCCAGTGCATATAGGACACGCGTACACTTACACCCAAATGGATATTATCGCAAGATTCAACAGGATGAAAGGCTATGAAGTTCTTTTCCCCTTAGGGCTTGACTGCAACGGCTTGCCAATAGAACTTCAAACCGAGAAAAAATATGATATTGACATTCACAAGGTTTCCAGGGAAGAGTTTGTCAGCAAATGCAAAGAGATGATTGAGGAAGCAGGGGAGATTTCAACCTACGGCCTTAAAAGAATGGGCATCAGCTTTAACAGCTTTGAAGAAAGCGATGAAATCGGCTCAAAATACAGAACTGACAGCAATGATTACAGGGCTTTCACGCAAAAGACTTTCAAGGAGCTATGGGATAAGGGATTAATCTATGAAGATGACAAAGCCACAAATTACTGCCCAGTATGCCAGACAACAATAGCCAACAGCGAAATAGAATACAAAGAGGGAAAAACCCTTCTTAATGACATAATATTCAAAGAAAAAATCTCAGGCAAAGAGCTTATAATCAGCACAACAAGGCCGGAGCTTTTAAGCAGCTGCCAAGCGTTGATGTTCCATCCGGAAGATAAAAGGTATTCAAGCCTTAAAGATAAAAAAGCAATAATCCCATTGTTTGAGCGCGAAGTAAAAATCATTGAAGACAGAAGCGTTGACAAGGATTTTGGCACAGGATTAATGATGGTTTGCAGCTTTGGAGACACAGCTGACATAAGGAAATTCATTGAATTAAAATTGGAGCCTATTTATTCAATTGACAGATTCGGCAAAATGACAAATAACGCAGGCAAATATGAGGGATTATTTGTAAAACAGGCAAGAGCCAAAATATTGGAAGACCTAAAAAATGCAGGGCTTTTGAAAGCGCAAAAAGAGATTGAGCACAAATACCCAATCTGCGAGAGAAGCAAGACTCCAATAGAGTTCATAGCCTTAAAAGAATATTATGTCAAGCAAATGGATTTAATAGAAGATGTTAAAAAAGTCTCTGACAAGATTGAATTCTTTGCTTCTGAGAGCAGGCAATTATTGCTTGACTGGTTCGGCTCAATAGGCATTGACTGGCCTGTTTCAAGGACAAGGTATTACATGACAGAGATACCAATATGGACTTGCAAAAAATGCGGGCACAAATATGTGAATGACACTGGAAAATATGTCAAGCCATGGATTGAGCCATGCCCTTTGAAAAAATGCCCAAAATGCCTAAGTAATGAATGGGAAGGCGAAAAAAGGGTTTTTGACACATGGTTTGATTCATCAATCAGCAACCTTTTCATATTAAAGCACTATGATGACAAAAAATTCTTTGAAAACAATTATCCCTGCACCCTAAGGCCGCAAGGAAAAGAGATTGTAAGGACTTGGCTATATTACACCCTGCTTAGAAATTTTCAATTAACAGGAAAGCCGGCTTTCAAAAACGCATGGATTCACAAGCACGTTGTTGACGAGAAGGGCTACAAGATGTCCAAAAGCAAAGGCAACGGCATTGACCCAAGGGATTTGATTAAAGAGTTCGGCAGCGAAAATGTAAGGATTTGGACAGTCCTTGAAGGGGATATAACAAAAGGGGATATCAGGTGCAGCTTTGAAAGAATAAGGGGCGCAGGAAAATTCAACTCCAAATTATGGAATATTGCAAGGTTTATCAGCGGATTTAGCGAGGCAAAGAAGCCGGCAAACATAAACAGCACTGATGAATGGATAATGAATGAGTTAAACAGCTTGATAAAAAAAGTTGATGAAGCATTTTCCCAATTTGATTTCAACTCTGCAGCAAAGAGCTTGAGGGATTTTATGTGGAACACCTACGCAAGCAATTATTTGGAAATGGTTAAAAAAAGGGCTTACGAAGGGGATGAAAGCAGCCGCTGGGCATTATATGAAAGCTTCAAAAAACTAATATTATTATTGGCTCCAATAATTCCAGTAATCACTGAAAAACTCTACCACTATATGTATGAAAAGGATTCAAGCATCCATAAGCAAAGCTTTCCAGATGCTGGCGAAACAAAATTGTCAAGCATAACTCCAAAAATAATGGAATTCAACTCAAATATTTGGGCAAAGAAAAAAGAGCTAAATAAAAGCCTAAAAGACCCAATAAGTGTCCAAATACCAGAAGAGCTTAAAAATTTCAGCCAAGATTTAATCAATATGCATAATATTTCAAAGTAAAAATTATTAAAAATAGTTAGTTTTTTAAATAAAATATTTCTTTAATACCTTTATTGGTTGCTGAGATGGCAGAGCGGTCTAATGCGCAGGATTGCTAAAAGACGATTGAGGCTTTTTGATACCTACATTTGGATTGCAAATATCCTGTTCCCGCAAGGGAGCCCGAGTTCAAATCTCGGTCTCAGCGCTTTTTATTTTTCAGTTAAATTTAAATATAATGTAAACAATTAGTTTACATATGGATACTAAAAATTACACTATGGAAATTGTGCTGGAGCTTTTGAAATCCCCTTGCCATGCAGGAGAGTTGGCAAGAAAATTTAATTTAAGCCGCGCCGGAGCCCTTAAAATATTGTCTAATCTTTCCAAAAAAAATACTGTTGACTATAAAATTGAAGGAAGGAATAAGATTTATAGCTTGAAAAAAACATTAGAGGCGAGAAGCATTATCTTTATTTCAGAGCATTATAAGCTTCTTAATATAATAAGCCAGTATCCTGTTTTGCGTGGCATTTTTGAAAAAATCCAAAATGATAATAAAATAAGGATTGCTTTATTGTTTGGAAGTTATGCCAAAAGCTTGGCTGGCAAAGATAGTGATATAGATATTTATATTGATTCAGAGGATTCAAGCATAAAGAAAAGTGTTGAGAGGTTAAATTCAAAAATCAGCGCCAAAATAGGGAATTATAATGAAGATAGTCTATTAATAAGGGAAATAAATAAAAATCATGTTATAATAAAAGGAGCTGAACAATATTATGGAAAAAGAAAATTTTTGGGCTAAGCTGAAAAAAGAAGATAAATTAAAGATGGTTGAGCCAAGCGACGAAATAAAAGAATCTTATATTAAAAAGTCTGAAAGCAATGCCTTGGCTGCGAAAATACTTTTTGATAATAATATGCTTGAGGAAGCAGTAACTATAATTTATTATAGTATGTATAATATTTTGACAGCCTTATTTTTCAAAGCAGGGATAAAATCAGAAAATCACAATGCATCAATACTTATATTGAGCATTATTTTTGGAAAAGATAACAGATTGATTTCGCATGCCAAAAAAGAGAGAATTGATAAGCAATATTATGTGGATTTTAATATAAGTATGGAGCAGGTTATGGAAACTATTAAAGAAGCAGAAGAATTCAATTCTGAATTGCTTGATTATATTGAAAAAATACCTAATAATGAAGTGCAATTAATAAGAAAAAAATTTTCAGACTTTTTGAAAAAATATTGAATGGCAAACTTTTTTAAGCAATTCATTTACTTATTTAATCATTGGGCCCATGGTCTAGCGGTTATGACGTCGCCCTTACAAGGCGAATGTCGCCGGTTCAAATCCGGCTGGGCCCATAATATCATTGCCAGCCGCATTCGAAATCCGGCTGGGTCCACTAATTATTGGGCTCGTGGTCTAGCCCGGTTATGACGCCACCCTCACACGGTGGATGCCGTGAGTTCAAATCTCACCGAGCCCATTTCCACTAAGATTTATATATTAAAGAATAATTAATTTACTTATGAAAAAAAGCTTTTTTTTAATAATGGCATTAATTGCTTTCCCAATGAGCTTTGGCTATGAGCCAATATTCAAAGATTTATGCTCAAATCTTTCAGCAATCAACCTTGATTTCAATGATTCAAATATAAATATAAGCTACCAGAATCTTACAGAGTTCCCTAAAGAGGTTTTGGACATATTAAATTCCAAGATACACAATAACAGCGATTTGACAACCTTGCTTAAAGGATTAGGGGAGGTCACTTTCAGCGCAGAGATAAATTATAACACCACTTCATGCTTTAGCGGAAGCATAGCTTTCAAGAATTCATCAATAGTTTCATTAAAGCTTGAGCCTGACGAGCTAAAAGGAACAAATAACAGCCACATTTATTTCCATGCTGAATTGGTCAATTTAGAATCAATAATAAATGACATAATTGCTTTTTCCAAAAAAACCAATCCCGGATTTTTTGAAACAATTTCTGTTGGAGCAAAAACTTTTGGAGCAGTAATCTTCGGATTTTTTAGAAATGACCTATCTGTCAAGCCAATTACTGGATTATTAAAAGTCATTGATTTATTGAAGGTTTTGCCTGAACTTCAGGCAAGCCAGGCAATGGCCCAAGCAATCAATTCAACAATG
>CAZMEY010000001.1:46368-53682 GCA_964565435.1 Candidatus Woesearchaeota archaeon
TTGTCAAGCGCAGCTTCAACCTCATCCATTATATAGAAAGGTGCAGGAGTGTATTCTTGTATAGCAAATATAAAACTTAAAGCAGTTATTGTCTTTTCCCCGCCGCTCATGCTTTTAAGAGTCAGGAATTTTTTGCCTTTAGGCCTTGCTTTTATATCAACCCCTCCGTCAATAGGGTTAGCCATATCCTCTATTATCATATTAGCTATTCCTCCCGGGCTCATTATTGAGAAAATCCTTTCAAAGTTGGATTCAATCTCCTTGAAAGTCTCCATAAATGTTGCATTCTTTTTCTGCTCAATCTCATCCATTGCTTTCATTATTTGGCCGCTTTCCTTTTCAAGCAAGTCCATCTTGTCCCTGACTTCCTGGTATTCCTCTTCAACAATCTTGAAAACCTCCAAAGCCTTCAGATTGACATTGCCGAATTGCTCCAATTTTTTTTCAAGCATGAATATCTCATGCTCAATCTCATTCGGCGCTTTCCTTGAAAGCTTCAAATCCAAATCCTTGTATTCCTGCATTTGTATTTCAAGACCTTCAATCTTTGATTTTATCTCTGCAATCAATAATTTATAATTGTTGATTTTGCTTTCAGAATCCTTTATGTATATCTTGTTTTCTTCAATCTTCAATTTTGATTTTTTAAGGGATTCTTCCAATTCATCCCTTTTTTTGTAGTTCTCCGATAATTTTGACTCAAACCCTTTTTCCTCCACCAAATATGTTTTTAGCTGAATCTCGCTGCTTGATAATTTGTTTTTATAATCCTCCAATTCGCCCTCAAATTGCTTAAGCTGCTTGGATAAATCCTTCTTAATGCTTTCAAACTCGTCAATCTCTTTATCTTCCAATTGCTTAAGCCTTGAGGATTTTATTCCTTTATTCGTGTTTAAAGTCATTAGCTTTCCTTCAAACTCGCTGATTATTTTCTTGGTTTTTTCAAAAGTTTCTGGGTTGAAAGCTTTCTCATAATCCTTTGCCTGCTCTGACTTAATAGTCAGCTCGTCATTCAATTCGTCAATCTCTTTTTCAATCCTTTCCAATAATTTGCCGTCAAAGCCCCTGCATCTTGCCGACAATATTTCAATATTTTTATTAAGATTATTTATTTCCGTCTCCAGGCTTGCCCTTCTCTCCCTTAAGCTCATTATATTATTGTCATTGTCAGTTTTTGAAGCCTGAACCCTCTGCCTAATATTTTCAATCTTTGAAATCTCCGACTCAATCTCGGATGCTGATTCGCTAAAAGAGCCAACGCTTAATGCAGGCTTTTCATCCCTGTAACCTCCTGTAATGCTTCCGCTTTTCTCTATTAAATCCCCCCTCATAGTCACCATTCTTGCATTACCTATGCCTACGCTTTTAGCGGAGCCAATATCATTCACAACCAATGTGTCTGTTAGGCAGTATTCAAAGATGTTTTTATACTTATTGTCAAAATCAATTAAATTAATAGCAAAATCCACAACACCTTCATATATCCTAAACCCTTTAGGAAGCTCATAGCCCCTAATCTTATTAAGCGGCAAAAATGTTATTACCCCCAATTTATTACTTCTAAGAAAATTTATGCAGGCATTGGCGGCTTCTTCATCGCGCACAACAACATTCATCAATTTTGAAGACATTGCAACTCTTACCGGAAGCTCGTATCTTGGGTCAGCCTTGCATAATTCAGAGACTGTTCCAATCACTCCATCAATCTTTGCGCTAATAAGTTCTTTTAATCCATTGCTCGCCCTTCCAATTGCAAAATCTTTTCTCATATTTATCTTGTCAAGCCTGGATTTCAGCTCGGATAATTTGTCATTTGCTTGGTTTAATTTAAGCGCCAAATCAGAGTTATTATTCATCTCCGCTTCCAATTTTTCATATATACTCTCAAGCAATGAATTCTTTGACAATAAATCCTCCTGAGCCTCTTTAAGCCTTGACAAATCCTCTCCCTTGTTTGACAGCTCTTCTTTTTTTGATTTTTTTTCAGCCAAAGCCTCACGCAACTCAGTTATTCTCGTCCTTAATTCAAAAAAAGTTATCTCCTTGCTTGAGCCGGTGTCGGCTTTGTATTTTTTCAATTCATCATTAATCTTTTCAATATCCAATTTATAATCTTCCAAATCCTTTCTGAGCTTTTCAGCCTCGGCTTGGGATGAAAAAATATTTGAAGTAATATTTGCATCCCTATCCTTAATCCTTTTAATCTCATTAATGTGGCTTTTGATATTTGTCTCCAATACATTTATCTCATCCTTTATGCCCTTAATCTTATAATCAAGCTCGCTTTTCTTCTCAGCACCCGCAGCTCCCAGGCTTTTATTGATTATTGAAATATCCTCATCCAATTTTTTGACATTAAGCAATAGCGCATTTATTTCCTCAGTTTTTTCCCTGATATTTTCCATCTGCCCATTAACCTTTGCGTCAATATCCGAAAGCTCGCTTTTTTTAATATCAAGATTTTTCATCACCAATTTTCCCTTGGTTTCCCTAAGCTCATCCTTTGTTGATTTATATTGCTCAGCAGTCCTTTTTTCTTTTTTCAGCTCATCCAAATGCTTTTGCCTTTCCCGCAGCAATATGTTTGTCTCTTTGACTTTTTCATTAACCTGTTCAAGCTCCTTTAATGCCTTGTCTTTTTTTTCCTCATAAGTGCTTATTCCGCTGATGTTTTTTATTATGTCAGCCCTCTCCGAGCTTGACATGTCAACGAATTTGGCAATGCTTCCCTGCATAACCATGTTAAATCCCTCAGGGTCAATCCCAGCATAGTCAAGCAGGTTAACAACCTCTGACCTCGTTGTTTTCTTTCCATTAATCAAGTAATCAGAGCTTCCGTCAGAGCCAATCTTTCTTGATATCTCAACAAAATCCTCCTCAACAGGGAATAATTTATCATCATTTGAGAAAACAATCTTCACGCTTGCGCTATTTGCGGGCTTGCCGTTTTTCCCTCCATTAAAAATAAGATGCGACAATTTTTCAGTCCTAAGGCCTTTCTTGCTCATTATTCCCAAAACAAAGCTTATTGCCTCACTGACATTGCTTTTTCCGCTGCCATTAGGGCCTATTATCAGATTAAGATTATCCATTAATTTTATCTCGTTTCTTCCGCCAAAGCTTTTGAAATTTTCAAGAACAATCTTTTTGATTTTTATCATTGATTAAATAAATACGATTTGGTTATTTTTAATACTTATTGCTTTTTAAATAAATTCATTAGCTTTTCAAAAAAAGTCGCATCCTTTTGCATCTCCTTTCCAACCAATGAATAAGCCAATCTCTCAAAGCTTTTTGAGCTCTTACTGTTAGGATAAACATTCACAACCGGCTTTTTTAGGTTAATGCTGTCCTCAACCTCATTCTCTTTAGGTATCACTTCCAACACTTTTTTTCCCAAAATCTCTTCAACATCCTTGATTGTTATATCCTTGTACTTGCTGGAGCTTTCCTTATTGACAACAACCCCAGAAATAGGTATCCAATTATTTTCAGAATATTCAACCAATTTGTAAACATCAGCAACAGAGGGCAATTCAGGAGTAGTTATAAGCAATAATTCATCGCTTGAATTAATCGCATTCAAAGCCTCATCATTAAGCCCAGCAGCGCAGTCAATCAAAATATAATCATAATCTTTTTTTATCTCTGACAATTTTTCCTTAAAATTTGTCAAATCAACATTAGTCAAATCATTCAAATAAATCCCTCCTAAAAGGACATGGAATCCCAAAGAATGCTTATAAATTGCCTCCTTTATGGCAATGTTTCCCTTAAGCACATCATGCAAAGTGAGAATGTTCCTTGAAGAAGTTCCCAAATGAAGACCAAGAGTTGCTCCAGTAATATTTGCATCAACTGCCAATACTTTGTAGCCCAATTTCTGGATAATTGTTGACAGATTGGAAACAGTAGTCGTTTTCCCGACCCCTCCCTTAACGCTTGCCACAGCTATAACTCTAGCCATATTAGTTTTTAGAAAAATCAATCCTTTTTATATTTAACTATGATAATTATCCGCACCATTTATAATTAAAAAAAGGGTATATTATTTATGGAAACAGCCGCATTCTTTGACATGGATGATACAATAATTGAAGGCAACAGCGGATTAAGGTTCATAAAATTTTTATACAAAAAAAAAGCGCTAAAGGCAAACAAGTCGGCAATAATTCCAGGATTAAAATTAGCTTATTCATACATTAAAGGGGATTACATAAAAGCAGTTGACCAAGCAGACAATTTAATAGCAGTCGCTTTCAAAATGGCAAGCAAAAAAAAAGTCCAAGAGCTTGCGGACGAATTTGCTAAATATGACATAAAAAATGCCAAGCCAAAAGTGATGAAAAGGATTGATTGGCACAAAAAACATGGCCACAAATTAATACTATTGTCTGCAAGCCCTGATGAATACGCCAAAAGCGTTGCCAAAATCTTGGGATTTGACTACGCAAGGGGCTCAAAATTCAAGACTCTTAAAGGAGCATACACTGGCGAGCTCATATATCCTTCAATGATTGGCCAAGACAGGGCAATGGTTGCAAAAAAAATCGCAAAAAAATTTAAAATCAGCTTAAAAGATTCCTATTCTTACGGCAACTGCATAAATGACTTAAATGTAATGGAGCTGACAGGCAACCCCTATGCAGTCAACCCCAATAAATTCTTGTCGCCCATTGCAAGAATCAAAGGTTTCAAAATATTGTAAGCAAAATATTTATAAGCGAGAATTGTTTGTATTTTATACCAACAATGGTTGATGATTTTTCGTTTGAAACTGATGATGAAAAAGCCCTATTAAAAGAATTGGCGCTTTTAGAATGCCTTACTTCCAAGAGGATTGAGATAATGAAGACCATTGCCCAGCAGCATCCGCAAAGCATCAGGGACTTGTCAAGGATTCTTGACAGGAATATCAAGAACGTCTTTGAGGATTTGATTTTGCTGCAAAAAAATAAATTTATAAGCTTTGAAGAAAAAGGTAAAAGCAAGAAGCCAATAATGGTTATGAGAAAAGTGGTTTTTTACTATAAAGAGGGGCAAAAGGAAGACAAAAAAACATTCAAGGTGAAATAATAATGGATAACGAGATTCAATTAAAAGTCGCTGAAGCAATGCAGGATGATGTAAACAAGGGAATTGTCAGGATTGATTCCCTAATCATGAAAGAATTGGGAATCAAGAGGGGCGAGCCGATAGAGATAATAGGTGATGAAACAACAGTTGCAATTGCCGACAGGTGCTACCCTGCAGACATAGGATTAAAAATAATCAGGATGGATGGACTCACTAGATACAACAGCAAAAGCTCCATAGGAGAATCAGTGACAATAAAACCAGCCGAGTTCAAGGAAGCCAAAAAAATAACCCTCTCCCCAATTGATGAAAATATTAAATTAAACATTAGCCCAGCAACCCTTAAAAGAAGCTTGCTAGGAAGATTTGTTCGGGAGAATGACACCATCACGCTTGGAGGGGCTAGAAGCAGGAGAATAAGCCTAAGGGGCAGCGAGAATTTTGCGGATATTTTCAAAATGATTGAAGAGGATATAAGCTCATTCATGCCAAGCACTGAATCAGGCATGGGCTTTGGCCCTGAGATAAAATTGGTTGTTTCAAAAACAACGCCTAAAACAAATGTAGTAATCACTGATGTCACAGAGGTTGAATTTGACCCAACTCCTGTGGCAAACAAGCAAAAGATTCCGGACATTACTTACGAAGACATCGGCGGATTAACCGATGAAGTCAAAAAAGTAAGGGAAATGGTTGAATTGCCAATGAGGCATCCCGAGGTCTTTGAAAGATTGGGAATACAGCCGCCAAAAGGGGTGCTGCTTCATGGCCCGCCAGGCACAGGTAAAACCTTGCTAGCCAAAGCTGTTGCAGGCGAAAGCGAAGCCAACTTTGTAAGCCTTAACGGCCCGGAGATTATGAGTAAATGGGTTGGGGAAGCAGAAAAGCAATTAAGGAAAATCTTTGAGGACGCTGAGAAAAAAGCTCCAAGCATAATATTCATTGACGAGATTGACGCAATAGCAAGCAAGAGGCAGGACAACAGCGGAGAGGTTGAAAGAAGGGTTGTTGCGCAACTATTGGCAATAATGGACGGATTAAAAGGCAGGGGAAAAGTAATAGTGATGGCTGCAACCAATAGGCCAAACTCTTTGGACCCTGCACTTAGAAGGCCAGGAAGATTTGACAGGGAGATAGAGATAGGGGTTCCAAGCAGGGAAGGAAGATTGGAGATATTAAAAATCCACACAAGGGCTATGCCAATAGCAAAAGATGTAAATTTGGAAAATCTTGCCAACAAGACCCATGGTTTTGTCGGAGCAGACTTGGAGGCATTATGCAAAGAGGCTGCAATGAATGTCATAAGAAAATTAATCCCAGACATTGACTGGGACAAGGATGATAAAGTGTCTGAAGACAAATTGAAAAATGTTCTTGTTTCAATGGAGGATTTCAACTATGGCTTCAGGGTTGTAAGGCCTAGCGCAATGAGGGAAGTGATAGTCCAAATACCTAATGTCAAATGGGATGATATTGGAGGATTGGAAGATGTCAAGCAGAAATTAAAGGAAAGCGTTGAATGGCCAATAAAGCACGCTGAAAGCTTCAAAAGACTAGGCATCAGGCCTCCAAGAGGAATATTATTATTCGGCCCTCCTGGAACAGGAAAGACATTATTAGCTAAAGCTGCAGCCAAAGAGACAGAGATGAACTTTATCAGCATCAAAGGCCCTGAGTTATTAAGCAAATGGGTGGGAGAGAGCGAGAAAGCAGTAAGGGAAACCTTCAGAAAAGCAAGGCAAGTTGCTCCATGCGTAATATTTTTTGACGAAATAGATTCAATAGTTCCAAGAAGAGGCATGAGGGGGGACAGCTCAGGAGTGACTGAGCAAGTGGTAAATCAATTATTGACAGAGATGGATGGGCTAGAGGAATTGCAAAATGTAATAATCATTGCTGCAACCAATAGGCCTGACATGATTGATCCAGCAATGCTTAGGCCGGGAAGGATTGACAGATTGATAATGGTTCCTCCTCCAAGCGAAGAAGCAATAATTGAGATACTCAAAGTCCATACTAAGAACATGCCAATATCAAAAAAAATTGACATAAAAGAATTGGCTAAAAAGATGAAGAATTATACAGGAGCAGACATTGAAAACATCTGCAGGGAAGCGGCAATAATAGCTCTAAGAGAGAATATTGAAACCAAAGAGGTCCGCCCAGATGACTTTGAGAAAGCCATGGAAAAAGCAAAACCCAGCGTTGACGAATCATTGCTGAACCTTTATAATTCCT
>CAZMEY010000002.1:0-32273 GCA_964565435.1 Candidatus Woesearchaeota archaeon
TCTCAAATATATAGGAAAGAAGAATTTCACCCAATCATTTTTTCTCCAAGTGCCTTTGTAATCAAGCTCTAAAAAATATTTTATTTTGAAAATTCCCATGACTGTGTCGCCTGCTATCCTGAAAGCGTTGGGTGAAAAAACAAATTTTATTCTCGCAAAGTTGTCAATGTTTTTGTAAGCAAGCCAATCCCAATACATTGAAGTGACATCCACTGCAGTATCAATTTTGTGGAACTTGGTTTCAACGCATTTTAAGCCCCATTTCTCTATTAAGTCGTTGTAGAAATTTGTATACATATCGCCTATTTTCATGATGCTTCCCTTGTTTTTCACTCCGAAAGTGTTGATTTCTATGCTTATAGGGTCATCTTTGGCGTCTTCAACCATTTGCTTGAAATTCATGAATATTAATGACTCATTATTTAATTATAAAAGTTATGAAATAATTGACCCGTATGGGATTTGAACCCACGGCCTACTGCTTAGAAGGCAGTCGCTCTATCCAAGCTGAGCTAACGGGCCAATAGTAATTCTTAGATTACTATTTATTTTTAAAAGTAATGTTTTAAAAATAATCAATAATTCTTTAATTAATTATGTTGAATTTGGCTGATTCGTTAAGGCTTATGAAAACCAGGGGGTTTAGCTTGGCAGAGTTCTATGAATGCTCCGATAAATCAAGCTTATTATCTGCTTTTGATAGGATGCAAAAGCCTGTTGTTTTGAAAATCAGCAGCGATGAGCATTCCCACAAGACTGATGTTGGCGGGCTGGTTTTGAATATTAATGATAAAAAGGAATTATTGGCTGCTTATTCCAATCTTAAAAAATTGTCAAAAAATCTTGTGATTCAAGAGCAAAAAAAAGGCATTGAATTGATTATAGGCGTCCATAATGATTCATCTTTCGGCAAAATGGTTATGCTTGGCATTGGAGGAATCTTTGTGGAACTGGTCAAGGATGCAAGCTTTAGGAAAGCGCCTATAACGAAAAAAGACGCCTTTGATATGATTGATGAATTGAAATTCAAAAAAATGCTTGAAGGATTTAGGGGCAACCCTTCAATTGACAAGGATTTATTGGCGGATTTATTGGTAAAAATTGGCAATTTGATTATCAAGGAAAAAATTATTGAGATGGATTTGAATCCTGTAATATTTTGCGAAAAGGATTATTATATTGTTGATGCGAGAATCAAGTTGTCCGATTAAAATATTTTTCCTATTGCTTTGGCAAAAAAGTAAGGCTCTTCAAAATTGATGATGCCGTTTTTTTCAAGCAATTCCAATGATTTATTGACTCTTTCCCCTCCAACAAGGCATGAAAAAACAGCTTTGCCAGAGTTATTTTTTTTGTAATCAATCAATGCCTTAACGCTTTTTTCAACCTCAGTGTTGCTCTGGGGAGTTAAGATGAATAATAATACATCATAGAAGCTTTTTTTGGATAATGTTTTCAGGCTTTCATCATACCTTTGGGCCAACGCATCCCCCAAGACATCTATTGGATTGCTCTTGCTCCAATGATTGGGCAGTATCTTTGAAAGGCTGTTTTCAATATTTTTTGGCAGGATTTCAATAATTAATCCGTTGCTTTCGCAGGCATCGCTTGATAATACTCCCATTCCTCCGGCATTGGTGATTATGCAAACCCTTTTTCCTTTAGGCATTCCGTTAATGCTTAAATGCTTGGCTAGGCTAAACATTTCAGAAAGATTGCTTACACTTATTATTCCAAATTGCTTAAAAATACTTTCGTAAATCTTAATGTCCCCTGCGAGGCTTCCTGTATGGCTTGAAATCGCTTTTGCGGCTGTGCTGGTAATGCCTGCTTTTAGGGCAATTATTGGCTTTTTGCATCTTTTGACTGCATTCACGAAATTTTCCCCTTTTTGTATTCCTTCAGCGTAGATGCAGATTACTTTAGTGTCTGAATCATTGCTTAAATAATTAATATAATCTGAGAAATCAGTATTGAGCATGTTTCCAACGCTTATGAATTTGCTGAAGCCTATTGAGTCAGTGAATGATTTGTCAAGCATTGCAACCCCTATTGCGCCTGACTGGGAAATGAATGAGATTCCTCCTTTTTTTATTTTTCCCTTGTAAAAGCTTGCATTCAAGCCATTGATTGAATCAATGAATCCCAAGCAATTAGGCCCCAAAATTTTTATCTTGTATTTTTTTGAAATATCCAATAATTCATTGTCCAAATCTTTTTTTCCCATTTCGCCGAATCCTGCGCTGATTATTATTGCATTTTTTATTTTTTTTTCTCCGCAGTCAATCAATGCTTGGGGTGCAAATTTTGCCGGAATGACTATTATTGCCAAATCTATAGCTCCAGAATAATCAGTGATTTTTTCATAAACCTTGTCTTTGCCAATGAATCCCTTGCTTATATTTACAGGGATTATCTTTATTTTTGATCCTTTAAGATTGTTATAGATATCATTTCCTATTTTACCTTTCTTGTTGCTTGCGCCTATAAGTGCAATTGTTTTTGGCTTGAAAAATCCCTGCATAATATTTTTATGAATTATCAATATTTTATAAACTTTTAAAGGCCTAAGGGGTTGATTAGGTTGAATAAGATTACCAAGACCACAACTATTCCTGTTGCAATCATTACCTGCATTGGAGTTAGTGAAAACTTTGTTTTTGAATCCTCAAAGTATTGGACTATTCCTCCTGAGCTTGAAGGCAATTTAGAGCTAGCCATGAATTATCTCTAAATAGTTTTGATTTAAAAAGCTTTTTAAAAAGAAAATTTCCATTGGATTTTTATGAAGGAATTCAATGGCAGCATGGAAGATTTTATGTCATTCCTTAATGGGGGCAAAACCAGCCATGATAGTGATGGATTAGAGTTTTTGATAGAGTGCGGGCAAAAGATTGAAAAATTGTCCAATACAAATTATGCTAAAGCTAATCCCTATATTGAAGCTTACCTTAATGCAATAAATTATATAAAAAATATCTATGAAAACCCCACTTTGGATAATATTAAAGAGAATTATGGCAATCTAAAAAATTTAATTGAACAATATGAAAATATTAATTTAAAGAATGCTGCAAAAAAAGTGATTGCTTATGCTGATAACTTTAAAGATGAAGCTAAAATGCTTAAAGAAGAGCTTTTTTGGCCTGCTGCTTCAAATATTAGCCATTCATTTGATAGTGAAGCAGATAGATTGCTTAAAGGAGCTCTTTATCATTCAATCTTTGACCAGGTTAATCAGTTATTTGATATAGGTACTTTTGGGTGCGTGCTTAATGATGCCTTGAATGCTTTTCCTTCAAGGCAAATAGATGTTATTGAAGAGCTTTCAAGGTTTAAAGGAAGGCTTGATTTTATTAAAGGGGAGATAATTTGCGCGCAAGCCAATGAATATTGCGTGGATTATGCTTTTATTGAAGACGAGCTGGAAGAATAGGAAAAGTTTTTAAAATCATAATAGTTTTTTGAGTTAATATGGTTAATGTACTTGATGCTGATGCGAATGCATTTGTCAGCGCGTTAAAAGAGGAATTGAAAGCTTATCCTAAGATAGTTGCCCCTGAATGGGCAAAATTTGTCAAAACCTCTGTGAGCAAGGAAAGGGTTCCAACTCAGCCTGATTTTTGGCATATAAGGACTGCCAGCATTTTAAGGTATATTTACATTCATGGCCCAAGAGGGGTTTCAAGGTTAAGGACTAAATATGGCTCAAGGAAAAATAGGGGGGCAAAACAAGAAAGGACTTTCAAAGGCTCAGGAAAAATAATAAGGGTTATTTTGCAGCAATTGGAAGGCGAGGAATTCTTAAAGCAGGTTATGAGAGGAAAAAGGAAAGGCAGGGAATTAACTCCTAAAGCTGTTAAATTAATGGATAATGTTGCTTATAAGGTGGCTAAGAAATGACTAGGAATAAGGTTGGAGCATTGAAAGTAAGGCTTACTGCAGCCAAATCAAAGAATAGGGTTGCACCTAGATGGATAATTGTTAAGAAATACGGATTAAAGAGGGGAGTGCATGTTAGCAGCTGGACTCTTAACCCTAAGATGAGAAGGAATTGGAGAAGATCCAAGATAGGAATAAACAAGTGATGATAATATGAAAGAGTTTGAAGTAAGAAAATACAATATAAACCTTAGAAAGGATGGCTTGAAAGCCCCTAAAACAGAGAGAAGCAAAAGGGCTGTGGTGACTATTAAAAAATTTGTTGAAAAAAACACCAGGGCTAAAAGAGGGGATGTATTGATTGGTGAAGAGCTTAATAATTATTTATGGGAAAAAGGCATTAAAAACACTCCTGGAAAAGTCAGCGTTTTTGTGCAGAAATTAAAAAGCAATAAGGTCTTTGTCAATTTGGAAGGAAAGCCTTTGAAGATTGAAGCTGAGCCAAAAAAAGCCGATGCTAAAAAAGACAAAAAATCATTGGAAGAAATAGCCGATGAATCCAAAAAAGCTGAAACCATTGATTCTGAGAATGCAAAGGAAAAGCCTAAAAAGTAATAATTAATTAGTTTATTATCATGCAATTAATAAATTTTTTCGGAAACCCCAATATTGGATTATTTTTTTATTCTACTGATAGTTATACAATAGTCCCTAAAGTGATTGAGGATAGAACAGCCAAAATAATAGAGGATGAATTGAAAACCCAATTAATAAAGGTTGATGTAATGGGTTCAAGTGTTAACGCAATATTTCTTGCAGGAAATGAAAAAATCATTCTTGCGCCCAAGGGAATCAGCAATGAATCAATAAATGAATTGAAAAAAACGGGGCTCAAGATTGAAATCATTGACACAACATTCAATGCTATTGGCAATAATATTGCAATCTATAAAAACAAGGCAATAGTGAACCCTGATTTGGAAGAATCAGCCATTAAGCAGTTGGAAAAATTGGGATTTGAAATCCTTAAAACAAGGATTGCAGGGGTTGAAACAGTTGGGGCAAATTTGGTATTATTCAAAAAAAAGGGTTTAATCAATGCCAAAGCCAAAGAGTCGGAGATTAAAAAAATCAGCGAATTCTTAGGGATAGAGCTTGAGCTTGGCACTGTCAGCGGAGGAAGCCCAATAATCAAGGCAGGGTTTGCAAAGAACTCCAAAGGGATACTTGTATCTGAGCAGATGACTGGAGCAGAGATACTTATGCTAGAGGATTTGATGAAATGAGCGAGGATTTAAGGGAAAAAATTGAGGAAAAATCAGCTGAGTTCGAGATGCTTAGAAGGGATTTGGAGACAATTGACGCTCAAAACTCTGAAATAAGCTCAAGATTATCGCAATTCAAATCAGCTGTTGAAATAATTAGCCAGGTAAAAAAAGCTGTTCCCGGACAAGATGTAATACTTCCAATAAGTGAGGGATTAATGATTAAGGTGCAGATAAAAGACCCTAAAAGCGCATTAATAGGTGTTGGAAACAATATAGTAATACAGAAAAACTCAGAGGATTGCGAGAAATACATTAAGGAAAGGATTGACGAAGCGGATAATCTTTTAAGCCAATTGGATGCCCAAGCCTCAAATACGACCACTAAATTAAGGAAGCTTGAATCTGAGCTGCTTATGCTTACATCAAAAGAGACTGAAAAAAGGCAATTGGAAGAGGAAGAATTGGACAAAAAAATTGCAGAGCAGGAAAAAAAGAATAAAAAGGAGTGAACAGGGCATTGTTTGAATTCTTCAAAAAAAAGCTCAATGAAACAATCACTAATGTGAAAAAAGCCTTCACTGAAAAAATATTGAGCGAAAAGGATTTTGAAAAGATATTCTTTGAAATAGAGCTGGGGCTTATCCAAAGCAATGTAAGCTCTAAAGTCGCTGACAAAATAAAGCAGGAATTAAAAAATGACTTGGTTGGAAAAAGCGTAAGCAAGGATTTGAAAAAAGCAATAACTGAATCACTTAAAAATGCATTGACACAAATACTTGAAGAGGTTGATTATGCTGAATTAATCAATAATATTAAATCTAAAAAGCCTTACATAATAATGATTATAGGAGTTAATGGCTCGGGAAAAACAACTACAATCGCCAAATTGGCGAATTATTTCAAGAATAAAAATTTGTCGCCAATATTGGCTGCTTGCGACACTTTCAGGGCTGCAAGCATTGAGCAATTGAAAACCCATGCGGACAAATTGGGCATAAAATTAATAAGCTCGGATTACGGGGCAGACGCCACAAGCATAGCGTTTGACGCCAAAAAGCATGCAGAAAAAAACTGCTCAGATGTGCTTATAATTGACACTGCTGGAAGGCTGCAGTCCAACTCCAACTTAATGGAGGAGTTAAAAAAAATGAAGAGGGTCATAAACCCGGATGCTTGCATCTTCGTTGCTGATTCAATAACTGGCGCAGACGCTGTTGAGCAGGCCGAAAGATTCAATGATGAAATAGGCATAGATTATTTGATATTATCAAAAACTGATGTTGACCAAAAAGGCGGTGCAATAATATCAATAAGCTATTCAGTCAAAAAGCCAGTATTATTCCTAGGAGTGGGGCAGGAATACAAGGACTTAAAAGAGTTCAAAAAAGACGAGATAATTGGGAAATTGCTTATTTAATCTTCATCCGATGAAATCTCAACAAAGCTTTTAGGTTCATAGCTTAAATAAAAAGTGCCTAAATTTTTGCTTTTTGTTTCATATATTATTAATCCGCTGGGAGTTAGATGCCCTTTTGCGTTTGCTTCAAATTCAACTTCTTCATTATTCTCATTTTTTCCCCCGAATTTTTTATTTTTTATATCTTGAACTTTGAATTCAGGACCTTCAAAGGGCTTTGAAACATATTTAAATTCTTCAGCATTAGGCTTGCATATTAAAATATTATCTTTATTCATTATTCCCACTGCATTCACTTCAAAAGAGATTATGTTTTCTAATTTGTCAACTCCTAAAATTCTTGATTTGGATTCATTTATATGAAAAAGGTATTCTTGGGCTGGCTGTGAGATTTCGGCAGCCTGTTGTTGCGTTTCTAAATCTTTGGCAGGCTCTTGATTGATATTTTCAGGATTTTGCGGTATTTCTGCAAGCCCTGAATTTTCTTCAGCAGATTGGGAAATTTCATCATTTTGAGGGATTTGAATATTTTTAAGGGGTTTCCAATTATTTAAGGATTCCTCTAAAAGTGCCAATTTTGATTTTAATTCTTCCTCTTTTGGCACAGCAAGTTTTTGCGCTTCCAATTCCTGATCTGGCTGCTCAGCTGATAAATTTTGAATTGCTTTTTTTGCTCCACATTCATCATAAGCACCATGCAGATATTTTTTATATGATGACTTTATTAAACCATTAATATTTTGTTCAATATTTTTAATTTCAGGTTCAATTCCATTTTTTTCAATATTCCTTAGAGAATCAACCATAATACAAACCCTTGCAATATCTTGGTAAGTGGCTTTATTTCCTTTGAATATGAGATTATTATCCTTTCCCAATTCAAAATTTGATTTTTTTAATATTTTTTCTAAATAAGATTTTATTTCCGGCTTGGAAAAATATTTGTCAAAAATATTTTCATTATTAATTATAAATTCATTTATTCTTTCAAAAATATTTTCATTTTTTATTTCATAATATGGTTTATAATCCTTATATTGCTCATTCAACGCTTTTTCTTCTTCCTTTTTTTGTTTATTTTTTTCCTTTAATGCTTTTTCTTCTTCCTTCTTTTGATTATTTTTTTCTTTTATTTGCTCCAATTTTTCTTTTATTTTTTTATTTTGCTCTATCTGTTTTTCTAATTTTTCTCCCTTTATTTTTTCCTCTTTTTGGTAAACTTGAATAAGCACATTGTCAAAATGGGTTTTTACGGATAATTTAAGCTCTGATTCAATATTTTTTTTGCTTGATTCCCTTCCATTTTTCTTAATGTTTTTTAACTTGTTTAAAATAATGTATGCTTTTGCCAAATTTTCATGGGTGATATTGCCATTTTTTGCTTTAATGACATTATTTGCTATAATTAAATCCAATGAATCAAAAATATATTCTAAATACTGTTTAACTTCATTAATATTGAAATATTCACCAAATATTTTGCCGGTTTCATAATTACAATAATTATTTAAATCCTCAATAAAATCTTCTTTTTTTATAATTTCATTTTTGTTTTTTTTCGCTTTTTTAAGCTCAGAAGAATCAAGCGGATTATTTTTTAATAATTCTTCCAATTGCTCTTTTTTTTCATTTAATTCTTTTTCCGCCTCTTTAGAATAAGCCTCTGCAATATAATAATCCAAGGTATTTTCATAAAAATTATTATTTTTTGCTATATTTTCTTTTAATTTATTTAAAGTTATATTTGGGTTTATCTGCAATTTAACATAGATATTTGCTAATTGGGCAACAGTGCCATAATCTATATCCCCTGCATTGAATTGATAATTTATATCCCCTTGGGCATTAATCGCTTCTTCTTTTATGTTTTTTATGTATTCTTTTATGAATTCATATTCCGGATTTTCTTTAAAGCTTGAAAATTTTCTTTTATTTAGAGAATACTCTTTCAAATCAATGTCATAAATTATTTTATTTGATTTATTTAAATTTGATTTCATTTTTTTTCACCAAAATATATTAATTAATTATGCAGGTTTCCAAATTTTCGCTTGCTTTTTGTAATAAATTTGCTTGCTGAGCTAATGTTTTTTTTGTTTTGCGCTCTTTTATTTTTGATTTTATATTTTCTATAAACTCGTCTTTTTTGTCTTTATATATGCTCATTTTGTATTTCATTTTCTCTATAATTTCATCTTTTTTATCTTTATATTGACTTAATTTATCTTTCATATTTTCCTTAAGCTTATCTTTTTTAGTTCCTAAATATTTCCATTTATCCTGTAAATACTCCTTAAATTTGTGGCTGCTGGTTTGTGGTTGCATTACTGGCGCTTGCGGAATTAATGATTCTAAATCTTCTGTTTCCTCTTCATCATTAACAGGATTTTGAGGCTCTTGTACTGATGGGGCAGAAGGTTCTTGCACATCTTCAGCAGGAGCATTTGACACAGGTTTCTCATATTTTTGCTTTAATTTATTAATATAATTAGGTGAAGATAATATTTCGCATATTGATGCCTTTTTTGTAATATCATATAATGAATATTTGTCAGCGTTTTCTTCCTCGTTTTTTATGCCTATCTTTGATTTCGGGTTTTTCTTCATGTATTCTGTCAATTTGTCCCCATAGTCATTTAAGGATAAATGGGTTGGAAGTTTTGCCTTGTATTGATCATTAAGCCAATCATATTTGCAGGCAACTTCCAATGTGTCGTCTTTTTTTGAATGCAAAAAATAATCCTCTGTAGTGTTTTTGTTTATTTTAGAATTCCTTGAAATCATGTAAGCACTTGCAATTAATCCGACTACGCTGCCTATTATTGGCAATGATGCTCCTATGAGTATTGCTGTAAGTCCTGCCCCTGCTGAGCCGACGCTGACTATTTCAGCTTTTTCTTTAGTGTTTAAACCATAAGTGTAATGTGAGGGCATAGTAAAATTAAGGGAAAAATCTATTTATAAATCTTGTTTTTAAGGTGATTGCTGCTGAGGAGAAGAATATAAAATTTTCAATATTTCTGGGTTGAATTTGGATAAATTGATTGTTCTTCCTTTTGGCTCATCATCTCCTGGATATATTATTGAATCAATTGTTATGTCGCAGATTTTGTATTTTGTATTTTGTTCATTAAGTGAATTATTAACAAGTGAATATTTGTCATTGTCTTCTTTTTTGATTTTTAATTCTGCATTTGAGTTTTTTAAAAGATATTGTTCTAAAACACTTGCCCCTTGATTTTTAGTGAACGTTGCATTTGGAATTTTTGATTTTGCTACACCTTTTTTGCTTATTTTATAGTTAAAGTCAATTGAGTCCCCTTTTTTGGCATTGGCAAAATAAGTGTTATAAGAATTAATTGTGTTTATCTTATTTTTTATGCTTTTATAAGCCAAATAAGCTAGTGCTGCTCCGCCAATTATTCCTCCCAATATTGGGTTAATGGCTATTCCTGCCAATAATCCTGCCAAGCCTCCAGCTGTGCTTGTGCTTGCAATCTTTGTTTTTTCCAATTGGCTAATATTGCTTGAATAATGCATGGACATAATAATTCTAAGGCAAAAATCTCTTTAAAAATGTTTTTATGATAACTTTTAAATAATCTTGATTGTAGAAATATTATCATGCTTGGCGGTTTTGAAGGCGCTTTAAGGGGGATTATTAAGAGGATTGAGGGCACTAGCCATTTTGATGATGAGTTATTGGATAGCATTTTGAAGGATTTGTCTAAGACCTTGATAGCCTCTGATGTTGAGCCTGTTTTGGCTTTTTCTTTTATTGAGCATGTCAAAAGAAGAGTTAAGGAAGAGAAGGGCTTAAAGTTCACTATTAAGGAGCAGTTTATCTATATTATTTATGATGAGCTGGCAAAGATTGTAGGCAAAGATAAGCAAATAATTGTTAATGAAAAGCCTTTCAAAATTTTATTGGTTGGACTATTTGGTTCTGGAAAGACGACTACCAGCGCCAAATTGGCGAAGTATTACAAAAAAAGGGGTTACAAAGTTGCATTGCTGGGATTGGATACTTATAGGGCTGCTGCGAGAGAGCAGTTAAAGCAATTGGCTGATAAGATACAAGTTTCTGTATTCATTGATGAATCACTTAAAAATCCTGCTGATGTTGTTAATAAGTTTGAGAAGGAATTAAATAAATTTGATATAGTTATTGCTGATAGCGCTGGAAGGGATGCTTTGGATAAGGAGTTGGCTAAAGAGATTAAGGATATTAAGAGGGCTTTGAGCCCTAATGAGAGTATTTTGGTTCTTCCTGCTGATATTGGGCAAAGCGCTAAGGCTCAGGCTAAGGCTTTCAAGGAATTGGTTAATGTTAGGAATGTTATTATTACTAGAATGGATGGAACTGCTAAAGGTGGTGGTGTTCTTACTGCCTGCTATGAAACTGATTCCCCTATAGTTTTTATTGGCACTGGAGAGAAGGTTGATGATTTTGAGGAGTTTGACAGCAAAGGCTTTATTGGAAGATTATTGGGTTTAGGGGATTTGAATGCTTTGATTAAAAAAGCGCAGGATGCTTTTACTGAAGAAGATGCCAAAAAGGCATCTGAGAAGTTTTTTTCCGGCGAGTTTAATCTAATAGATTTTTATGACCAATTAAAAGGAATTAAAAAAATGGGGAGTTTGTCAAGTGTTGTTAATCTTATTCCAGGGTTTTCCGGCAAGGTGTCGCAGGAGCTGCTTGGCATGCAGGAGAGCAAATTAAAGAAATTTGAGCCAATCCTTTCAAGCATGACTTATGAGGAGCTGACTAATCCCAAAATTATCACTGGCACAAGGATTCAAAGGATTGCTTTTGGGGCAGGGGTTGGCGAGTCAGATGTTAAGGCTTTGCTTGATAGTTTCAGGCAATTAGGGAAATTAAGCTCTAAAATTAACCCCAGAAAGCTTAAAATGCTTGAGAAAAACTTTGATTTGTCAAAGTTCAAGGGGTTAATGTAAATCTTTTTAAAGCGATAAGTTTTATTTCATAATTTAAATGGCTAAGTGCGATGCTTGCAAAAGTGAATTAAAAGAAGGTTTGCTTGGCAAAATTGCTGGAGCCAGCTTGAGAATTGGCAAAAAAGTATTTAAAATATGCCCTAATTGTCAAAGAATATACAATATTGAGGAGTTAAAAAAGAGGTTGAAATAATATGCCTAAAAGACCACATGGAAAACAGCAGGGTTGCAGGAATAAATTGCTTAGAAAACCCAGGGATAAAGGAAAAGTAAGCATTGTTAAGCAGCTGAAAAGCTTTGAGATAGGGGACAATGTAATGGTCAAGGTTGAGCCAATGATTAAAAAAAATCTTATTCATAGAAGGTTTTTGAATAAATCAGGGGTTATTGTTGAAAAAAGGGGAGGCGCTTACAGGGTCAGGGTCAAGGATTTTGACAAGGAGAAAGATGTTCTTGTAAAGCCTGTGCATTTGATAAAGTTGTGATGATTTATGAATTATAAAGTATTGAATGAGGAATTTGTAACCAAGGCTGAGATTAAGGAGATTCTTTCTCAAAGAAAGGATTTGGAATTGGAGCAAAAGCTTTCTAAAGAGCATGCCGGAGCTTTCAAAAAATTGAAATTGGATAAGGTTTTGAAGCTTAAAGATGATTTAAAAGCTTTGGGCAATACTAAATTGAATGATGAATTGATTGTTAAAGTTATTGATATTTTTCCGTCAAATATTGACGAATTAAAGGTTGTTTTGCAGATGAGCTTAATACCTTTTTCTGACGACGAGATTCAAAAAGTATTTGAATGCTTGGAGTCTTATTTATAATACCTTTTTTAAAAAAAAGGAGGTTGATTAAAAAATGTTTCCAAAAAGCAAATTTTCAAAGCCAATAATTAAAGAGGATTATGCAATAGTTTTGGATTATTTATCCAATGGGTATCCTATGGAAGAAAGAAGAAGCCCCGTGGGTCAAGTGATTGGCAAGAGCCATTTGTTTTTATTGGAGGTTGTGCCTAAAAAAGAGGTTAATCTTGCTCCATTGGTGGAGGTTTATATTGGGGATGATAAAAGGGATGAGGTTCACCATGTTGGGGGAAAGATTCCTTATTCAAAGCTTACAAGCACTGCAAGGATTAACCTTGATTTGGCTATTAATAAGATACTTGAAGAAAATAAGGAGAGATGGATTGCTTTTTTTAATAAATCAGGACCTATTAGTAAGAGGCAGCATCAGCTTGAATTATTGCCTGGCATTGGAAATAAGCACATGTGGACAATACTTAATGCAAGGGAAGAAAAGCCTTTTGAAAGCTTTGAGGATATTGCCTTAAGGGTCCCTTCAATACCAAATCCAAAGGATTTAATCATTAGAAGGATTAAGATGGAGCTTAATGAAGAAGACAAATACAGGTTGTTTGTATTATGAAAAAATTGATTATTTTGGCAAGCATTTTATTATTGCCTGCTTTTGGCCAAAATATCTCTGAAACTATTAATGAATCATTGAATAATAGCTTGTCTGATTCTTGGTATTCTGATATTGCTGGCAAAGTATTTGAAGGGGATACTTCAGTGATATTTTATGCAGTTATAGGGCTTGCATTGGTTTATTTTTTTGGAAAAATCGCTTTTAAATTCATTAAAGTGGCGATTATTGTTTTGCTGATAATTTTGCTTTTGAGGCTTATTTTTTAATTGCTTAAGGTGATTGTTGATTGGGATTCATTAGATAATGCCCTTATTATCATGTCTTGGCCGCTGAAAAATATTCCCCTAAGTGTTGCAGAGTTTTGCAATTGCGCGCATTTGTCAATGCCTAATTCCGATATTGATGCGCATACTAAATTGCCTGAAAAAGAGATTGTGTATACATATTCCCCTAATTTTTCAGGCATAGGGTAAGAATATTCCATGGATAAATAATAAAAATCATGCAATTGGGAGTTTATCTTTGATATCAAAAAGCTTGCATGGTTGGCTGTGTTTTCAAGCTGCAATCCAAGTGCATGGGATTCAACTTGGGGCACTAAGTATTCATATAAAAAGAAAAAAAATACTGCCAGGAAAACAATCCCTAATAGGAATTTTAAAACCTCTCCAAGAGCCTCTGATTGCGTTTTTTTGTTCATGCATTAATCAAATCAAGTATTGTTTCCAATTTTTGCTTTCTTTCAGCGAATTTTTCCTTTAATTCGGTGTAAGTTTTTTCGGTTATATCTTTGCTTGCGAGCCTTGAATCCAAGTTGTTTGAATCATGCTCCAATTGGTTGATTTCTTTTATTATTTTTACATCCAAATTTTTTGAGTTTCTTGGCAAATCAAGCAATGACTCCCCTTCTTCCGCCTTTGATTTAACATATTTTGTGCTTATTAGGCTGAATACTTGGGTTATTTCATTGTCCAATTTTGACCTTAGAATCTTGCTGCTTGATTCGCCGCTTAAGATTATTTTGAAATCGCTGGTTTTGCTTTCAATATTGTATATTCCGCTGGATTTAAACCAAATGTTTATTGTGTCAAATTTCCTTGTAATAAATATCAATGCTGAAAGAATAAATAATATTGCTCCAAGAGCCAATATGTATGATTCATTTATTGACATGCTCAATATTGTTTCAAGGTAGTCAGTTATGAAATAAGAGATGAATGACAATATTGACAAAACAAGCAGGGGCTTCCAAATGATTGGGAATCTTGAGCCAGTCTGCACTTTTTTTTGCGCATGAAGCACTGCCCTTAAGGGCTTTAGCCTTCCTGCTTGAAAGATGTTTTCAAACTCTGAATCCTCAAACCTTGCGAATTTGTTGATTGTTATATCATAATCCATTGCTTCCAATAGTTCAAGCACTTGGGTTCTTAATAATTCAGGGTCTTGACCCCTAATATTTAATTCATGGAATACTTCATGGTTTTCCATTTTTTTGGTTTCAAAATTTTTCTCCATTTTCTCGGTAATGGTTTTTTGGCCGAAGATATTCATGTTAAATTAATAGCATTTAACTATATAAAAACCTTTTTTTTTAATTGGATTCAATCCGTTGATGTCCCTATGATTGATTTGCAATAAGCAATCATTGAATCCAGCTGACTCAGGGTTTTTTCGTAGTTTATCGGGATTAATGAATCATCGGAAAAATTGGAGGTTTTATCCTTAAGGTATTTTTTGTCAATGCAAAAAAATGTTTGAGCAAAGCTTTTTTTATATAAAGTGTTGATTTCGGGGATTATTATTCTCCTGCTGTTAAACAAGGAAATATATTCTCGCGCATAAAACCTTGCAGATTTGGGGTCTTCATTTTTTAATCTTTCTAATTCAGATATTGTTTCATTAAACACTGAAGCCATGGATTAATAGTCAAATAATTCTTTTTAAAAAATTATCTTTTTTATTATATTTAATTTTTGCTGAAATTTTCGTATTCTTTTATCAATTCAGGCATTGTGAGGCTTACAACTTTTTTCTCAGAGCAATTTTCCACTTTGCCTTTTAGCTTTCTTTTGTCCAACTCAGCGCTCCATTCCCTTCTTCCGCAAATAAGGGCATTTTTGACGCTTTTGTTCTTGAATTCAAAGAGGGTTTTTATGAATTTGAAGAATCCCTCGTCATAATCATTTCCTGTCGGCAAAAATTCAACCAGGGCGCTGTCAACTTTTGGCACAGGGCAAAAAGAATTCCTTGAAATTATTAATTTGATCTTGGGTATTGATAGATAATTTGCGAGTATTGTCAGCCTTGAGTAATCCTTTGATCCCGGCTTTGCAACCAATCTTTCTGCGAACTCTTTTTGGTAAAGGATTACGCATCTTTTTTTTTCTTTCAATATTTTTTCCGTTATTTTGCCGCTGATATAATATGGAATGTTTCCTGCAATTATTGTTGCATCTTTTGGTATCTCTGATTTTAATATATCTTTATTTATCACTTCAATCCCTAAGCTGGATAAGTAAGGAATAAGGGTTTTGTCTATTTCGCAGGCAATCACTTTTTTGGCGTCTTTTGCCAAATATTTTGTCAATGCCCCTTTTCCAGGGCCTATTTCAAAAACAGTGTCATTTTTGCTAGGATTTATTATTTGGGCTATTTTTTGCAAAGTGTTTTCGTCTTTTAAAAACACTTGCCCTAATTTCGGCTTCAATTTCTCACCAGTTTAATCATTGAGCCTGATTCAAGCTTCAATTGCTTTTCTATTTTGAAGCCGAACTCTTCAAATTTTCCTGTTATATCCTGATAGGTTATAATTGCTACAACGGATTTTTTTGCCATTATATAATCCAATTGGAAGAATAATTTTTCAATGTCTGCTTTTTTGGGCAGCACTGATGCAAAGTAGTCAATGTTTCCTTCTTTTAGGGTGTAATCTATGTCATTTAATGTGCTGAAGCCGAAGTCAATGAATTTGAAGGTTTTTGACAATTTCGCATTTTGCTTGCAGTATTTCAAATCAGTCATTGAGTCAGAGTAGCATAATATCTTGTTTTTTAAGGGCTTGACTTTTGGCTCAGGCATTTCAAAGAGGAAATCTTTGGAATTAAAATAGGCTGGCCCGACTTTCAACAGTTTCAGGCAGCATTCTATTGCAACGCATCCTTCATGGCTGAAAGCGTCCAATAGCTTTCCATTATCCTTATACCCTGAGTAATCAATCAATGCTTTGCAGTAATCTGCTGAGATGAATTCTGTATTGCTGGATAAGTATCCCCTTTTTGAAAGGTTCTGCGCCCCGGGAATGTCAATATAGCAGTAATATTTTTCACCTATTTTTTCAGCAATGAATGTCTTGTCTGGCTCGTTTAAGCTTACTTTTGCCCCTGTTTGGTCCTTTATTATCTGCCCCAAATCTATGCACACTTTTATGTCAGGGCATTTCACTTTGAATGATTCCGAGGGATTCAAATGCTTTTTGGCGTCAATCTTTGCCTCTTTAGAATCGGAAAATATTGCTAAGCAATCGCTTATTTTGTCAATTATAAATGAATTGATTATTAATTTTTCTGCATCGCAATCAGCAAGGATTCTTGAATCATCAAGCAATTCAGCGCTTTTGCAAAGGCTTAGCGCTTCCTCTTTGGCAAAATCTTTCAAATCTTTTTTGAACCATGCGATTAACATAATTTTATAAAAGAGTGCCTATTTTTTTAATATTTATGCATTTGGAGAATAATAGGAAGATTTTCCACATAATACTTGGCATTGTGCTGTCCATTTTGATATTTAATATTAGAAAGGTTTACTTGGTCAGCGTTTTTACATTTTTTATATGCTTGGGTGCAATAATCCGGCTTTTTTTGCTTAAAGGCAAAAAAATTCCAATAATTGAAAGGTTTTTGGCTATTTTTGGAAGATATATGGAGTTTGGACTGGGTGCCATGAATTTTTTTATAGGTGTTTTATTATCATTGATTTTTCCTTTTCCAAGGGAGTTTTCAGCAATAAGCGTTTTGATTCTGGGGGTAAGCGATGGCTTGGCGACAATTATTGGAATTAAATCAAAATACAAGATTTACAAGAATAAAACCCTTAATGGCACTTTGGCCTTTTTTACTACAAGCTATATAATCCTAATTATTGGCATGAACTCAATAATCTCATCTTTGGGTGTTGCGCTTGTCCTTACTTTGCTTGAACTATTCAGCCCCATTGATGACAACTTGCTTATACCTATTGGAGGGACAATGCTCATCTCACTGGTAAAATTGATTTAATAATTTCGCTTTTTTCTAAAAAAGGTTTAAAAAGAATGGATTGATTCTTTGGCAATTAATAATGAAAATCAATTTTGTTGAGGTTAAAAGAAAGCTTTGGCACATTGCTTGGGGCGTGCTTTTCTATCTTATTATTTCATTCCATAAAGATGTTTGGGGCTATCAATTGACTATTGGAGGCTTTGTTTTTGTAGGCATTGCAGTATTAATATTAAGAAAAAAAGGGATAAAAATAGAATGGGTTGATTATTTAATTGAAAAGATTGGCAGGAAAGGCGAAGGCATTGAGGCCTCTTTTTATTATGTTTTAAGCATATTCATTTCAAGTCTTTTTTTTGAGCAAAATATTGTTGCTCTTTCAGCATTGGTTTTGGGCGTTTGCGATGGAGTTGCCACAATTTTTGGGATTCATGGAAAGAACAGGATTTATAGGAAAAAAACCCTTGAAGGTTCAGGAGCATTCTTTATCTCCTGCTTTTTGATAGTTTATTTATCAGGTTTTGGCAAGCTTGCCGCGTTAATCACTGCAGCAGCCCTTTCAATGATTGAATTATTCACTGACATAAATGATAATCTTATAATTCCTCCAGCGTTTTCAATAATAATCAGCTTGCTTGCATAATTCAATGTTTATTATTGGAATGCTAAATTTTGAATAATCATCCAGCCCCAGCCTTGGGCAGGCAGTGTTTATCAACAGGTCAAGCCCTGAATAATTCAAAAACTCGTCAGGATTAATGGTTTCGCTGAAAAATAGATAAATTTTTTTTCCCAATGATTCCAGCTTTTTTTTCAATCTCTCAGCTTCCTTGATTCTTTCTTGCCCGGGCTTTGAGCTCACAATTATCCCTATTATATTCGCGGATTTAAGCCTTTCAATGCCCATCAATTCGCGGACAAGGAATTTTTTTATATCTTGCCCAGTTATCTCTTTCATTGACAAATCTTTTGGGTTAAGTACAAAGACTTCCTTGCCAATATTTTGCTTTTTAATCATTAATGCGTGAAAAACCCCGTCACCCACAAATATTATCTTGTCCCCTAAAAAGTTTTGGGGCATTTTTGCGCTGCACCCGAGAACCATCTTTGAATTGGATAATCCTTTGAAAATATTTGAATATTGAGCAGTATAAGCTATAAATGAGCCTTTTTGCTTTTCCAAAAAATCCTTTATTTTTTCTGCGTCAATTTCAAATCTTACAGGCTCATATATTATTTTCATAAATATTTTAAAGCATCAGCGCTATTTAAAATATTTATGAATGAAGAAGAATCCCAAATTTCCGGGAATTATTCTGGGGAAGCCGATTCCAAAGAGCCTGAAACTGTTGCGCCATTGCCTGAGGATTTAAGGGTTGGCAAAAAAAAGCTTGACATTACTGATATTATAAATCTTGCTTCATATACCACTTTAGGAATTGCAGGGATATTTTTATTAATACTGTTCTTATTGGGATTTTTAAGATGAAACTATTAATTAACAATGATTATAAAAGAGTTTATCCTGACAAATTAAAGGACGACCTGAATATCTCGGCAGGGATAATAAAGAAAAATGATTATAATAAGTTGAAAGATGGCATTATTAAAACCCATAAAGGCAAAGAATTCATTCTCAAAACTGCCGATTTTAAGGATTTATTAATGAATATTAAGCGCGGCCCGCAGATAATAACAGCGAAAGATGCAGGATTCATAGCTTCGCAATTGGGATTGAATGAAAAATCCTTGGCTCTTGACTGCGGAGGAGGAAGCGGCAACGCAACATGCGTTTTTGCAAACATTGCCAAAAAAGTGGTAAGTGTTGAAAAAAACCCTGAGTTTGCCAAATTAATCGCAAAGAACGCAGAGTTCATGGGATTAAAAAACATTGAAGTCATAAATAAGGATTTGAATGATTACTCTGGCAAATATTCTTTTGATGCAATTAATCTTGACATGCCCAATCCGTGGGATTATTGCCTAAAAGTCAGCGAGCTATTAAAGAACGCCGGAAGGCTTGTGATTTATGTCCCTAACACCACCCAATTAACCAAGTCAGAGGAAGAGTTCTCAAAAAAAAGATTTAAATTGGAGCATGTTTTTGAATTAATATTAAGAGAATGGGATGTCAAAGGCCAAGTGTGCCATCCAAAGTTTGACATGCTGGGGCATACTGGATTTATAATGTGCTTTAGGAAAATGGAGATTGATTAAAAATGATTGAAGAATGGAAGATTGATTTTGAATTGCTGCAAAAAGTGCTTGAAAACGATGGAAACTGCTTATGCAAACTTAACACCAAATGCCCCTGCTCAGAATTCATATTCAATAAAAAATGCCACTGCGGAGTATTTTCAAAGAAAGAGTAATATTTAAAAAATGATTTGTTTCTGGATTATTTATGATTAAATTAAATATCAGTCCATTAAAGCAGCAATATGGCAATTCCTGCGTTATTGCCTGTGCAAGGATGATTCACGGATTTTATAATCCTAATTTAATGGAGATGATTAATAAGGATGGAGCTGAATGGTTTTATGCCAGCGCTCTTCTTGGCAAAATAAAAGACAAAGGATTCATGACGGATTATTTTGCAAAAAAATCATCCAATAAAGAGCTATATAATTATTTTGCTAACAGCCTCAAATATATTTCAAAAAAAAGCATGAATGAATTATCAGTTGATGAATATGTAAATATGGCAAAAGGGGAATATGAATTGGAGATACTGCTTCAGCAAATATTGGGCAATTCTGAAATCATTGTTGGCAATACAAAAAGCTTTGAAGATTGTAAAAATGCAGGGAATTATTTTGAAAATTACATTTTTGCTGTTAAAGCAACAAGAGAAGAACAAAAAAAAGTATGCCCTGCAATAATTGATACTTATTATTATGGATTGCCTCATGCAATGGTTTTTGCAGGAATAAATGAAAAAAATATTATTTGCAATGACCCTTATTCTGGAAAAGAAATAAATATCCCCATTTTAGACATTATTGAGAAAAAAATGGGAATAACTCCCATATACCATAAAAATTTAATATATTAAAAAAAAATTAGGGAATAATATTTATAAATCATCAAATGCTCATTATTTGATATGAAGAAAGCAATAACTCCGGTAATAGCTATTATTCTTCTTATCATGCTGACAATTGCAGTAGCTGCAACAGCATGGTATTGGGTTAATGGTTTGCAATCAAATTTGGAGTCAAGCTCAGCATCAGGAATTGATCAAGTAACTGAAATGGGACAAGTGCAATACAGCATTGAAAGGCTTGTTTGCAATGTTTCAGAAGAAGGAAACATATCAATTACTATGATAAACAATGGAAGATCAGACATTTCATCAACAGAGCTTTTTGTAATAAAAGTCTATGATTTGTCAAATGTGCAGCTTGGCAATCCAATAATGAAAAGCTTGCCTGAAACAATGCAGATAAGCGGATTAGAAAAACTACAAACAATAACTTTCCTTTCAAGTGAATTTCCTTCAATGGTTGCAGGAAGCAGATACAAAGTGGAAGTTGATTTGAACTCAATAAAGCAATCCGATTACTGTGACGCGTCAGAATAATATGCTAATTTAAGATTTTTAATTTTTTTTTAACTTTTTTTTAACATAGCAATTACCGGAATAACGGAAGTCCACTATACAAAGTTATTTTAAAAGAAATAGCATACTATTCTTTTATGAAAAAAAAAGATGATGAATCAATCAACGCTTCTGAAGATGATGCAGAATGCGAACCCGCCATTATTGATGACGAGATTAAATCTGATATTAAATGCATTGAAGAGCTTCCTGGAGTTGGCGAAAAAACTGCCGAAAAATTAAGGGAAGCTGGATTCAATGACTTAATGAGCATAGCTGTAAGCCCTGCAGCGCTTATATCCGAAGCTACAGAATTAGGGGCAGCAACAGCAAGCAAAATCATTTCAGCAGCGAGAAGCGCATTAAAAATGGGCTTTATTAGCGGAGACACCCTGCTTGACAGAAGAAATGAGATTGGAAAGATTAAATTCCAAAGCGAAGAGCTTAATAATTTATTTGGCGGAGGCATTGAAACCCAGGCATTAACTGAATGCTTCGGGCAATTCGGTTCTGGAAAAACCCAGATAGGGCTTCAATTGGCTGTCAATGTGCAATTGCCTAAGGATAAAGGAGGATTAGATGGCTACTGCGTAATTATTGACACAGAGAATACTTTCAGACCAGAGCGTATAGTGCAACTGGCTGAAGGGGTTGGATTGGATGTCAAAGAAGCATTGTCAAAAATCAAGGTTGCTAGGGCTTATTCATCTGATCACCAAATGCTATTGGTTGAAAGAATTAATGACTTGATTGACAAGGAAAAAATTCCAGTAAGATTAGTCATAGTTGACAGCTTAATGGGGCTTTTTAGAAGCGAATTCGCTGGAAGAGGCACATTGGCTGACAGGCAGCAAAAATTGAACAGGCACTTGCATGATTTGCAGAGATTGTCTGACAGGCACAATTTAGCTGTTTATATTACTAACCAGGTTATGAGCAGGCCTGACGTTTTCTTCGGCGACCCAACCGCTGCAATTGGAGGAAACATTGTAGGCCACGCGAGCACTTTCAGGGTTTATCTTAGGAAGAGCAAAGGTGATAAAAGGGTTGCAAGAATGATTGACTCCCCATGCCTGCCAGAAGCTGAATGCGTTTTCAGGGTTACAACCGAAGGAATAAGGGATTAATTGTTAGGATTCTAAGGGGCAATTTAGCCCCTAAAAATTCTCTTATGATTATTTATTTAAAATACTGATAACTTATTAATTCATGGATTATTCATATTTGGAGTCTAAAAACCCTAAAGTAAAATATGCTTGCTCTAAAAAGATTATCAAGACTGCTAAGAGAAATCCTTAATGAAAATTAATTAATTTAAATGTATAATGTTTTATTAAATAATAGCAATATTTAAAAATAAAATATTTTCTTTTAAAAAAAATGAAGATCACGCAATATACAAGCAATACTTTTCATTTGGATGATTCCTTAAATTTAGAGCATGCAATTGTTGGAGAATTTTCAATCAATTATTCCATGTATGAAAAAATATTGGATAATAAATATAATATTGTTTTGGGAAAATTAAAAAATGGTGAATATGTAAGCCTTCAAGATAATCTTATAAAAAATGTTTTTTTTAATAGCGGCTGTGAAAATTCTTTAGATGAAATAAACGAAAAAATATTAAAAAAATATTCAGGGATTCCGGGTTTTTGCTCAATGGATATTGAAACAATTGATGATTTGTTTAATCATATAAAAAGAATATATGAAATTAGTTATTGTCATTATGCTTTGGCAAAATTCAATAATGACAGGTTTCCATATTTCTGCTGCGGATATTCTTCCAGAAATGTTTTTTTGAATTTAATGGATATTGGTTATCCTAATGCAGCATTTCTTTATAATAAAATGAGGGATCATGCTTATGTGGCATTGCCTTTTTTACTAAGGGAAAATAATAATAAGGGATTTATAATAATTGACCCTACTTCTGACCAGCTATTTGATAATAAAGAAGCTCCAAGAAATAATCTTTTTGTTGCATTTGGAAGTACTTGGGTTTATAAAACTGATTGGGAATTTGGCCAAGATCTATATCCTAAACCTGAGGATCGTTCAAGATTTTTAAATCTTGAAACTTTGAGGAATAACTTTGGTGATATAGTGCGTGAAAGCCAACTAATTACGGAATATTTTGAGACTGTTTTTGATAATCCTATTAAAATATAATTGTTAGATAGATTAAAAAGCTTGGAGCGCTTAATAATTGGCATGATTAAGGTAATCAAAAAGGATGGTTCCTTGCAGGATTACAAAGAATTAAAGATTGTGAAAGCGTGCGTTGGCGCTGGCTCTCCTTTGCCTATTTCAAAAGTTGTGGCAAAGATGGTTTCTGAAAAAGTGAAAGAAAAAAATAAAGTGAAGTCTTCAGAGATTAAGGCAATGGTTTTTGCAATCTTTAACAAGCTTGGCAAGGTTCCATCCAATTGGATAAAATTTAAAAAGAAAAAATAATTAAATTATTTTTGAGGAATAATTATTTAAATTTTTTTTAATTTTTTTCAAAAATAAACTTATTAATTAGAATTTTCATTCATTTGCTTATCAAGTTCATTTTTTACTTGAACAGTATAATTTCTTAAAATTTCAGGTAGTAATTTAAATTTTTTGCACATTTTTAATGAAATATCATCACCCATTTCATTAGAAAGATAATTTATTATTCCAAATGCTAAATTCCTTTTTAGAGGGATTACATTTTCAATATTTGAATATAATGATTTTGCTGCAAATGATAAATCAATATTCAAATTCAAATCTTTTACAATTTTATCAATACTATTTGAATACAATTGCTCTGCATTTTCAAGCATTGATTGTGTAATATTAATATCATTTTTTTCAAAGATATAATCAACTTTTTTGGTATAATATTTTTTTAGACCTACTGGGCACTGATGATTTAATCTGCAAGTTTTAAGTATTCCTGCACTTATTAAATCAAAAACAGTTAATGAATGATTATCACTTATATTTTTAAATGAAAATACAGTTTCTAAAACTTCATTAATTAGTTTGGGTATAACTTCAAGAGCATAACCTAATTGTGATAAATTATAAAAAATAATAGGTTTAAATTGATGGTCATTAACATTGAATAAATTTTTGTTATAAAATATGTTTTCAATATGTTTATTTGCACCTAATTCGTCTAATTTTAATCCATGCTCATTTATTTGATTTTCATAAGGTTTAAGCCAAAATAGTTGATATAATGAAGGAGAATTTGGATTTTTCGCAAGAGTACATATCCTCTTTATATCTTCTAAAGAGTAAATTTCTTCAAAAATAAAATCATATTTTCTTTTAAAATCAAATCCATTTTCTAGCAAATGAGAAATTTTAGTCATTGATTTTTCATTAGATTGAATAAGTTTACTAATTAAATCTTCTTTTTCAGAAAATCTTGATGAATAAAGCCTATCCTGATAAAAATATTCATCTTGTTTTTTATTTAAAAAATCATAAGCGTGTTGATGTATTTGAGTTAAATTTTTTATTTTACTTTCTATTTTATTATCTTCAAGGAAATAATCTGAAAAAACAGGCAAACTAAGTACAGAATTCTCTTTATAGGGATTAAAAATCTTAAATTCTGTTATTCTCATAATAAAAATTACATAAATTTTAATTTAAAAAACATTCGATTACTATTCCATTGCATAATTATATTCTTCTTTCCATGAAGCTCCGACTTCTGAATAGATAGTTTTTAATTTTTTTTTCACTTCTTTTAATTCGCCTAAAAATCCTTCCAAATCTCCATGGCTGCCATTTTTTATGGCTTGTTTAATAAACTCATAAAAGCTTTTGTCAGCATAAGTTGCTGTTAAGAGATAGTCTTTTTCGTCAAAGCCTTTTTTCCTAAACCATGTCTTTTTCTTAAAGCCTCCTGCGCCCACTTCTGACATGTGAAGCAATGCTTCCAATTTATCAAGAGCTTTGGCGTATTTTGCTTCAAGGCTTTCGCATTTTTCAAAGCTTTCCCAATAAGCGCGCTTCTGCTCGTAAAGGCTTTTTGGAAGCATTTTGCGTATCTCTTCCCATGCTTCTAGCTCCTGGCTTTCTTTTTCATTTTCGCTGACTTTGCCATGAACTATTTTTCCCGCATCAATGTCCCCTTTAAGATATTCTCCCAAGTCATGGTTTTGCGCGATATCTTTAGCTAATCTAATATCTAGATTAAGATTGTATTTAACAGCAAGGACTTCAGCCAATTCCACCATTGCAAAGCAATGACCTGCAAGCTTTTCCCTTAGGCATGGAAGCCTTGAGCTGTATCTTTCAGTATTTTTTATAGATACAAGAGTTTTGCAATAATACTCGCTCATAATCTTTTGAAGCTTTTTTTTTATTTAAAAATGTAATGATTTTTGCCGAAAGATTTATATAAAGAATTCTTTAATTTGTTAGCATGGTTTTCAGGGATTATTTAGTCAGGTGCAAAAGGTGCAAAATACCTTATATTCCAAAAAATGTTTCAAGGATTAAAACCTGCATATTTTGCAGAAGGAACCCTGCCGAAAGCAAGGAAGAAAGGATTGAGGTTATAAAAGAGGATATTCAAAAATATTATGAAACACAAGGCTTAATGCCCACTGATTTAATAGTCAAGACTTGGATGAGGCTTAAGTTTGATTTGGCTGAAAAAAAAGCAGAAGAGCTGCTCAAATATTTGCAAAAGCAAAATATTGTTTCTGTTGAGAAAAAGGCTAAATGTGCTGCTCCTGTAAGCGTGTTGAATGCTTAATTTTTGAAGTATTTTTGGTAAAACATATATCCTATTGTTAATGCATTCAATGCTAATAATGATGCAAAGAATATTTTGACTTTCTGGAATTCTTTAAAGCTCCATTCATCATTGGACACTAAATTTTTTATTTTCTTGCTGAAATTGCTTGCAGATTTTTGATAAAACAAATTTGGATTAGTTATTTCACATAGTTTTGTTATTTTTGTATCATAATAAATCAAATCATTTTTTGCCAAATTATCCTTAACTTTTGCGAAATAAGGGGCTAAATCTTCATTATAAGGATTACTTATTTGGAAATAATTGCAGATTTTTGCATTGTTTTTGAAGCGCTGGTATTGGGAGAATTTTATGAAGTGGGAATCTTGGATTATTGCCCGGTCAATATTTAACAGTAAATCAAGGGAGAGGTTTTCTGCCAAACTATCCGCGTTTTTGGCGCTATCTATTCCCCTGCTTTTTGCGTCATTTAATATTATTTCTGCGCAATAAATTTCAATACCCATAGCTTCTTGGTTAATCTTTTTTGTTTAAAAATTTTTTTAATGATTTAGCCTTATTTTTAGTATTTTTCAGGGTTTTCGCCAATAGCCATTATGCTGCAAGCCCTTTCATATTTTAGCCTTGTTTTTTCTATCTCAGCAATCAATGCCTTGTCTGTTGAGCCAGGGTTAAAATAAACAGTTTTGGGGCTTGTTTTCACAATATCAATAAGGATGGATTTGGTTATTTCCGGGTTTGTGTAAACACTCACTATCTCAGGCTTTATGTTTAGCTGCGTTATTGATGTATGAGTTTTCAGGCCTTCAACAGAGGAGTAATTGGGGTTGATTGGATAGACTTTGTAGCCTTTTTTTAAGTAAGCCCTTACTGCTTTATTACTCATCCTATCCTTATTGGGGCTTGCGCCTATTATTGCTATAGTTTTTGGCGAATTTTTTTTGGTTATTGGCAATTTGATAATGAATGTTGTTCCTTGCTTTTCCTTACTTTCAAAAGATACATTTCCTCCAAGCTCTTCAATATTTATCCGAGTATTATATAATCCTATTCCTGTGCCTTGGTAATTTCTTGAAAGGGATGAATCTGCTTGGTAAAATTTGGTGAAGATTCCGTCTTTTTTGGCTTCAGGTATACCTATTCCAGTGTCAGACAATTTTAGTATTAGATTGTTTTTTTCTTTTTCCGCAGTGATTGTTATCTTGCCTTTGTCAGTGAATTTTATGGAGTTATTGATTAAATTATGCAAAGCCCTTGAGACTTTTGTCCTATCGGAGTTTAGTGTAATCTTTTGAGGATTTTCATAGATTATTTTTAGCCCTTTGCTTTGGGCAAATCCTTTCTCGGAATTAAGGGTTTCAGTTATTAGCTGGCTTATTTCAAAATCGGAATAATTATACCTCATTGTACCTCTTTCAATTCTGCTTATGTCAAGTATTTCTTCAATCATTGCTAAAAGATTATTGGCGCTTTCTTTCATTGATTGGATTGCCTCTTTTTGCTTGTCATCCAGCTTGCCGAGTATCCCTTGCAAAAATAGGTCAGAATAGCTTATTATAGGCACTAAAGGGCTTTTTAGCTCATGGCTTAATAGGCTTATAAAGTCATTCTTGACATCATCCAATTCCTTATAATATAAGAATTGGTTTTTGAATTTTTCCTCGCTTTTTTTTAAGGCTATTTCAGCGTTTTTTTGCTCAGTTATATCCCTAACTATTGAGACTGCACCTATTAGGTTTTTCCCGTTTCTCAAAGCGGATGAATGTATCTCAAAATAAGCCTCTTTGCCGTTTAATTTAATAATATATTCCCTTACAAAATAATGCTTTCCTTTTGACAACTCTTCAAAATCATTAGCCATGGATTTTTTGTCACTTTCTGAAAATAATTTAAAATCAATTATTTTTTTTCCCAAAATCTCCTCTTTTTTCAGCTTCAATAAATTTGACAGTCTATTGTTTATTTCAATTATTATGGATTCCGAATCCATTATGACTATTCCATCTCTTGATGATTCAAAGACTGTCGCCAGTTTCTCTTTGGATTCTTCAAGCGCGTTTTCAATTATTTTTTCATTGAATTTTACAAGGTTATTCATCTCTTCTTTGCTTTCTTTAAGCTTGTTTGCAATTAACTGCAGATTAGAATATATCTCAAAATCCCCTGATATTTTGGCTGTTTTGCCTTCTGCCAAACTCTTTATTAATTTGGCAATGTTTTCAAGCTCTTTTTGATAATCCAAGTTAATAACCTTTTATCCTGCTTTCATTAGGCGATGATAATAATTTATTGATTGTTTGCTCAAGCTTTGCGTAATCAAAAGGCTTTGTCATGAATTCATTGCCCCCTGCATCAAATCCTGTAACCAAGTCATTACTTGAATCCCTTACAGTCAAAAAAAGTATTGGCACTGTCTTTGTTATGCTTTTCCTTATCTCCTTTGTGGCGGAATAGCCGTCCATTTCAGGCATCATTACATCCATTAATATCAAATCAGGAAGTTTTGGTAGCCTTTTAAGCAATAAGACTGCCTTTTTTCCGTTATCGCAGGTCATCACATTGTGCTTTTTTGATTTTAGAAAGATTTCAAGGACTTCCCTTATTTTATCATCATCATCAACAATCAATATATCTGCCATTACAAAATAAAAAACAATTTTCCATAGCTTTTATAGTTTTTTATTGATAATAAAAAATTTTTTAAATATAAATGCATAATTTATTAATATGTTAAAAGAATCTATTGAGATTATTAAATTGACTCCTGATAATATTGAGTTCCATTCAGAAGATGTTGCTGGAATTTATAAGGCAGGATATTTTTACAATGAGAGCACTGGCAGGGGATTTTACCCCCATGATTTTGTTTATTCAAAAAAAGGCATTGAATCTGCAATAAATAGTTATCCTGATTCAATTTATTGGGACTATATCAAAAAGGATGGGAAGCCCTTATGCGCAATAATGAATTATTTGGAAAATAATGAGCTTGAAATGATGGCTCTTGTAAATACTCCTGAAATGAGAAATCAGGGAAATTATCTTATATTCATGTGCAATTATTTAAATGAGTCTGTTCTTGGCTTTTTGAATAACCCTAAAATTCATAGGATTCTTGCAGAGCCCCAAATAGTTTCGCCATCAGTTTCTGCTCATTTGATTGGCGCTAATGCTCTTCCAGTTGGGTATGCCCCTTTTATGAGGAATGTAAAAAATCCTGCTTTTCCTCAGATAAACTCTGTTGATTTGGGAGTCTATATACTTGACAGGGACAGCTATTGCAGAAAAGATAAAATAACCTCCATTGATGAAAGAATCCCGAGAAGTGGAAATTTTTCGCTTTCAAAAGTTGCTCCATTATGCGAGCTGATTTCGTCTTTTGCAGGGATTAATGCTCCTATAATAAAAAATCCTGAAAGAATAAAAAGCAATAAAGTTAATGTTGAAGTATTGCCTGAAGAAAATATTGAATCCCTTTTTATGCAAAAAAAACAGGTTTTTAAGATTGATGAAAATGATTATGCGTTTGCATTCTCTCATATTAATGACAATTCCGCTTATTTTGATTTTTCGCAATGCAGCAATCATGGGTTTGAAAGCATTTTGAAATCAATGATTAATGAGCATAAATCCAAAAGAATGGTTTTTACTAAGATGGAGCAAAGTGAGGAAAAGCTTTATCAGCAAAAGATTCTCATTGAAAAGGGTTTTTACCCAATTAGTTTTATTCCTGGGGGTTCTGGCAACGGAAAGGATTCGGTTACTTTTGTAAAAAATAAAAGTTCATTAAAAGAGAGGATAATATCCAAAAAAATAATCCAAAGGCATGATTATAAGTTGAGAAATATTTATGAAACTAAAGTGCTTGAAGGATTTGACGGGTATGACGGCGGCAATTTCATAAATAGATTGGAGCAGCACAAAAGGATTAGGAATTTGGTTTTAAAGTAATTCCAATAAGTTTTTAATATATCCTTACTTTTTTTAAAAAAATATGGATTTGGATATTTTCAACAAAATTATAAGCCTTGATTTTTTTTTAGATGCAGCAATATCTTTTTTAAAAAAAAACCATAAAGAATTCCAGAAATCTAGGATGATGAGGGTTGAAACTTTTAATTTAATACAAGAAACATTGGAAAAATATACTGGAAAAGCTGCGTTATTGCTCCTTTCACGATTAGGGGAATTAAATGCCGAGATTATAATAAAAGATAAAAAAATGGGTGGAAAAACGCAAAAAATTGTAGATAATGCTGCTGATTTTATTATGAAAAGAAAATGGATAAAAATCAAAAAAAAGGAATTTTTTAAGGATTCAATCACTTTGAAAGCTGAATGGACTTTTCAATCAAAAAGCCATTCAAAATCAAAATACCCTGTTTGCAGTTTTATTGAGGGCTTTTTACAAAAAATAGCCAGTTCTTCAAATGAAAAAAAAGAGTTTTTATGCAAAGAAACAAAATGCATTTCAAGAGGTGATGATTGCTGTGAATTTAAAATCAGACAAAAATAATAAGGATTATGGAACAATCATTTTACCTACCCAAATAATTGAAATTTTGAATAAGGAACTTACTAGGATTGTTGGAGAAGGCGCAACATGCGATCTTAATTATGAGCAGGGCAAAAAAATAGGTGAATCATTGGTGCATGGAAATTTTAGGAATGATTCCAAAGATATAAAAAGGTATTTGGAAAAATTAATTTTGATAGGGTATTATTCTGGAGTAAATTCCAAGGATACAATTATAAAATCCGTTTCCAAGGATAAAATAATCATCAGTGGCAAAAGCAAATTCAACCAAAAAAATGAAGAATCCAATACTCCTCCAATGAAATCATTTGTGGTTGGGGAACTGGTGGGTTTTATAGAGGGATTGACTAAAAAAAAATGGGTTGGAAAATATTCAAAACAGGTAAAAAGCGATAATGCTGTTGAATTCATTATTGAAAGGATTATTTAATTTTTTTTATTGCAGCATTTACAAGCACATCTATTGTGTCAATTTTTGGTATTTCATAGTCATCTTTTAGCATTGCTGCAAATTCAGTGCATCCAAGCAATACTCTTTCGGCTCCACAAGACAGGTATTTATTGCATAAAGATTTTAATTCCTTTATTTGGGTTTCTTTTTCAATTCCATTATTGAAATTGAATATTATATTTTCAAGCATTTCAATCTCTGAATCCTTTGGCAAAATGCAGTCAATTCCATCAAAGCAATACAATCCTTTTCTTATTGTGCTGGGAGTCCCTATTATTAATATTGATTTGATATTGTTTTCCGACAATTCGTTTTTTACTTCTTTTTGCAAATCAATTATTGGAATATTCACTTTGGTGGATAGGCAATCATAATATAAATGGATTGTATTGCACACCATTACAATGAAATCTGAGCCAAAATATTCTAATTCCTTTATTCCTTTAATATAAGGCTCAAGTTCATAAGATTTTATGGTTTCATGGATTAATTCGGGAGCAGGTATGCTGTTGATGATTATTTGAGGATAATCTTTGTTGCTTTTTATGTATTTTAGATTTTGGAGCTTTTTTATTAGTTTATCATAGAATATTGCTGATGCTTCGGGGCCTATTCCACCCAAAACACCTATTTTTTTATTCATTGATAATTTATTAAAAAGTATTTTATTTTAAAACTTTTGATTAGGGGAATCTTGTTATCAAAAGTTCTTTTAAATAAAATAATATTTAATTGTTTTGTGCTTAGATTAAACTATTTTTTGCTGAATTTAATACATAATTTTTTTTATTTATTGCAATAATTTATTGGCTTGAAACCTATGAAGTAATAATTGCTTTAAGCATTTTTATTGGGTACTTTTTATGGATTGATTAAAAAAAAAGGGTTTTTAAATTATGGGCTAATCCTTTATTGATTAATGAAAGGGTTAAAAATATATGTTTATTCATTTTTGATAGTTTTTTTGGCAGCAGCTGCAGGTTCTTTTTTCACTTACTCCGGTGTTAATGGATGGTATGTTAATGCTGAGAAGCCTTCAATCACTCCTCCTAATTGGTTTTTTCCAGTGATTTGGACTACGCTTTTCATATTGATGGCCATTGCTTTGGCAAGGGTTTGGTCTAAAGGAGGGAAGAAGAACTCTTTAGGCATGGCATTGTTCTTTATTCAATTAGGGCTTAATGTTTTATGGTGCGCCCTGTTTTTTGGCATGAGGCAATTTCTTTTCGGATTCATTGAGATAGTGTTTTTATGGTTTGCAATACTTGCTGCAATCATTGAATTCTGGCAGATTGACAGGAAAAGCGCTTATTTGATGTTCCCTTATTTGGCATGGGTTTTGGTTGCTTCAGTTCTTAACCTAATGTATTGTTTATAAATAAAAAATAAAAAAATTAAAGAATTAAAAGTTATTCAATCGTGATTGCAGTCATGGCATGAGCTGCAATCGTGGCCGCAGCCGCCCATTTGGGATTTTATATGCTGTTCCAATTGGGTTAATATGTCCACAAGCACTTGGTAAGTTATTGCAACATTTTCTTCCTCTTGGATTGCTTCAACTACTTTTTTGAAGACTTTTGCATACTTTTCCTGCAATTCTTTCTCTTCTTTTGGAGTAGGCGCTTTAGCCTTCTCTTTCTTATTTTCTGGTTTTTTTATTGCCATATGAGACTGGCGTGATTTGAACACGCGACATCACGGTCTTCAGCCGTGCGCTCTCC
>CAZMEY010000003.1:0-12051 GCA_964565435.1 Candidatus Woesearchaeota archaeon
AAAAATCCAATAAATACAAGAACCTGTCCTGCATGTGCTCCCCGAAATATTTCAAATTAAGGAATTTTACTTTTCCACCTAAAGCATCTTCAACAACTTCAAGGTTTCCTTTAAGGTTCTTTATTGTATAATAAAGTTCATCTTTTATGTTATTATTTTCATACAAAAAATTCTTGTTTTTCTTGCCTGACATTACAAGCTTTTCTTTTTCTTCTAAATTATCCTCCATCTTATCAAGCCTTTTAATGCTGCTTTCAATCATTCTGTCAAGTATGAAAGAGAAAATATTTGTCACACCAGTGATATCTTTTTCCAGTATGATTCTTTGAAGTATTAAATTTATATCCTTGTTTTCAAAATTGGATATAGTGATTATTTTTTTTCTGAGTATTATAAAAGTTATCTGCAAAACCTTGAGGTTTTCATAAGGGAAAGTGAAAACCGCCACTGAAAACTTTTCAAAAGCCACGGAATTAGGTCTTTGCTCCTCAAGGAAATCTTCTATCATGAATGTTTCCTCGTTGATTAATCTCTTCAAGCTGCTTATTATGTTTTCTTCCTTATTGTTAAAATGAATCCACATTGGAAAGTCATCTTTAAAAAAGTCGCCTGAGAATTTTTTCCCTTTTCCTGATTCAAAGATTACGCATTCAGCCATAATCATTAAAACCCCTGTCCGGATTTAAATAATTAATGAAAGGGGCATATATATTAGAGTTATACCTTGATTGCGATGCAAGGATTATTGTGGGAAAACTTGGAGCTATTGATTTCAAGAAAGGCAGGTATTTTTACGCAGGCTCAAGCCAGAGCAATGCCGAAAAAAGGGTTGCGCGCCACATGAGGGATGATAAAAAAATCCATTGGCATATTGATTATTTGACAACCTCAAAGGCTTTCAAAAAAATAGGGGCAAAGTTTTTTGAAAGCAGCAAAAAAGAAAAAGAGTGCGAACTCGCTATAGAGCTTGGTGGAAAATATAAGGCAATAAGAGGTTTTGGCTGCTCTGACTGCAGATGCAAAAGTCACTTATTTTATGATGAGGAATTGGGCTGCATAAAGCAATAATAGTAGCAAAGCTATTTTTCTATCAAGCTTCTTGTTTAGAACAAATATCAAAAACACCATTGCCCAAAGGATAAGCAAATAATTGAGCGCAGGAATAACGCTTGATAAATCAATTGCTGTTGGGACAAACAATGCCCCAAGCCCTATTCCCAAATTCATGTTGGTGATCACTGAGCCAAAACTGTTTCCTATGACTATCCCTGCTTCCCCTTTTTTTAATGCGTTTAACCCCAAAAATAAATCCGGCAAGTTGGTGCCAATGCTTACTAAAAAAAGCCCTATAATGAATGAAGGTATTAGGAAATATTCTGAAATATTGATTATTGAGTCAAGGAAAATCGCTGAGCTTAAAAATATGCCCACTATCAAAAAAAGCAATATCAGCACATATTTGAATTTTTGGGAAAAGATTACTATATTCTCTGCTTCTTGAACATATTCTTTTTTGTCAACCTTGCTGTTGAGAAAATACAATAATGCAAAATAGATGAAGACAAGTATTCCGCCGTTAAGCCTCGAGATAGAACCTTTTTCAATTATTGAGTAAGCCATGAGTATTCCTATGATTGCAGAGATTCCGAGGACTGCAACATTTTTCCTGTCAACCTCTATTGGCCCCATGAATAATATTATTACTGCAGTGACTAATGTGAGAATCATAATTGAGCTTCCAATCAGGTTTCCTATTCCTATTTGGCTTTGGCCAATTACTGAGGATATTATTGAGTTTGTAATCTCCGGCATGTTTGTTCCCCAAGAGATTATGAAGATTCCTATAAGCAAAGGGGATAATCCGAATATTTCACCTAATTTGGAAGCATATTTTATTGCAATTGGGCTTAAAAAAACCAAGCCAGCCATCCCTAGTATTGCCCCAATAACGCTTAAAATCATCTCAGCAATAAAAAAATCATTCTTGCTTTAAAAACCTTTTAAAAGAGTTGGAGAGCAAAATACATTATGGTTGAATTACTGGCTCCTTGCCATGATTATGCGACAATGAATGCTGCAATTGTTGCTGGAGCTGATGCTGTTTATTTTGGAGTTGGCTCACTTAATATGCGGGCTAATGTTTCAGGATTTTTGGCCAATGATTTAAAAAAAATAATGCGCATTTGCCATTCAAAAAAAGTTAAGGCTTATCTTGCCCTTAATTCAATAATCTATGAAGGCGAGTTTGGAATGGCTGAAAAGATTATAAAAAAAGCCAATGAGTCTGGCGTTGATGCAATAATAATCAGCGATTTGGGATTGATTCATCTACTAAAAAAATACAAAATGGATTTTCATATCAGCACGCAAGCAAGCGTTTCAAACAGCTCTTCAGCCAATGAATATAAAAAGATGGGAGCTAAAAGAGTGATACTTGCCAGGGAGGTTTCGCTAAAACATTTATCAATGATTACAAAAAACGCAAAGATTGATTTGGAGGTTTTTATTCATGGCGCAATGTGCGCATCCATCTCAGGCAGGTGTTTTTTATCAGGGGTGCTCTATCAGAAAAGCGCCAACAGAGGGGAATGCATGCAGCCGTGCAGGCAGGAATGGAATGTATCCAATAAAAATGGTGAATTAATCTATGATGGCGAGAGGTTTATGAATGCCAAAGATTTATGCACAATCTCTTTCTTGGATAAAATAATCAAGTCAGGGGTTAAATCATTAAAGATTGAAGGCAGGATGAAAGGCCCTGAATACATTTCAGAGGTTGTGAAGGTTTATAGGGAAGCTATTGACAAATTTGACAAGTCAAGGATTAATGAATGGATGGAAAGATTATCAAATGTTTACAATCGCGGATTCAGTTCAGGATTTTATCTTGGAAAGCCGGGCAAGGAATCAATAGAGCATTCTATTGATGGCAATGTTTCCAACAAGAAAAAGATTCCTGCGGGAGTGGTGAAAAATTATTATCCAAAAATAAAAGTGGCTGAGATAATTTTGAATCATGCCGGAATAAAGATTGGCGATGAGATAATCATTAGCGGAAAAACAACTCATTTGAAGCAAAATGTTGAATCAATGGAGATTGATAAAACAGAGGTTAAATCAGCTGGCAAGGGTGAAAGGGTTGCAATTAAAGTCAATGGCGTTGCAAGAAAAAATGATTTAATCTATAAACTTGGGCAATCTGGCAAGTTTTAAAAATAACTGCCTATTAATAATTGATTATGCCCAATGTTTCTAATCAGCAAAAGATTATTAATGAAATAACTGCCAAATTGGAAAAAAATAATCTTCTTGTTGGAAAAAACGGGAAAAAAACCCTTAATTTGGAAAAGTTTAATGTTCATCTTGAAACTGCTTCAGATAATTTGGGAGAGATAATTCCGGGGATTGTGCAGATTAGCAAGGAGCAGGTTGCGCTAATCAATCACGGGCTTGAGGGAACAATTAATTTCATCAGCTCTTTTCAGACATTGAACACTGCTTTTGCGGTCTTTGCCGAAAAGCCTGATGCCTTGATGAAGTATTCCAAAAGGATTGAAGAGCTTGAAAATTTGGAGGATTTTATATTAAAAGATGTTAATTTGTCGCTTGTCAATATGGAGTCAATGCTTAAGGCGACTTTCAAGGAAGTTGCGGGATATTACACTGCTTTGGCAAACATTATCTATTCTGAAGAGGAGGGCGGCACTATTAGGATTGATTACAAAAGAAACGCTTATTTGGAGAATCTTTTGGATGAAGTGATGGGAAAAGACAGGCAGAAAGGAATTAAGAAAAGCCATGAAATGAAAAAATCATTGGGATTGGTTCAAATAATCCAATCATTGGTTGAGGTGTCAAAAGATATAAGGAAGATAGATATTAGCAGCGAAAAAAGCATTGAAGAAACTTATATAAAGACCTCTGGAGGAGAGAGCATAACTATTGACAGTGATGTTGTTGAATCATTGAAATCAATAAGCGCGCAACTTCTGGATTCTTTAAACAATGCAGGATTATTCATTGACAAGCAGGGCGAAGAGGTCAGGATTATTAAGCAGATAGAATATGAAGAGCTTATTCTTGCACAGAATGGAACTAAAGCCCTTGATGAGCTTGAAAAAACCCTTAGTCAGCACAAAAAAATCACTCAATTCTTCATTGAATCCTCTAAAAAAGTCAAGGGTTTGGAAAATATGGATGTGGCTTCATCTGATAAGGCTAAATTGTTTGAGGAGATATCAAGGAATTTAAGCAAGCAAGAAGATGCCAAGAAAGTCCATGATGACATTATCAAAAAGCAGATGGGCTTAATTGTTGATGTTGTGAATACTTTTGCGTCAATAGTTGCTTTATGGGGCCACCAGGTTGATAAGGAGATTAGCATTGCGCAAGTGGCTGGAAAATCAGCCAATGCCCTTGAAAAGCTTGCCAAGGTCCAAGTCAGCTCATTTGGCGAGAGCGCTTCAGTTGAGCCTTTGCTTGTAGCCAAAAAAACGCAGGAATCAATTGAAAAAACCTGCAATAAGGCTAAGGAGCTTAAAAATGTTGAAAAAGTAATGCAATATCTTCTTGGAAGAGTTAAGGATTTAGTCTCTTTTAACAGGGGCATTGAGAGCCAGATAAGGGATACGAGAAAAGAGATAAGGGAGGCTGCTGAATACAAGAGGGAACAATTGAAAAGCATCAAAAAAGTATTGTATGAAAAATATCCTGAAAAGCAGAAAAAGATTGCCAAAATAATAAATAATTTCAATGAAAAAATATCCCATTTGGCAAGCAATTCAAACATTAAGGAAAATGAGGGATTTATAGAAAAATTATTGGCTGAGTTCTCTAAAATAAACAGTTCATTGATGAAATCAATTGGAGAAATTGAGGAAAAGACAATTATCATCTCCAAAAATCCTGAAAAGTTCCCTAAGTCGTGCGAAGAGTTGGGTTTAATACTTGACAAAAGCGACAACAAAGTTGATTTAATGTTTGACCATTTGCAAAGATTTAACAAGATTTTTTCAGATGACTTCAGGATTTATTCTAATTTATCCCAAAGCTATAAAGAGCTTCTTGATGGTATCACTCCCTTCATGACCATGATTGATTATATCTCTTCAACCCAAAAATCATTGATAGCCAAAAAGATTGATTTAAGGGAATTGAACCAGTACTTGAAGGCTTTCTTGAAGGTCTTTGAAGCAAGGAGGAAATCCCAAGATGAAGAGGCGTCAATTGATGCTGATTTGTCAAGGATTATGAGGGAAGTTAAAATGGACAAAGACCATTATTATGAGAAATATATCCAAAGAATGGGCAAAGGCTTTGAGCTGCTTAAAGAGCTTGAAGAGTTCACTAAAGAATATTTTAGCAATGCCCAGGACAGATTGTCAAAGGCTTATTCAATGGCTGAGAATTGGACCCAAATGTTCTCATTTGAATTCAAGGAATACAATAAAAAATTAAAGGACATGAATTACGGATTCCTTGACAAGCTTTTTAGGACTGAAAATTACAAAGAGAAGGATTTCTTTTTAGAGCTTAAAACTATTGAGAACTCATTTGAAAGGATTGATTTGCAGATAGATAAGCTATCAAGATTGAATCTTAAAAAAGCCAATGATGTGCCTGAATTCTGCAAAACCTCTGTTGTTTTTGTCAATGAAATGCTTTCAGGATATAAAGAGCTGGCAAGCACAATTACAAAGGTTTCTGAAGTGATAAATATCATCAACAATAATTTGAATATTTTCAAGAGCAAGAACATTAACACTTTGGCCAATTTCTTGGCAATAATAAAGGAGAACAACGAAAAGATTGGCAAGATTGAGGCTGATTTTGACTTTGATGAGCTTGACAAGATAAGAGTGGAAGATGTGCTTCGCTCATTGAATTCATTGACTGATTTCTCAAGCCTTTCAAGAAAAAGCGAAGCCAATCTGGCAAAGCTCAAAAAAATTGAGCCAGTTGTTGTTAAAACCGTTGAGGATTTCAAGAATGCGTTATTGATATTTTATACTTCTTATTTGACTAATGAAAATGTTGGGCTGGAAGGCTCTGAGAAAGAAAAATATGAAAGCATTAAAAAAACCGCCCAGGAAAGGTTGAAATGATTCTGACAATTACAGGGGATTTGGGCAGCGGCAAAAGCACTGTTGCCAAGCTTGTTGCTGATGAGCTTAAATTGAAATATTATTCCACTGGCTCAATATTCCGCAAAGTGGCTGCTGACATGCAATTGTCATTAAAGGAGCTTGGGGAATTGGCCAAGAAAGACAAAAGGATTGATAAAAGAATTGATGATTACCAAAAAAAATTGGGCGAAAAAGAGGATGGTTTTATTCTTGAAGGAAGGCTGGGTTTTCATTTTGTCCCTAAAAGCGTCAAAATATGCTTAAAGGTTGATTTGGAGGAGTCTGCGAGAAGGATTATGTCAGACAAGCGCTCTGATGAGAGTTTTGAAAATATTGGCGAAGCCATTAATGCGATAAAAATCAGGAGAAGCTCTGAAAAAGAGAGGTATACTCAGTTATACAATGTTGATATTGATAATTTAAAGAACTATGATTTGGTAATTGATACTACAACAATTCCTGCAAGCAAGGTTGCCAAAAAAATAATTGAATTTGTTAGCCAGTGATTATTTTAATTTTTTGGCTGCTTTCTTTAATTTGTCAGCTATTTTTTCTAGCCCTTTGTAGATTTTTTCTTTGACTTCCTTGATTTTTTTCCCTTCTTTTACTTTTACTTCAACTTCCCCTAGCTTTGATTTTTTTTTTACAATCATAAAAGGAATTAATGCCTTGCGAGTATTTAAATCTTTCAATCATTCTTCTGATTTTTTTATCTTCTTTGCAGCTGATAAAAGATTGGCGCAGTCATCCCTTAATGTTTTTATCTCATTGGAATTAAACCCCATCTTTGAAAGCTCCATGTCACTTTTGGAGCAAACCTCTGTCACCAATAGTATTGAATTATTGTTTAATATATCAAAAACCCTTTGGCCAACACTTGGAAGCAAAGTCACTGGATACCATCCGTTTGAATCAATCAGGTAAGAGAGACTCATCTTTCCGCCGTATTTCCACCCAATTAAATTAATCCCCCAATATTCTGCATAATCTATGGAATCTTCCGAGAATTTGGTGTTGTTTGCTATCCAAATCTTTTTGAAAGAGTAGCCTTTTACCTTGTTTGCGTTTTTCAAATCAAGGAATCTTGCATGGGAATACATTACATCTTTTATTCCGGTTGTTATCCCACCATTGTTGTGGTATTTGCATTCAACGAAAAAATCTTTTCCTACCACATCAAGCTCATGCACAACGCAAAGGCTTGAATAGTTCTGCCTAACCTTTATATCATGCCCTAAAAGCCTGAAGATTTTTCCTATGAAATCCTCAAATAAATAGCCGTCAGGCCCAAGCCTTAGTATCGCCTCTTTTAGGGCATAGATGCTTGCGCTGTATTTGTTTTCATTCTTTCTCACAAAATCATAGATTAATCCATATAATTTATCGGTGGATATCACTGGAAGGCTTTTTTCTTCAATCATTGAAAGGGCTTTATTGATTGTTTCATCGCTGACTCCGCTGTTCTTTAGGCTTCTGACAACTTTTTGCGGATCAAAATCAACAACTAAGCCATCCCTTTTTTTAACTTTCATAGACAATATAGCTAATCAGGCAATCATTAATAAATATTTTCTTGAATTGTTGATTAAAAAGATTTTTAATACCTTATTTTTATTAAAATAATATGCTTGACGATGATAGCGAGAGAAAAATATTGGACTTCTGGCAAAAAAATGATATCTACGGCGCACTAAAAAGAAAGAATGCCCATAATAAACCAAAATTTTCTTATTTTGACGGCCCTCCTGGCGCCAACGGCAAGCAGCATGTTGGCCACGCTTTTAACAGGGTTTTAAAGGATATTTATATGAGATTTTATGCAATGAAGGGTTTTAGGCAAAGAAGCCAGCCAGGATTTGATTGCATGGGTTTGCCTGTTGAGCTTCAGGTTCAAAAAGAGCTGGGTTTTGGCAAAAAAGAGGATGTTATTAAATACGGGCTTAGGAAATTTGAGGAGGAATGCATTAAAGCTGCAACCAAGTATGTTGATGATTTCATTGTTGACAGCATAAGGCTTGGAATGTGGATGAATTGGGATAATACTTATTACACTTACAAAAATGATTACATAATGACCCAATGGAGTTTTTTTAAAAAATGCCATGAAAAAGGGCTTTTGTATAAGGGGTTAAAGGTTGTGCCTTGGTGCAGCAACTGCGAATCAACTTGCTCGCAGCTGGAGGTTAGCGAAGGGTATAAAGAGGTTAGCGACCCAAGCGTTTATGTTAAGTTCAAGATTGCGGGTAAGGATGAGTTCATTTTGGTTTGGACAACAACTCCTTGGAGCCTTTTAGGCAATACTGGAGTTGCCCTTAATCCTGAAATGGATTATGTTCTTGTAGAGCATGAGGGCGAAAAGATTTGGATTGGCTCCCCCTTGGCTTCAAAGATTGAATCCAAATTAAAAGCCAATTTCAAGAGATTGGATGAGAAAAAAGGCTCTGGCCTTGTTGGATTAAAGTATGAGTTTTATCTTGGAAGCAAAGGTGATAGGATGACAGTTCCGGAATCTTTCGTCACTTCTGATGAGGGTACAGGCTTTGTTCACATGGCTCCAGCTCATGGGGAGAATGATTATGATGCTGGAAAGAAGCATAATCTTGAAACAATATGCGTTGTGAGCCAGAATGGATTGACAACCAATACGGAACTTTTTTCAGGCATTTATTTCCCTAATGCAAGCATTGAAATAATAAAGGATTTGAAAGCCAAGAACTTGCTCTTGCTTAAAGAGAATGTCAAGCATCAATATCCTCATTGCTGGAGATGCAAGAGCCCGCTTGTTTATAGGACTGAAACTGAATGGTTCCTTAAAGTTGAGCCTTTAAAGAAAAAGTTCCTTGAAGAGATTAAGGGCATTGATTGGAACACTCCTCATGCCAAGAATTCCGCTGAGAATTGGTACTCAAACTTGAGGGATTGGTGCATTAGCAGGAAGAGATATTATGACGGGGCTTTGCCTTTTTGGGAATGCAGGGATTGCGGAGAGCTTAAGGTTATCGGAAGCTATGATGAATTAAAAAACGGGGAAGGCCTTGAGAATGATTACAGGCTATTCAAATCTTACATGGATAATGTCACATTCAAATGCCCTAAATGCAAAGGAGTCATGGTTAGGACTCCTGAGGTTGCCGATGTTTGGGCTGATTCCGCAGTAATGCCTTATGCCACGCTTTATCCTGATGGAAGGGAGAATTTTAATGAGTGGTTCCCTGCTGATTTTATTTTGGAAGCAAGGGAGCAGGTTAGCCATTGGTTTTACACAATGATGTATGCTGGTGTTGTGATGGAAGGAAAAGCCCCTTATAAATCCGTTGTCTGCACCGGAATGATTACTGACAAAGAGGGAAACAAGTTAAGCAAATCCAAAGGCAATGCGCTTAGCTTGGAAGAAGCTGGGAAAAAGTTTGGCATAGACAATTTAAGGTATTATTATTCCTCATTGCCCACTTGGTTTAATCAGCCTTTTTCCGAGGAGCTTTTAAGGGTTCCGAAGAATGAATTATCAATATTATATAACACTATCGCTTATTCAAAGACTTATTTGGAGCTGCTCGGCTATAAAAAATCCAAGGCCCAAAAGTTGGATGATTACAGTTTATGGATAAAGTCAAGGCTTGCAAAGACAATTAAGTCCGCAACAGAAAATTTGGACAATCATTTCCATAGGGAAGCTGTTGAGTCAATAAAAAATTTTTTCATCAATGATTTTTCAAGGACTTATATCAAATTGATTCGCCCAAAATTAAAAAAGAATTATGAAGGCGCTGACAAGGAGTCAACAATGCAAACCCTTTATGATGCAGGATTAGCCATTTTGAAATTAATGAGCCCTTTCACCCCTTTTTTGACTGAAGAGCTTTACCAATCCTTTTATGCCAAATATGAGGATGAAAAAAGCATTCATTTGATTTCTTGGCCTAAATACTCGCTAAAAGACATTGATGATGTGCTGGAAAAAGAGTTCAAGGAAGCTTCTGAAATGGTTGAATCCTTGCTAAATGCCCGTGTTAATGAAAATTTAAAAATCAGGTGGCCTTTGAAAAGCGCTGGCGTGATTGCCCCTTTAAGGGAATCAATGCTTGAGATGATAGGTTTCTTGGCAAATATTAAAGAGGTAAAATCAGTGAAAAAAGCGCCAAAAGGATTCATAGGCAAAGGCAAAGCCTTCCTTAGCCTTTCCGCTGATGCCTCCATTAAGGATGAGGCATTGCTTTCGGAGGTTTTAAGGGCTATCCAGGATTACAGGAAGCAAAAAAAGTTCAATGTAGGGGATGTTGAAAAAGTGACAATAAAAACAGTTGATAAGAATCTTGCCAAGATAATCAATGAAAATATTGGATTTATCAGGGAAGCGACTGATTCAGAAGTGCTTATTAAAAACGAGCCCTCTGAGGACTTGGCACTTTTGGCTTGGGACAAAAAATGCTTAATGGGTTTTGAATAATCTTTTTAATTAATCAAAGCCATATTTATCCTTAAAGTGGCAAAGATTAAAATATTTGATAAAAATTTTTTCAAGAACATGTCTGACAGCCTTAAAAGGCCTGCTGTCAAAAAATCAATGCCTGCATTTTTTTTATTCCTTGCTTCAATAATGATTATTTGGCTGTCAATGGATAATTTTAATCTTAATTCCGAATTATTGGTTAAAAACGCCTCATTGATTGAATCAAATAATAGGTTTTTGGCATTGAGTGCCTCTTATGAAAAAATATTGGAAGATTTGGCAGAGTTATCAAAGGATTATTCTTCACTGGAAGGCAATTATTCCTTGATGAATGAAAAATTTTTTGAATTAAATGACAGCTTCAATGATTTTGAAAATATGCTGGAATTCCAGCTGGATTTTTTCAAGGTAAACGGGAACATTGCCGACATTTTTGAGTATTCTTCAATAAGAAGGGATTTGGGCAAATGCTATAAACATTTAAGCGGCGATTCTTATGAGATCAATCTTGCATGCATATCCTATGTTTTAAGCAATGATGCCGGGCTATCTTACAAGAATGATTCAAAAAATGAGCTTTTGGGCCTGGCTGATTTTTACAATAATGGGGGAGGGGATTGCGAGGATTGGGCAATGGCTTTTACGGCATCTTTCAATTATATAAAATCCCTGATTCCGCAAGGCTCAGGCATATTGCTTAAATCTTACCATTATTCTTGTGAGGGTTTTTCAAAATTTTTTTTAACTAATGATAATAATTGGTATTTGAATGCCTGCCCAATATCTTTTGCGGATTACTCCAATGCCCAAAGCTTTTGCGGGGCAAGGGATAGCGATGATTTTGGGCATTGCTGGGTGATTTTCACTAAAGAAGTTATCAACTCATCCGAAAGCATCAATGAAGCAATCACTAGCTCTGCTATTGTTGAGCCACAAAATGGGGCTTACGAGTTCTCCTACACGCAAGCATTAATGGCAGGTTACGAATTTTATGTAATAATAACTGATAAGGATTTACTCATGAAGCTTGATTACTCCTGGAAGGGCTACACTGATTATTATAATGAATTAATTGAAAAAGAAAAAAGCGTTCAATATTTAATAGCTAAAATTTAATAATTAATCATTCTCAACCCTTGGAGCCAATATGAATGTTAATGACAGTTTGTCTATTGCCTTATATTCAACCTGCAATAGATAGTCTTTTTTGAATTTCAATATAGTCTCATAAGCAACCTTGTCTCCGCGGATTATTTTTTCCAAATATTCAAGAGAGTATTTGCTTGACTCCTCATTCAAAACACTTAGCTCCCTTAAATACGGCGAGTCCTTGCTTAGGTTGTGGACAACATTGTTCAAATCTCCTGAAGCAGTTATTGAAAACTTTTCAGGGCTTGCGGAGAATGTTGCGCAATCGCTGACCATTTGGCAGTTTTTCACAGCATCCCTTAATACATTATTGTCAATTATTATCTG
>CAZMEY010000003.1:12151-30249 GCA_964565435.1 Candidatus Woesearchaeota archaeon
GCAGGGTCAATTGCTTTAAGGCTTAATCCATTCGGGGTGAAATCAAATGTTGCTTCATTAACAAGTCCGCTGACTGCGTCAAGGCTGTCCCTTAAAAGGCTTACATCATTCATTACAATTTTCATTAAGTTCTCCCCCGAGTTCTAACATCTTTTTAGATAAATTAGCCAGCTTAAAAACTTTATCACTTGAAAATGAAGAATAATCCCTTAAAAAATTTGCCCATCTTTTGGAAAAAGTTTCCAAAGCCGCTAATCATTGCAAACACTGCAGCGTCAAGTATGTGGCCGAGCAAAAATCCCGTTATTATCAATAGTGCCGCAGTCAATGGATCCTTTGTCAACAATGCAATTGCTGCGTCATAAAATGCTGCCATATAAATTATTTATGCCCAGATTATTTATTAAGGTTATGCTTTAATGATTTCAAGATATTTGTTGTAATATTCAATGTTTAATCCCGTGAAGTCTTGCACTATCTCTCCTTTTATTTCAATGCCTGAATCCCCTGCAATGACTGTCCCTATTACTCTTAATATTTTTCCTGATTTGGCTTTGTGTATTAATTGCTCATCCAATAGTATCACATTGGCTTTCTTGGTTGAATCATCAATTGTGAATACAAAGTTTTTCTCGTCAACATCTATGACTGAGCCTACCACTGCAACCCTTGAATCTTCCTTGCTTATTGAGGAGATTTTTTTTATTTTAGCCGGAGACCTTTTTTTGAACTCTTTTTCAGCCTGCTCTGTTTCTTCCATTAGTCGTAATCCCTCCAAGTGTGATCGCATGCAACGCATTTAAAGAACTTGGTTGGAGCCTCGTCAGCCGCCCTTGTCTGGATTATCCAAAAAGTTGCTTTCATTTTTCCGCATTTAGGGCATTTTGTCTTTATTGTTTCCAATTCTTTTTCCTTATCATCTATGAAGAATAATTTGTTTTTCTTGGTGCTTGAATCAATTATTTTCAAATTCTTGCTCCTGCTTGATTGCCCGCATTTTCTGCAAGAAAATTTCATTTTGCCTTTCTCGTCGGGCTCTGGAATAAGTAAGCTTCCGCAACTCTTGCAAAACATAACTAAAAAACAATGACAACTTAGCTTAAAAACTTATCTGTCAAAAATAAGGCACTTTTTGGTTGATAAAGTATTTAAGCAGTAAGCAGGTTAGTCAATTAAAAAATGAGTTTTTTATCATATCAAAACGTTTTTAAAACCTTTAAGCAATTATTATGTATTAAATAAGGAGTTGATGTTTGGATGGTTGATTATGTAACAATAAAATTGCCAGATGATATACAAAGGAAAGCTTTGGAAGCATGCAATATTGCTAAAACCTCTGGAAAAATAAGGAAAGGCACTAATGAAGTGACTAAGGCTATTGAGAAAGGAGCTGCAAAGCTTGTCTTGATTGCAGGGGATGTTAATCCTCCCGAGATAGTCATGCACTTGGGCCCTTTATGCGATGAGAAGCAGATAAGCTACATCTTCATTAATGACAAAAAGAGCATAGGCTCAGTTGTCGGCGTTGATGTTGGATGCTCTGCTGCAGCAATAATTGATGCAGGAGAAGGAAAAAGCATCTTAAGCGATGTCTTGGATTCTATCAAGAAGTATAAGAAGTGATTGTTTTGAAGGATAAAAAAGCGTTAGAGGCTGAGGAAAAGCCTGAAAAAGCTTCTGTGCAAATGGTTGGAAGCGATGAAAGGTTTCCCGGAAAAGTCATTGAATTGGTTGGAAGAACCGGAGCAAGAGGAGAAGCAACCCAAGCAAGGGTTAAAGTCTTGGCCGGATTTGACAAGGATAAGATTATCAGGAGAAATATCAAAGGTCCTGTCAGGATTGATGATATAATAATGATGATTGAGACTGAAATGGAAGCTGCGCCTCTAAATACAAATAAAAAGGAGAAGAGAGAGAAATGAAGTGCAGTTTTTGCGGCAAAACAATTGAGAAAGGAAAAGGATTGCTTTTTGTGAGAAAAGACGGCAAAACTTGGGAGTTTTGCTCAAGCAAATGCGAGAAAAACCAATTAAAGCTTAAAAGAAATCCTTTAAAAGTTAAATGGACTAATAAGGATTAATGGCTGACATTTTAGGGGATAATCCTATAGATTATTATTCTTTTAGCACTGCCAAGAAGTATGAATTAAGCGGGGCTTTCAGAAGGATTCAGCAGGGAATGGCTCTTGACGCAATAGATATTGGCAAATTCAAAAAAAGGGCAAAAGTATTGGACTTAGGCTGCGGAACGGGATTCTCAATGGATGCTTTAAAATCCAATGGGTTAAGGGCTTTTGGGGTTGATATTAGCCTTGAAATGCTTAACTTTGCAAAAAACAAGGGATTTAATGTTGCTTTGGCTGATATGAAATACTTGCCTATAAAGGATGAATCTTTTGACAACCTTATCTCCATTAGCGCGATTCAATGGGAGAAGCCGAAAGATTATTCAATTGTTCTTGAAGAGATTAAGCGCGTTATCAAGGATTCTGCTGTTGTGCAGTTTTATCCTAAAGAAAAAGTAGAGCTTGAATATTTTATTAAATTGGCCAAAAAATATTTCTTAATAGAGGTTTATATTGTCGGCCAAGGAGTCAAGAAAAAAACATACATAAAGCTTAAAAAAGCAAAATAAGTAATAATTATTATCATGAAAGCAATGATTATACTTTCAAAAGAAGAGACTAATGCCAAGATTAAGAAATTGGAGAAAAATGTTGTCCAAATATTGGAAGAGTTCAATGTGACTGCCAATGGCGGAGCTGCAACTGAGCTTTGCTTTGATGTTGAAATGCCTGATGCTGATTTCAAGAAAGCGTTAAAGAGCATTGAAAGCTTTGCCAAATCTGACGGCTTTGATGTTGAAGTCATTGAAGAGTAATCTTTTAAACCCATGATTTTCTATTTAAAACCATGCATTTAAGAAGCCCTATAATTGTTGTAGTTGGCCATGTTGACCACGGAAAAAGCACGCTATTGGATAAGATTAGGGAGACCACTGTTCAGAAAGGCGAAGCTGGGGGAATCACCCAATGCATTGGCGCGACAGAGATTCCTTCAAAAAAAATAAAAGAGATTTGCGGAGACCTTCTTGAAAAGATGAATATTAATCTGGAAATCCCGGGGCTTTTGGCAATTGACACTCCTGGCCACGAAGCTTTCACTAATTTAAGGAAAAGGGGAGGAAGCATTGCCGACTTGGCAATACTCGTTATTGATATAACTCAAGGAGTTCAGCCCCAGACTAAAGAGAGCATTGAAATATTGAGGCAGTTCAAAGTGCCTTTTGTTATAGCAGCCAATAAGGTTGATTTAATCCACGGATGGAAACCCCAAAATACATTGTCTTATCTTGGAAGCCTAAAATCGCAAAAAAGCGAGATTAAAGAGTTCATTGACAATAAAATCTATGGGTTAATGGCTGAGTTCGGAAATTACGGAATGAATTGCGACTTATTCAATAAAGTTAATGATTTCACCCAAAGTGTTGCAATAGTTCCTTGCAGCGGAATAACTGGCGAGGGAATAAGCGAGCTATTGATGATTATCAGCGGCTTGTCGCAGAAGTATTTGAAGAAAAAATTGGAGATTGGCAGCGGCAATGCCAAGGGAAGCGTTTTGGAGGTTAAAAATTGCGTTGGCTTGGGAACAACAGTTGATGCAATAATCTATGACGGAGTGCTAAAAAAGAACCAGTACCTCATTGTTGGGGGTATTGAAAAGCCGTTTATTACAAAGATTAGGATACTATTGCAGCCATTGGAGCTGCAGGAGATTAGGGATAAAAAATGCGAATTTGCGCAGGTTGATGAAGCTGTTGCCGCAAGGGGCATAAGAATCTCAGCCCCTAATCTGGAGAAAGCTGTTTCGGGAATGCCTCTTCAAAGCTCTGATTCTGAGAAAGATGCAGAAAAGATTGCAGATGAGATGCAAAAAGAGATTAAGGCAGTATTGGCGAGCAATGACTCTGAGGGAATAATTCTTAAGGCTGACAGCTTGGGAAGCATTGAGGCATTGAGCGGGTTTTTGAGAAAGAACGGGATTAATATTGCAAACCATGAGATTGGGGATATCACTAAATTGGATGTGATTAACTGCTCGCATATGAAGAAGAAAAATCTTTACTTTGGAGTCATTATGGGCTTTAATGTAAAAATCAGCGAAGAGGCAAATATTTTGGCGCAGGAAAGCGATATTAAAATCATTAACTCAAATATTATTTACCATTTATTGGAAAAATACAATGAATGGAAGGATTACAAGATGGAAGAGAAAAAGAGATTGGAGCTTGGCGCTGTTGCCTTGCCTTGCAAGGCCCAAGTGATGAGGGATTTCATTTTCAGGAAATCTAAGCCAGCAGTTGTTGGAATGCATATCTTGGCAGGCAGCTTAAAAGCAGGGGTTGAATTAATGAAAGATGACGGAAAAATTATAGGCGTTGTCAAGCAGATACAGAACCAAAACATTGCTGTCATCTCTGCCAAATCCGGGGATAAGGTTGCTGTCTCAATTGATGGCGCAACTTTTGAAAAGGATTTTTCTGATAATGAAACACTTTATTCAAGCATTCCTGAAAAGGATTTCTTGAGGATTAAAAAAGGGCTTGTAAGCTTTTTGTCTAAGAGCGAGATAGAACTATTAAAAGAGATTGCTGCAATACAGAGAAGAAATAATCCTTTATGGGGATTGTGAATATTTGCGCAATTTATTGATTCATAATGCTTAAAAAAGCGGGGGTTTGATTATTATATTATTATGATTTATGACTGCATAATTATTGGTCTAGGGCCTGCAGGGCTTAGTGCAGCGATTTATCTTGCAAGGTCTGGAAAAAAGGTTTTAGCCATTGGCAAGCATAATAAGATTTGGAGTAAGGATGTTGTTATAAATAATTATTTTGGCACTGGCCAAGTCAATGGAGAGGCATTGATGGAGAAAGGATTGTCTCAGGCTAAAGGCTTTGGCGCGGAAATTATTTTAAGCTTGGCGACTAAGGCTTCAATGAATGAAGATGGATTGTTTGCAATAACTGCCAATGAGAAAGAATATGTTGGAAAAAGATTAATTATTGCAACTGGCTCAGCTGCTGCAAAGAGGGAGATTATTAATCAGGATGATTTTGTTGGCAGAGGAGTAAGCTTTTGCGTGCCTTGCGACGGATTCTTTTTTAAGGGCAAAAAAGTCGGGGTTGTAGGCAACCAGGATTTCGCATTATCTGAAGCAGTGGAGCTTTTAAGCTATTCAAAGGATGTGACTCTTCTAAGCAATGGCAAAACTTTGGATTTTGACAAAAAATTATTGGATGATAATGGCATAAAATTTGATGATTCAAGGATTGATAAAATAATTGGGGATAAAAAAGTTAGGGCAATTTTGACTAATAATGGAGAGAAAGCTTTTGACGGGTTATTTATCGCTTCAGGCAGCGCTGACAGCAATGATTTGGCAAGGATGCTTGGAGTAATTGTTGAGGAAGGCAAGGTGATTGTTGATTCATCAATGAAAACCAATATTGCCGGAGTCTATGCTGCAGGGGATTGCACCAAGGGAATTGGCCAGATAGCCACTGCTGTTTCAAAAGGGGCTGTTGCCGGAATGGCTGTTTCAAAGGAGGTTTAAAATGCTTAAAAAAACAAAGATTTTATGCACTATTGGGCCAGTGTCTATGGGTAAAGAGGTTATTTCCCAATTATGCAATGCTGGAATGAATGCTGCAAGGATTAATATGAGCCATGGGGATTTCAGCCAATATTCCGAGATTATCTCCAATGTGAGAAGCTCATGCAATATCCCAATAATCATTGACACCCAAGGTCCTGAAGCCAGGACCATTAATGAGAATATAAAGTTCAAAAAAGGGGATGTTGTGAGCTTCGGGCTTAATGTTGACATATTTGGCAAGCTAAAAAAAGGCATGAAGTTTTTTGTCAACAACGGCCTTGATGAAGGAGTTATTGATAATATCAAGGATAAAAAGGTTTATGCAGTGATGAAAAATGACGGCGAGCTTTACCCTAATAAGAGCATATCTTTTAGGGATGCAAGACTTAATCTCCCCTCATTGACAAAGAAGGATTTGGAAGGGATTGAGTTTGCTAAAAAAAATGATATTGAATTCATTGCGCTTTCATTTACAAGGAATAAGAAAGATGTTTTGGAGCTTAAGGAGAGGCTTAAGGGCTCATGCGTTAAGATTATTGCAAAGATTGAGAATCAGGAAGGTGTTGATAACTTTGATGAGATTATTTTGGCTGCTGATGGGGCAATGGTTGCAAGAGGGGATTTGGGAACAGAGATTGACGCTGAGAATGTTCCAATAATCCAAAAAGAGATGATTAAAAAATGCAATACCATTGGAAAGCCGGTGATTGTCGCAACCCAAATGATGGAGTCAATGATTAACAATAAAATTCCTACAAGGGCAGAAGTCAGCGATGTTGCTAATGCCATTATTGACGGCGCGGATTGCGTGATGCTTAGCGGTGAGACCAGCATTGGAAGGTATCCTGCATTGGTTGTTAAGACTATGGCAAAGATTTGCGCAAATACCGAGAAGCATCATTCGCCTGCATTTATAGATAATAAAAGCAAGGAGATTGAGGACATCATTGCTTACAATGCAGGCATTGTTTCCAGCCAGCTTGATGCCAAGATTATTTGCCTGACTAGGAGCGGCTACACTGCAAGGATGATTAACAGGTTCAGGCCAAAGAATTATATTATCGCATTCACACCTAACAAGATAATCTCGCTGCAATTGATGATTAGTTATGGAATCTTTCCAATATATTACAGAGAACTAAAAGAGTATAACAGCGATGAGGTGCATAATATTACAAAATTGTGCCTTGAGAAAAAATTCATCAAGGAATCGGACAATATTGTTTTCTCAGCAGGCTTGTTTGTCAAAAAAACAACAAACACTATTATTGCTTACAACGCAAAAGAGCTAATGGAATCATCTTGATTTTTTCATCTTGTAAGGATTGATGTAAATATTGACATTGTCTATTGAAGCTGCCTTAAATGGCGCTGAAAAATTAATTATTGGCTCATAAATATTCTCTGCATGAAAAACCTCATAATCATTAGGGTCAAGCCCGTTTAAAATATGATTCATTGACGAGTCATGGGTTAATTGGTCTTTTGCCAAAGGGCCCACCCTATTGTTCGATAGCTTTTTGGCATAATGGTCAACAACCTGTATTTTTCCATTCACTCTATGTTCTATGGTTTTTTTGTTTTTATTAATAGAATGGGTTATGGAATCATTCCTTATTGACCCTCTTTTAATGTAATCCCCAAAGAATTCGCATGTTTTTTTCTCAGACAGCTCTTCATCAAAATTTGATTCCCATAATTTCAAAAAATTGTTGTCATAAACCTGCCTGAAGCTCAGCAAGTAAGCGTCTAGCTCGCACCTGAACCATGTGAAGCCGTTATTTTTATGATAATAATTGGGGTCATCATAGTTTTCCCTAATATATTCTTGGCTTACAATAAAATTATATAATCCTCTTCTTATTATTTTCCTTAAGTTTTTATTAGAAAGTATAGGGTTATCTAGTGGTTTAAAGGGTGAGAAAATATTTTCAATCTTATCTAATGATTCCCCCTTAGGTGATTCATAGAATTCTTTTCTTCCGCTGAATAGTTCAGGATAGGAAAGTGCCTGCCTTGCAAGCTCTGTGTGGATATCAGCCATGAGAACTATCTCGTCAAATTCATATTTTAAATTTGAGGCAGCGGATAATCCGCAGCCGCATCTTAACTGAAACGGCGGAATTTCCAATTCATTTCCATCAAAGGAGATGAATTGTTTTCCCTCAATATCATAGATTTTATGCTCGCTTTTGCTGCTTATTTTTCCGTTAAAAGCGTGGCCGCTGTAATAGATTGAAACCTCATTTAATGGAGTAATTAAATTATCAAGCCCTTTTCTTTGGAGATACGAGTAATTTTTTAAATTCTCTGCATTATTGCCTTTTTCTTTATTCTCCCTGAAGTAATCAATAATGCTTGCAAGCTTCAGGCAGTTGACTGTTTCTCCAAGCATATTCGCATCAGTTGTTCCTAAATTATCATTTTCCCCCAATAGTTCCCTTATTCCTGACTCATCGCATCTCATGAGTGTTGCAATAAGTGTTGCTGAAGGGGAATAAAAATATTTCTTGCTAAAAGACCTTTTAGAGCTATTAAGCTCTTGCTCTAAGCAGAGTGAATAAAAAAGGTTGTCATTTTGCCTTGAAAAATAATTAATCTCCGGAATATAATTTGATGGAACTATCCTTGGGACAAATGCGCCGTTATATTCTACTATTTTAAAATTAGGGGCTAGCTTGGCCATTTCAAATAATTCATTGTATTTTAATTCTTCAGTATAGCTGCCAGTCATTATTTAATAATCATATAATAAACTATTTAAAAATCTATTTTTTAGGTATATTCAATGAAAATAGCTATTTTGGGCGCTGGAAACATGGCTACTGCTTTTGCTTCCCTAATCAAGGATGATGCCACAGTGATTTATTCAATTGACAAGGATGTTTCTGATGATATTAATATTAATCATAGGAATTCAAGGTATTTGGATTTAGCACTTTTGGAAAATATCAAGGCAACAACTGATTTAGGGAATGCGCTTGAATCTGCTAGCATTGTTGTTTTTGCTGTCCCTTCATCCGCTTTTAGGAGCGTCTGCATTGAGGCTAAAGATTTGATTCCAAAAGGTGCAATAGTTGTCATCTTATCTAAGGGTTTGGATAAATCAGGAAAAACCATGAGCATGATTGCTGGCGAATATTTTGGGAATGATATTGTGAGTGTTGGAGGTCCAAGCATTGCTAACGAGATTGCTTTGAAATCCCCTTGCTTTGTTGTGTTTGCCTCAAAATCAGGGGCAGCTGCCAAATATTGCAAAAAAGTTTTTGAGAATGATTATTACAATATCTCAATAAGCGATGATATCCATGGGACTGAGCTCTGCGGATTTATCAAAAACATTTATGGCATTTATTTCGGCTTGATTGACGGCAAAGGCTATGGGCTTAATGCAAAGTCAGGATTATTCGCTAAAGCTGTTGACGAGATGGAAGAGGTTTTGGAAAAATTGGGCGCAAAGAGGGGAAGCGCTTACTCCCTTGCAGGCATAGGGGATTTGCTTGTGACAGGATTTAGCGAGCATGGAAGGAACAGGAGATTTGGAGAGTTTATTGCTAAGGGAAAATCTGTTGGCGAGGCTAAGGAATTGGTTGGCCAGACTGTTGAAGGCTTGGATGCTTTGGCTGCAATAATGCCACTTTTAAAAGAAAAAAATATTGCTGCGCCCATTATTGAGAAGGTTTATGGCATAGTTTTTTTAAATAGAGAAGTTTCAATCTAATTAATTATGGCTTACCAGATTAAAGTTAACAGGGAGAAATGCAATGGCTGCGGGATTTGCGCAGAGATTCATCCGGGAAATTGGAAGATACTGGACAAGAAAGCGCATGTCATAAGGTTTAAGGTTTTTAATGCTGGCAAAAATCTGGATGCCGCTAACGCTTGCCCTAAAAAGGCGATAACTCTTATCCAAATATAAATTATTGCTCTGTCACTGATTGGTAGGCTGCCTGTATTGCCCCTGCAAGAACCGGCCCTGCAATGAATCCGAATATCCCAAGGGATGCTGAGCCTATTATTGCTCCTGCTATGAAAGCAAAGGGGTTGATTTCTTTTTTTATTTTGAAAACCCTGTCAAAGTTGTAATGTATTAGGATGAAAAGCAGGGATTCAATCAATAGTATTATTGCAATAAAATAATTGTCAATAGCCAAGTAATAGATGCTTGCCAATAGTACAATTAATCCTGAGTTGAAAAATGGAAGCATTGCTGTTATTGCGCAAAGGACTGAGATTTCAAAAGCGTAAGGTATGCTAAGCATTGAGAAGCTGAAAAATACTGCCAACCCTATGAATATTGATTTGATGAAATATTTGAGGAATATGCTTTCAAGTATTAAATCAAATCTTTCCTGGAAGCCTTTGATTCTTTTTAATTCATTGCGGTTTAGATTTTTATTTGCCTTGGAAAAAAAATAATCTGATTCATAGAGCAGGTAAAATATGAGGAATATTAATAGAATTAAATCAAGGAATTGCTTAAGATTAACGGAGAACATGCTTCCTTCGTATTCTTCGCTGAATATGAAAGAGTTATTTTCGGGTATGAATGGCAGAAGGTTTATCTGCATCAATAATTGGTTTATCCCATTTATTGAAAAGCTTGCAAGCTTGTAAAAAGAATAATATAGCAAAAAAAATGCAGTTATTGCTATTATTGAAGCTATTGCTGCTGAAAACCTTTTGCTTTTTAAATAATTGTTAATTTTTTTAAATAGGGGAAGGGTTATATAAGCGAGCAGTATGCTGCTGAATATTGTTGAAAAAAAAGGATGGATGAGATAAAGAAGGGCTATTGTTAGAAAGATTAATAAATAATTGGCTTTCATTAGATTTTTAAACCTTTTTGGCATATAAAAAAGTTATTGAGGAGCGGTTTTAATTAATGGTAGTGGATTTGGCGCAACTAAAGAAGGAGTCCTTGAATATAAGGCACGAGATTGTAAAGAACATTAATGAGTTCAAGAAGCTTGAGAAATTAAGGGCAGACATTAATGAAATTGTTAAGGAATCCAAGTCCAAAAGGGATGAAAAGGTTAAGGAGATTAGGAGCATTATTGGTGAGCTTTCAAAACTTAATGAGGAAAAAAAATCATCTGATAATTCAAAAAACATCAAATCCCTTATAGGTCTTATTAACAAGAAAGAATGGTTTTTTCAGATAAATGCTTTATCAATCAAAAAAGAAGAGCAGATACTCAAAGAGATTAAGGATTTGAAGAAAGAATTAAATGAGGCAAAAAAGGGCAGTGATGCTGTTTCAAAAATAAGGGGATTAGTTAAGGATTTGGAATCCAAAAGGAAGGAATACAATGATTTGCACCTTAAAGTGATTGATAATGCCTCTAAAAGCAATGATTTAAGCAGCGAGATGAATGTTTTTCAAAAAAAAATAAAGGATTTAAAAAAGAAGGGCAAGGAGAATGCCAAATTGCTTGATGATGCAATGCTTGATTATAAAAAAGCCAGGCTTTTAAGGTCAAAGAACACTAAGGAGAATAGGGAGCAGCTTGAAAATATTATTCAGGAGAAAGAGGAGCAGGCTTTAAGCAAATTAAAGGATAAGAAGAAATTGACTACTGAGGATTTATTGTCTTTCCAGCAATGATTATTTTTTTCTAAGGGTTTTCATTACAACAAAGGTTCTTGCAGCCATAGTGATTGATGAAAAGATTATTATTAGGATTAATCCTATGAATAATTGGTTAAAGAGCATTGCCAATATAAGGGTTATAAGCCTTCCTGCCCTGCTGCCTATTGAGCCAATGTATTTTATCTTGACACCTATTGTCCACACTTCAGCCCTTGCTGCAACATAGCTGGTCATGAGGGAGAATACAAGCGCCAAAAAGCATAATTGGTAAAGCTCAGGGAAGGTTATGCTTATTGCGTAAAATGTTGCAACTTCAACCCACCTGTCAATGAATGCGTCATAAAAATCCCCAAACTTTGTGCTTCCGACTTTTTTAGCCAATGCCCCATCCAATGAGTCAATTACTGATGTTAAAGCCATCATTATTGCTGCAATTGCCAGCTCTTTTTTGAAGATGAAATAGATTGTTATTGCCAAAAAGAATAATGACGAGGTTGTCACCATATTGGGGGTTATTTTCAGCCTGGCCAATAATAATATGAAAGGGTTTATTATTTTGTGGAATAAGCTCCTGACTTTTTCAAGCTTGCTCATAAAAGGTAAGCAAATAATAGGCTTTTTAAAAAACTAACTAATCATAATAATTCATGCTTAATTCAGTAATAGCTGCTATTCAAATATTTTTGCCTGCCTATTTGGCTAATGGGGCTCCCACTTTGCTCATTAATTATAAAAAGCACCCCATTGATTTTGGCAAATATTGGGGAAAAAACCGGGTTTTTGGCAATGGCAAAACCTGGGAGGGGCTGGTTTTTGCCTGCTTTGCAGCGTTTATTGTAGGAATTATTTTAAGGTACGCATATTTTTGGCTTAATCTTAGCTGGATTGATATCCACCCTTTTGGCTACGCTTTCATAGGGCTTGGAGCAATGGTGGGGGATTTAACTGGCAGTTTCATTAAAAGAAGGCTTGGAATGAGTAGGGGAGAAAACGCTGGATTATTGGATATGATGGATTTTATTATTGGTGCAATGGTTTTTGCAAGGATATTGGTTAATTATTCATGGATGACTGCATTGATTGTTTTGGCTGCAACACCCATAATCCATCGCGCAGCAAACATCTTCGGCTACAAGATTGGCGTAAAAAAGGAGCCTTGGTGAAAATAGCAACCTTTTTAATAATAATTGTTTTGTGTTAAGTTCTTATGAATATTATTGATGTAGCTGTGTATATAGAGAATGATAATGAATATAATAAGTATTGTGGCAAAATCTTTGAAAAGAAATCATCCCTGGTAAAGCCCAATGAGGCAAGCTTATTAGATGATAATAAAAGCCTTTTAATGAAAACAATCTATGACAAATCAGCTGATAAGCATTATGTGCTAAGCTTTTTTGGAAAAGAATATACTCCTTCATTAAAGGATTTGCACATGAATAATTGCGACATATTAGTCACTGATGATGAGAAATTCATGGGAGAAAAAAGGGATTTATGCTTCTTGGATGAATTGATTTCTTTTATGCAAAAATAATTTTTAGAAAAACTTGTATAGTTGGCTGTGGGGAATCCCTGCGAGGTCTATTACTCCATTCTCTTCTATTACTCCAGCTTTGATTAATGCATTGATTGTTTCTTTGCCGAAGAAGTTTGCGGTTGTGCAATTGTTAGCCATCTTTGCCAGCTCTGCTATGCCAACTTCCCCTCCATTATAGAAATCTTTTGAGAATGTTATTACTGCCCCGTTTTCAAGGGTTATTGATTTGTCTAGCAAGTCCATGTCACATGCTGCGAGAAGAATTTCATTGATTGATTTATGCAGTTTTGCTGTAATCATTTCCTTATGGGGTATTTTGCTCCGCAAGCCATGCATTCTATGAACATTACCCTGTCCTTTTTTACTAACTTGGTGTCTGGCTTTTTGCATTCCCTACAGTTGACGAACTCTGAGACAAATTTGGCGACTTTCTCGTTTATTCTTTCAGCATTGAAGTTGCCGTTGAATGTTGTGTATTGGCCTTCATTTATTCCTTTGGTTGCCAATTCTTTCAAAAGATAAGATAGCAAGAATTTTTCATCCCTGTCCAGGAAATCCGCTAGTTGCTTTAAATTATTGATTATTGTTTTCTTTCCCTGAATTCTTCCTTTGACTTTTGGCACTTCAAACCTCGTCTTCTCTTCCCCTTTGAAAGGGGTCAATTCCCTGAACCTTTTGGCCAATTCCTCATAAGTCATCATAAAAATCACTCGTCAAGCACTTTGTAATTGTGCTTACTTGGTTCATATATTGCGCTGTCATTTAAAAGATTTTTTAGGGCTTCTTCAGCATCTTTATCCGATAATTTTGACATGTTCTTGATTAATGCCAAGCTTGTGCCTTTTCCTATGTCATTCTCCCTTATTATTTCAAGTATTGATTCCTCATTGTTTTTTGACTGATTTGCTTCAACGCCTGTGCTGATTCCTTCAGTCTTTTTTTCAGTAATCCTTTCGGTTTTCTCTGAAGTCAATAATAATTCATATTGGTGGTATAGCCAGTGGTTTGGGTCAAGTATTGGCTTGATTATTTCCGCGATTATCTTTCTTTTGCCTTCCCATTCATTAACTCTGCCAACAACTTCAACCAAGTCGCCAACCATTATTTTTTCAAACAATGCCGAATTGGTCTCCCCTGTTTTGAAATCCTTTTTGCTTGATATTGATATTGTGTCAGTTGAGTCATCAAGGGTTATGAATGCGTAGGATAAATCCTCTGCAATTGTTTTTGATACAGCTGTGCCAAAAACCCTCACTCTTCCGATTTTAAGGTTTTTTATCAGTATATAATCCGCCTGGCCTTGCACAACATTGTATTCTGCTTCATTTATTGCCTTAATGCTTGACTTAAAAGCTGTCATTCTCTCAAATTCGCTCATTTGTTAATCCTCCTTATTATTCCATGCCTTGGCTTGAAAAGCTCGCCGTTCCTGATCATTTTGTCAATTATCTCTTCGGCTTTCAATTCGTCAATTTTCCTGTTCTTGGCTTCTGACATTATCTCCTCAATGGGTATGTCTTTGCCAAAGCTTTTCTCTAGTGATTTAATTAAATCCATGACTTCATAAATCTTGCTCCTTTGGCTTGTGGTGGTTCCGCTCATAACCCTGTCAATGTCAAGCTCCTGGGTTTCTGGGTCCATTCCCAATTGCGACAGGTAAAGCTTCATTAATCCTATGGCTTTTTTGGCGTCAAACATGGTGACTTCCTTGCTTAGCCTTACTTTGGCGCTTGCCTCGCTAAGCCTGACCAATGCTTCCAATTGCCTTGGAGTCAGCGGCACAGGCCTGGGCCCTGCGCTTGAGCTTAGCTCCTTATTCCTTAAATTGACAAAGAATGAGCCAATCTCCTCAATCGCCTCATCGCTAAGCTGGGGATGAATGTTTTGCCTGGCATAAGAGACATATTTTCTGAGCATCTCTTTTGAAATGTCAGGAACATAGTTTTCCACATGCTGATGGCTTTTAAGAATGAACTCTGCCAAGCTCTTGTCCTGCTCCTTGTCAGGCATATCCCTGAATGGGAAGATTAAATCAAATCTTGATAAAAGGGTTATTGGCATATCTATCTGCTCTGGCAGGGATTTGAAGCCGTCAAACCTGCCTAGTTTTGGGTTGGCTGCTGCCAAGATGCTTGTTTGGCAATTAAGGACTGCCTGCACATTGGCTTTTGAAATGCTGATTGTTTGCTGCTCCATAGCCTCATGCATTGCACTCCTATCCTCATGGCTCATCTTGTCAATCTCATCAATGCATAAAATTCCCTTATTAGCCAATACCAATGCTCCTGCCTCCAATGCCCAGCCCCTCAATATCTCATCTTTGACAACTGTTGCTGTCAATCCCGCGCCTGTCGCGCCTTTACCGCTGACAAATCTTGCTTTTGGAGCCACAACGCTCATGCTTTTAACTAATTGGCTTTTCCCTGTTCCCGGGTCGCCTATCAATAAGATATGGATATCTCCCCTTCCTTTAGTGCCATCTTTTTTCTCTTTCCTGACTCCGCCAAACATTTGGAGAACCAAGGCTTCCTTTATTTGGTTTCTGCCTTTTATTGACGGGGAGACGGATTTGATTAGCTTTTCATAGATTTCCGGATCCTTTGACAATAGTTCTATTTGCGCAATGTCATCCGATGTGACTTCAATCTCTTCATATTCCTTTTCAACGCTTTCAATATTGTTGGCTTCAAGCATTATGTCATAGATTACGCTTTTATTGCTTGTTCCGGGTATTGGCTTGGCATACTCATTGACAACTCCCATTATCTTTACCTTGCTTCCCGGGTTAGTCCTTTTAACCATTTCCGGCTCAACCAAGTCATTTTTTAATATAATATTAAGTCTCATTGGCTGGCCGCCTTCCAATGACTCGCTTGATTCTTCTAATACTAGCCTTTGGGTGTCAACCAATTTATTCTTGAATATTTCAAACCTTTTTGCTCCGCAATTCGGGCACCTGTCCGGAGTTTTTATCTCTGTCACTCCCTGCAATTCATTGACTTTTTGCTCGCAGTTTAGGCATTTGTAAACTATTAATGTGCATGTGGGCCTGACAGCGCTTGCCTGCCTTATTATGCCGTCAGTGTGTATGAATTTCCCTAAGTGCTTAGCCCTTATATCCCTAATCTTGATATAGCTATTGTTGGGCAAATTATAGAATCTTACAAAGATTTTTTCATTAAGCCCTTCCTCAAATTGCATTAATGTGTCTTCAAATAGGTCAATGTATTTTTGGGGATTGTCTATCAATGATTGCGCAATGTCCGGCTCAAACAAGTCAAGCTTGCCGAAATCAATGTTAATGCTTTTTTTGCCGTAAGTTATTGCTTTGACCAGTTCCTCTGAGCATTCTGTCTTGATAAACTGGAAAAATTTCTCCATTACCTCTGTTTGGTCAAGCTCCATGAACTCTTGGTAAATTCAGGCATATAAAAAATTAATTATTGCGGCGCAATATGAATAATGAAAAATATAAATTAAAAGGGAGTTTTATCCCTTTCAATTAAAAGATTAAAATGATTATTTTTTTTGGGCATCAAGCAGGGTTTTTCTCAAATCCTTTATGGACTTGACAACTTCTTTCTCATTCTTGGCTCCTGTGCAGACTATCTTTCCAGTGCTGAATAATAGGAAGGTTATATGCCAATTTGGAACCTTGTAAACTAATCCCGGGAACTGCTCTGGTTCATACTCTGCTGTTGGCAGGCTGAATGCCAGCTCGGTTAGGTTTAGCTTTAATCCTATATCCCCTGATGCAACCATATTCTCAACCTTCATTGTTGGGGCTTTGGTGCATTTAATATTGGCCCTTGCAAGCTCTTTTTGGATTGCCTTAACTGCGTCAGGCACTCCTGCCTCGCTTTTTACTCCTGCTACAACTATCTTTCCGCTTGAAAACACCAATGCAGTGATTTTGAGGCTGGTCATTCTTAAGACAAGCCCTGGAAACTGCTCCGGGTTGTATTCAGTGTTGGAAAGCTTTGTTGCAACCTTTTCCAATGGCACATCAACAAATAATGATGCGCTTGCAACAACGTTTTGGATTGTGTAATTAATATCTTTTGTGATATTAACTGTTTTTAATTCTATGTCCATAAAGCTATTTAAAAACCCCTTTTATTTATAAATGTTTTATAAAGAAATTATTGATTTGGCATCTTTTTGGTTTAAATACTCTCTCTCCGTCAGTTTTAAAAATCTCCGGATATTTGGCTTATTGTATGAGAGTTAGGCAGGTTAAGGGATTAGTCCCTGCGAAGAATGGGGAAAAAATAGGCATTGCCAATCCTATTGATAAAAAATTCTTTGAGCTTAATGAATCATATTTTTTGGTTTGGCAATTGTGCGACGGCAAAAAATCTGATGATGAGGTTGCCAAGGAATTTGCTGATTATTTGGAAAAGAATGCTTCCAAGAAGAAAAAGTTTGTTAAAGATAAAATAATCTCTGAAGCAAAGGATATTATCAAAAGATTGCTGAAATTCAATCTGTTGGAATAATTGTTTAGTCTTGAGTATAAATTATTGTTTTAATCCCTGTTTTTTGGGAATAGCTTTCAAATGTTTGGTTGTTCCAGCGTATTTCTTCGCAAGCAATAATGCTTGGAGAGTTATATAATTCCAAATAAGATTCCAAAACTTCCATTATGCTTTTATTTGTCCTGAAAGCGAATGATTTTTTCTCAGATTTGGAGTATTCAAATTTTGCTTCAATTTTTTTTATAAAAATTGACAAATCATTATGGGTTTCCATTGTGAGAGTTTTATTAAAGAATTGCCTTTTATAAAGTTTTAGTATTCTGGGTTTTTTTCCCTGCTTATTTTTATAGGGAATCTTTAAAAAAGTGGGAACATTCCAATATTTTTATGGATATTTGGACTGAGAAATACCGCCCTAAAAGCTTGAATGATGTTATTGGGCAGGAAAATATTGTTAAAAGGCTTAAGGCTTTCACTTTGACTGATTCAATGCCTCATATGCTTTTTGCAGGGCCTCCTGGAACTGGAAAAACTACCTGTGCTTTGGCTCTTGCAAGGGATATTTATAAGGATGGCATTAAGGAGAATTTTTTGGAGCTTAATGCTAGCGATGAGAGAGGCATTGACACTATAAGGGTTAAGGTGAAGAATTTTGCAAGGAGCAAGTCAATAGGCGATGCAGGTTTTAAGATAATTTTTTTAGGGGAGAGCGATGCCTTGACTTCGGATGCCCAGCAAGCATTGAGGAGAACTATGGAGAGGTTCAGCTCCACTTGCAGGTTTATTCTTGACTGCAATTATCCTAGCAAGATTATTGACCCTATTCA
>CAZMEY010000004.1:0-16916 GCA_964565435.1 Candidatus Woesearchaeota archaeon
AGCTTTTTCATGGCAAGATAATAATTGCTATTGGATTATAAATCTTATCAAACAATTGTATATACTTACTTTTTTAAATGAATTACTATCAAACCTATTAATCCAATTAAAAAAACAAGAGGACTAACAATAATTGACAACAAAAAAGAAACAACCTCTAAAATCTCCATAAATAAAGCAATAATATAAATTGATTGAGTCAAAATTGCAAAAGCATAAAATATATTATGAAGAATTGCAAACAAGAAAAAGCCAATTTCACCAAACAAAGTCAATAATAAAAACAACTTCAAAATCTTTCCAATATTTAAATTAAAAAGCCTGATTAACAAAATAAAACACAAAATCAAAATGCTTAAAGCAATAAAAGGGAATAGGCTTAAGATTACATTAAAACCAGCAAACACTGAAAATATTAATAACAAATTCAAAAGCGCTGAAATTGAAAAAAGAATAATCCAAGTAGTGCCTAACTTATTGCTCTTAACCACAATAAAATAAACACACACTAAAATAAAAAGATAATGTTTTTGGATGAAAAAATAAAATAGTCGCGCTAAAAAACGGGTATGAATCCCATATTAGGGATGATTATAGCCAACAAAAAAAAAGGACGCCCTGGCCGGGATTTGAACCCGGGTTATCGGCGTGACAGGCTGATGTCCTAGACCACTAGACTACCAGAGCGTTATTAATATTATTAGCTATTAAGGTATTTTTAAAGCTTTTTGCTTTTTATCTTTGAAAGAATTATTGGCTCTTTTTTTCCCTTTGCATCACTGATATTATTGTTTTTGGCATTTTGACCCTTTTGCCAGACTTTCCTTCCCTTATTATTTCAACAAATCCGCCTTTAAGGGATAAGTCTCCGAAGAACCCTATCTTTGTTTTTGCATAGTAGCTTAATTCAACGGTTTCTTTTGGCTTCAAGCTCTTGATTGTCCATAATATTGTTTTCTGCCTAGAGGAGGATTTTACTTCGCCTTCAATTGTCCCAAAATCATAGATATCGCTGATTATTGGAGGAAGGATATCCCTCACTTTCAATCCTGCGAATTTCTCGTTAGAGACATTAGTGATGCTTAGTATTGTCTTAAAGCTTAATGAGCTTGTTGATGCCTTGACATTCTTGATTGTTTTAGTGATTTTCAGTTTCTTGATAGCTGATAAGTATACTAATAGCAATAATAGCGCAGCAATTAATACTGGAATTGAATAATCAACCTCATAAGAGACTATTATTTCCTCCCCTGATTTAAGCTCTGGGACTTCAAAGATTACTGAAGTGGGAGTTATTGTGTATGGCACGCTTGCTGATTTTATTAGCAATGCCTCAAACAAACTCATGTTTTTTTCATAAGTGAATGGAGGGTTGGAAAAGCTTTTGCTGTTGGAGAATATTATCTCATTTCCTTGCTCTTTCACTTCCAAGTATTTGTATCCCTGGATTATTGATGCTGTACCTTGCGCGCTTCCAACGCTTAAATCATACCATTTCAATGAAGCATTTATTTTCAAATGGTCGCTGTCAATTTCTTTTCCTATGTTGACTTTTACTGTATAATTTTTCAGGCCGTCAAGCAGTTCCAGCTCTTCTGATTGGTAATAGATTGAGTTGTTGTTTTCATCGTAAAAATTCAGCTGAATCATTGCTGTTTTTGCCTTTTCAAAGTATTTATTGTCAATCAATAAGGTTATATTAAAGTCATTTAATGGGTCTATCTCTTCCTGGACAGAGATGCTCTTTAAATTAAGGTAAAAATCCGCCCCCCTTACATCATAGCTTATTTGCTGGGTTGTCTCTGTCAAGTCGCTGAATTTGATGAAAATGTCTTCATAATACCTTTGGGGCAGCCTACTTTTTGGTATGACTACTTTTACAATTACTGATGTTTGGGAATTTGCTGGAAGTATTACATGAGGGAAAGGCTCAACTGCATAGATGCTTTCGGTTAGCATGAATATTGTTGCGCTTTTGTTGAAAGAGTCAGTGTTATTGATTAACAGGCTGTAAGCCATTATATCCCCTATTTTTCCCTGATTGACTATTGGGCTTGTCCTAATCTCTGTTGCGCAAAAGACTATTGGCAGTGCCAGAACAATCAACAGTGGCAAAAAACGCTTAAGCATGGGTTATTCAATGATTTAATTATTTTTAAATTCTATGTTTTGGCAAAAACTTTTTTGAAATTATCCTCAATGATTGACTTGGCTTTTGGCAGCTCAATGTTTTTTATCTTTGCAATTGTTTCATAGGAGTGAATGACATTTAGGGGAGTGTTTTTGCCCTCTTTCCATAAATAAGGGCTGTCAGTTTCGCATAATAGCCTCTCAATTTGGACAATTTTTATTAATTCTTGGAATTGCTCGGAGTATTTTGCGCTTGCAGGTATGGAATAATAAATATTTGGGTTTTTTAGGGATTCAAGTGCCAATTTTTTTTTTCCGCCAAAGCAATGGAGTATTGCAGGGGTTTTTATCCCTTCAATAAGTCCAATAACCTCTTTTTCCGCATTCCTTGAATGGAGTATTATTGGCTTATTTAATTCTTGGGAGAGGGCGATTATTTTTTTGAAATTGTCAATTTGGGATTGGCTGAAGCCTTGCTTGAAATCAAGCCCTATTTCGCCTATTGCTATTATTTCTTTGGAATTTTTTTTTATCTGGCTGATTACTCTTTCATCAAAATCATTTGTGGGGTGCATGCCCATTGCGCAATGAATTAAGGGATTGTTTTTGGATAATTGCAAAACTTTTTCATTGCTTTCATAATCCAGCCCGTTAAGGATTATGGAGAGATTTTTTTTGGGCAGCTCATCCATTGATTCGGCTGTTAATCCTTCAATGTGGCAGTGAATGTCATATATCATTTTAATAGCAAAGTATAAAACTACTAATTTATTATTTTATTGATTATGAGCACAGACATATTTGTCGCATTATTCGTCATTGCTGGCTTTGCTTTGCTGTTTTATTACCAAACTTGGACTGTTTATGTATTCTGCGCAATAATACTGTTTGCAATATTTTACATCTTTTTCATAAAAAAATATGATGAGTTTGAAAGGGGAATAATCTTTAGAATGGGAAAATTTAGCAGGGTTGCAGGCCCTGGCTGGAGCGTTGTAGCGCCTTTTTTTGAAAAAGAATATTCTAGGATTGATGCAAGAACCAAAATGATTGACATGAGCGTTGGAGAGGCTTATACTTTGGATGATTTAAGGCTTGACATTCACGGGCTTTTTTATTACAGGATTATTGACCCTGAAAAGGCGATTTTGAAGATTGAAAACTACACTAAAGGCGTGCAGAATCTCATAATTAGCCAGGTTAGGAATGTCATTGGCAGGATGAATATGAGGGAGATTTTTTCAAACCTTTCAAGGCTTAATGACTTATTGGCTGAATCAATAAAAAATGATGTTTTAAGATGGGGAATAGATGTTAGCATGGTGCAGCTAAAAGAGGTTATTCCTCCAATGGAGATTGCCGAGGCTATGGAGAAAAAAGAGATTGCTGCCAATGATTTGCAGGCTACAAGGTTTAGCGCTGAAGCCAAAAAGGTTGTCATGAAGGCTTTGGGCGAAGGGGCAAAGCATTTGGATGACCGGGCAATGATGTATTTATACATTGAAGCTTTGAAAACAATGGGCGAAGGAGAAGGAAGCAAGATACTGTTCCCTGCAGAGTTCATGAATATATTGGGAAATGTGGGGGCATCTTTAAGCAAGGGAGCGCTTAAAGGAGAGGATATTCCTGCATTGATTGCGCAAGTCAAAAATTCATTGTGATTTTAATGGTTTTCCTGTATTTTTTTTAATAAACCTGCTATTGCCCTTGCCTCTTTTTTTCTTATCATTGAGCGGTTGATAATGTTGACAAAGACTTCGCGAAAGCTGTCATAGTTCTTAATGCCTTTTTTTAGGCTGTCCAATCTTAAAAATACTGCATTCTTCTCCCTCTTGTTCGCCAATTTTTGCGCAAAATCTTCTTTGCAAAACAGTTCATATAATATTATTGCAAGGGAGTGGCTAATGTTTAATGCCTTGTAATCCTTGTGAGTGGGTATATGGAGCAGGATGTCGCATTGCTTTATCTCTTCATTGAATAATCCCTTGTCTTCTCGTCCCAAGACTATGCAATAATGAAGATTGCTGTCAATGCTTTTAGCCAATTCCTTTGGGGTTAAATATAATCTATGGATATTGCTTGAGCTTGCCAATTTTGCGCTTGTTGCTATTAAGTAATCGGCATTTATTTGCTTTAGATTATCTATCATTTTCGCATTTTCCAGTATTTTTATTGAACGCATGGCCCTTGCCCTGCTTTCATCAGTCATTATTTCGCAATCAGGATTGATTAAATATAGATTTTTTAATCCAAAATTAGCCATCACTCTTGAGATTGCTCCCAAGTTTCCGCTGGTTTTTGCGCCAATGATTGCAACGCTTAGCATAAATATAGGTGTGTGTTGGCGCTTAACTTAAAGGTATTTATTTTCAATATAGCAAATAATTCAATTATTTAAATACTCCCCTCCTTTATTTATAGCTATGAACTTTGAAAAGAATGAATTAAGGGATTTAATTCTCTCCATTCTGGGATTGGCAATAATTTCAAGCATCTTTGATTTAAAGAATGCAGTTGTTTATCTTATTGCTTATATCATCTCTTGGGGCATTAGGGTTTTTGTGCAGAAATGGCAGGCAAGAAAGGATGATTTAGATGCGGTGTATTCATTCAAATATAATTTTTTCATTGTCAGCCTTGTTGTTTCAATTATTTCAAGGGGCCAGCTTTTTTTTCCAATACTTGGAGCTATCACTGCTTCCCAAAAATCCATTAAAAGGATTGGAAAGCAGTATTCCAATATAATGCTTAGCGAAAAGGGAAAGATTTCGCTTGCTGGAATATTGTCAAACACAATATTAATTATTTTGTCATGGATATTGCTAGGCACTGGCTCCCAATTTTTTGGGTTAATGATAAAAATAAATTCGTTTATGCTTATTTTTTCACTATTGCCAATTGCTCATCTTGAAGGGAGCAATATCCTGTGGTGGAACAGGTTTTTATGGATTGGCTCTTTTGTATGCTCTTTTATCTTGGCAATCATGGCTATCTATCAAGTGAATATTTGGATTACTATTATTCTTATAGCTGCCTTGTTTGGAATCATTTTTATCTACTGGGAAAAAGTGTTTGATTAAGGAATGGAAAACATTTTAAAATGATGGCATTATTAAAATATCCTATATAGGTGATTGATTAAAATGGCTCAAAAAATGGATGAAAAGGTTCCAACTAAATCATTGATGAATAAGACAGTTGTTTCCAGAAGTGGTAAAACCTTTGGAAAAACCAGCGATTTGGTTTTTGACACTGGCAGCGGAGAATTAATCTCATTTGTGATAAAAGAGCCAACATCTTATGCCAATAATTTTGATTTGGAGAAGACTAAGGATGGAGAGGTTAGGATTCCATTCAACGCAGTCGTAGCAATCGGAGATTATGTTTTGATTGCAGAAGAAGACCTCTAAATCAATTTTTTTTTAAATAATTTTTAGGATTATAGTTTCTTTTTTCTTGAATTTATCTTTGATAATAGGAATAATGGAGAGATTATTGCGAAAAAAACAGCTGCTATCCAGTATTTTTTGGGAGTTTTTTTGGTTTCTTTTTTTTTAAAGAGCAAGCACATAGGTTTTTATTAAAAACCAATTCTTTAAAAAATTTTCATAAAAAGGTTTAAAACATTTTAAGCAATCATAATTTTTAATGAAAAGCTTTATTTTTATTGCAAGGGCTGGCCAGGGAGCCAAGAGCGCTGCCAATATATTGGCTAAAGCTGCTGCTAGCCAGGGACTGATAATCCAGGAATTCCCTGAATACGGGCCTGAAAGGATGGGCGCTCCTGTCAAGTCTTATGTGAAGATTGACAATAAACCTATACGGGATTTTAGCCCTATTAAAAGCCCTGATTATGCAATATTAATTGATAAAACCTTGATTAATCTGGCATTATCTCTTGATTTGAAAGATGCCACTCTTATAATTAATGATGTTTGCGATGCAAAAAAGTATTATGACAAATACAAGATAAAAAACAAGGTGGCTGTTGTTGATGCCTCAAAAATCGCTTTTGATTCTTTTGGGCTGGATAAGCCAAGCATTCCAATGATTGGCTCGTTATTGAAAATTGATGAATTGGTTAAAATGGATTCAGTGAATGATATTGTTAAAGAGTTTTTTGAAAAGTCTGGCAAAGCAAAGGTTGTTGATTCAAATATTGTTGCGTTAAAAAAATGCTTTGAAGAGGTTAAATTATGAAAAAGATTAGCAGCGAAGAGATGCCTATTGGTGGCGTGATTGATAAAAAGGGCTCAAGCAAAGAGTATAAAACTGGCGATTGGAAGAGCTTTAAGCCAGTAAAGGATGATAAAAAGTGCACTAATTGCTTATTGTGCGTTTTATATTGCCCTGAGGCATGCATTAAAGTCAAGGATGGAAAGGTTGGCCACCCTGATTTGAATTACTGCAAAGGCTGCGGCATATGTGCTAGCCAGTGCCCTATGAAAGCTATTGAGATGAAAAAATTGGAGGATTGCGATTTATGAAATTATTAACTGGAGCTGAAGCAGTTGGGTATGCAATGATGCAGATTAATCCTGATGTTGTCAGCGCTTTTCCCATAACACCCCAGACTGACATTATGAAAGAATATGCAAGGTATGTCAAGGAGGGCAAAGTCTCAAGCGAGTTTATATTAGTTGAGAGCGAGCATAGCGCTTTGAGTGTTCTTGTAGGGGCAAGCAGTGCAGGCGCAAGGGCTATGACTGCAACAAGCAGTGCTGGATTGGCTTATATGTTTGAAATAGTGGGAATTGCGAGCGGCCAGAGGCTGCCAATAGTCATGAATGTTGTTAACAGGGCTTTGAGCGGCCCTATAAATATTCATTGTGATCATTCGGATAGCATGGCTTGCAGGGATAGTGGATGGATTCAGCTGTATTCTGAGAATGCGCAAGAGGCTTATGATCAAACAATTATTGGGATTAGATTGGCTGAAAAGATGGATATTCCTGCAATGATTATGCAGGATGGGTTTATTTGCAGCCATTGCCTGCAAAATCTTGATGTTTTGAAGGATTCGGATGTTAAAAAATTCATTGGGGATTTTAATCCTAAATATTCAGTGCTTGATTTCAGCTCATGCCCTACAATGGGGCCTTTGCAATTGACTGATTCTTATTTTGAAACCAAGAAACAGCTAAGCTTGGCAATGGATGAGGTGCAGAAGAATTATTCCCTTATTGCCAAAGATTATTATGGATTGTCCGGCAGGAAATATTCTGAGATTGAGGAATACAAGTCAAAGGATGCTGATTTTATCATTGTTGCGCTTAATAGTGTTTGCGGGCTGATAAAGGATTGCGTTGATGAATTGAGGGATAAAAAAATTAAGGCGGGATTATTGAAAATCAGGATGTTTCGCCCATTCCCTTATGATGCTGTGAAAAAAGCGCTTGGCTCTGCTAAAAGGGTTGTTGTGCTTGACAGGTCCGAGAGTTTTGGAGCAAATGCGCCATTATGCTCGGAGATTAAGAACTGCATAAAAGATGCTGATAGTGTGATTTACGGGCTTGGCGGCAGGGAGATATTAAAAGAGAATATAATGGAGATTTTTGAATTAATGGTTAATGATAAAAAAGTTGGGAGGTTTGCAAATTCAAGATGATTACTCTAAAGGATTTGGCTAATGCTCCTGAAAAATTGGTGAGCGGACATAGGAGCTGCGCTGGGTGCGGTTTTCCAATAATTGCAAGGACTATACTTGGTGCCAATAAAGGCAATACTGTTGTGTGCGCGGCAACTGGTTGCCTTGAAGTCACTACAACAATTTATCCATTCACAAGCTGGAACACTCCATTCATTCATAGCGCTTTTGAGAATGCTCCTGCAACAATGACTGGGGTTGTCAGGGCTTACAAGGCTTTGAAAAGAAAAGGCAAGATTAAAGCTGATGCCAAATTTGTAGTCTTTGCCGGTGATGGGGGAAGCTATGATATTGGGCTTCAATCATTAAGTGGGGCATTAGAAAGGAATGAGAATTTTGTCTATGTCTGCTATGACAATGGGGCTTATATGAATACAGGGATTCAGAGAAGCTCTGCAACACCTAAAGGCGCTTACACTACAACAACTCCTGCTGGAAAAGTTGAATGGAGGAAGGATTTGGCAAAGATTGCCATTGCCCACAATATTGAATATGCTGCTGTTGCAAGCCCGCACAACTTGATTGATTTGGCTGCCAAAGCAGAAAAAGCTTTCAATTGCAAAGGCTCAAGCTTTCTTTTAGTATTAAGCCCTTGCCCTCTTGGATGGGGCAGCAAGACTGATGAGACTATTAAGATTGCCAAATTGGCTGTTGAGACAAATTTTTGGCCAATATACGAATACAGCAATAAAAAGTATTCGCTTAACTATTCTTCGGAGAACAGGAAGCCCATTGAGGAGTTTTTCAAGACCCAATCAAGATTCAAGGCATTATTATTGCCGGAAAATAAGGGCCTTTTAAAAGAGATTCAATCCGAGATTGATGAAAGGTTTTTGGAGCTTAAAAGGCTAAGCAAAGAATAAAAAATGCCGAAGTATTGATTATTGCAATGGCTTATTCATGGTTTTTTGCTTCTATAAACAGCACTTGCCTTGGCATATCTTCAAAAATGGTGGCTTATTTTATTGAAACCCTTATCCCTAGGCTTATTGAATTGATGATTGTTCCATTCACCCATCCTGAGATTTTATGGATTATAGCCCCTTTAATCACTGCAATAATTTTGATGAGCCTTTATTTTGGAAGGTACAAAAATGAAAGCATTGGGTGGAATGACGCTTTTGCGGGAAACATTGCTTTATTGTTTGTGGGATTGAACCTTTTGCAGGTATTATGGAATAAGGAAATGCTTTTTTCCGGCAAGGCCTTATTCATTTACTGCCTTTTAGGGTATAATATCTCCCAATTAATACTAAATTATTTCCATAAAATGCCTAAAAAATTGAGCTTTTTTATCAATTCGGTTCTGCCTATTAATTTTATCAATTATTTTGCAATAATATTGATATATTCGGATGTTGCTTGGGATTTATTCACTTTTATTGCGGGAATATTTTTCTTTTTGATAGTTTATTTTATCAGCAAGATTTTGTGGATGATTGCTCCAATGAGCAGGGGCTCAAAAATATTTTTGGCAATGAAAGAGAAAAAATCAATTGCTGAAAAGAAAAAAGCCGATGCAAAAAACAATGATGCTCCCAAAAAAAACCTGGCAAGCGTCGGGATAATGCTCTATCTTATCCTGTATTTTGCGCTAATTCTCATTGACAGGTTATTCATTGATTTATCGGATTACTACTTGATAATAATCTCGGCGTATTTCATCATTTTTTCTTTGGGCTACATTAAGGATAAAAAAATTAATGCAAAGCAATTGCTTAAAGACAAATATCCTGCAGTAATTATTGGCAGCTCTCTTGGACTATTGATTTTTATTTATAATTTAATTGCTTCAGGCTTTTTTGCAAGCGCCCTTGGAGCAAAAGAGCATTTCCAAAACATTCCATTGTTTATTATTTCAATTATTGCAATAAGCTTTTTTGGAGAATTATTTTTCAGGGGGATTATTTATGAAAGCCTCAAAGCCAAATATTCAAAGCATTTAAGCGTATTGATTCAGGCAGCGCTCTTCGCCATTCTTGCATCAGACATTTACCATATCAGCTTTGAAAAAATATCCTTTGCCCTTGCATCATTTCTCATAGCATTCCAAGTGGGCGTGCTTTTGGGCTACGCGAGGGATGAGTGGGGCATTGCTTCAGCTATTGGCGCATCGGGATTTGCCGCAATGCTGTCAATAATAATGATAATGTTTTAAAATATCAGATATTAAAAAAAAAACAATGATATCATGCATTTTGTCATTCATTTCAGGATTATTGGTCAAGACTGTTGATTTGTCAGAGGAACATGGGCTAAAAATCAGCAATTTTTACAAATACTTATTTGCAATATCCTACGGCGCCTTATTGGCCTTTGTTATGGACATTGTTTTTTTGCCCGAATTTTTCCTCGGAATACTTATAGGGGTATTGATTTCGGGAAAAATTGACGCATTATCTCATAAGATTGCCCTCCTGTCATTCATCATTTTTTTCATGCTAATCAGCCCTATAATAAGCCAATACATTATTGTTATTTTATCTGCAGGCTTTTGCATCATTGAGGAAAAAGTGAATGATTTTATTGACAAAAAAAAGCTTAAAGGCGCTTTTTATAGGATTCTTGGCATGAGGCCAATAATGGAGATATTCGCAATAGCATTAGCAATCTTTTATTCAAGAATTGAGATATTCTTATTGCTGCTATCCTTTGACTTGGGGTATTTATCTGCCAAAAAAATCTTTACAAAAACAAAATAATCCCGAATATTAGCGCAATGATTAATATTGCAAAGATTATTATAAATAATAGCCTTGAAGTTTTTTTAGCAGGCTTTTTTGAATCAATTGCCTGCTCCGCCTCATTGCTCTTGATTGGCTGCCCTGTTCCAATTGCATTATTACCTTTTTTTGGAACATTATTTGGAATATTCTCAGCTGAATCCTTTTCTTCGGCAATGCTGGAAATTTTTTCCCCAGGTTCAATATTATCAATCAAGTCTTCCTTGCTTATTGAATAATCATCTCCAATGATTTCATCTTCCAAATAATCCTCTTGAAAATCAGGGTCATTTTTGGCTTTAAGCTCCTCATCTTCTATGAGATTTTCTGCAGCATCAACGAATATATCATCAGTTTTTTCCAACTGCTCTTCATTGCTTTGCTTGAATTCATTCCTTAAGCTTTCAACAATGTCATCACTTGCAAAAGCGTCCTCTTTGGGCTTTTCAAGTTTTTCCTTTAATTTGTTTAAGGCTTTTTTTTCAATATCACTGGGCATATTATTAATAATCCCCCAATCATTTTAAAATATTTTTAAAAAAAATTGCTGCCAAAGATTTAAAATAAGATTAATGCTTAATTCTCCAATATGTGCGCAATAATAGGTCATTTTGCAGAAGGCAGCGAAGATTTTGCAAAAAAAGGCTGCAAGATAATGAAGAATCGCGGAAAAGACAATACCGGCTTTTTTATGGGAAAAGGATTCACTGTTGCGCATTTGCTTCACTCAATTGTGGGATTTGTCAAGCAGCCATTGAAATATATGGGGGCAGTATTACTTGCCAATTGCGAGATATACAATTATTTGGAGCTGGCAAAAAAATATTCACTCAATGTTTTGAATGACGCCGATTTAATGATTAAGCTGATTAATAAGATTGGATTGCTGAAAGCCCTTGATGAGTTTGACGGAGTTTATGCCGCTTGCTACATCAAGGATGGAAAAGCTTATATTTTCAGGGACAAAATCGGGGAAAAGCCCTTATGGTTTAGCAAAAATCCTTTCTGCTTTGCGAGTGAAAAAAAAGCGCTTTCCCTTCAGGGAATAGCCTGCATCAATGAGCTTAACCCACGAAACATGATAGTATATGATATTAAAAATGAAAGATTTTCAATGAAGTATCTTGGCTTTTTGAAAATAAAAAAGATTGAAAGCAATGATTGGGCAGAAACAATAAAGGAATCATTGATTAATGCTGTCAAAAAAAGGGTTCCTAAGGGGGTTAAAATAGGGGTTCTATTCTCCGGAGGGGTTGATTCAACAATTATAGCTTTTATTTTGAAAAAATTGGGGGCTGATTTCACTTGCTATTCTGCAGGAACAAATGATAGCGAGGATATCAAGCATGCCCTCGCTGCCGCAAAGATTCACGGATTCAAGATAAAGCCTGTTAATTTTGACATGGCTCATGTGAAAAATGATTTGCCAGAGATTTGCGGAATTATTGAATCAAGCAATGCTGTAAAAGCAGGAGTCAGCATACCTTTTTATTACGCTTGCAAAGAGGCTGAATCTGACGGAGTGAAAGTCATTTTTTCAGGCCTTGGAAGCGAAGAATTGTTTGCAGGGTACAAAAGGTTTGAATCCTCCAATGATGTGAATGCCGAATGCCTTTACGGGCTAAAGCAGTTATATGAGCGCGATTTGTACAGGGATGACTGCCTTACAATGCATCATGGCATTGAGCTTAGGCTGCCTTTCTTGGATTACGGATTGATTGATGCTGCATTAAGCCTGCCTGCAAATCTTAAAATAAATGATTCCGAGAAAAAAATAATACTCAGGGATGCTGCCCAAATATTGGGCATTGATGAATCCGTCTATGCCAGGAAAAAAATGGCTGCGCAATATGGCAGCAAGAGCGATAAATTGCTTGAAATATTGGGCAAAGAATCAAAAGGGAAGTCAGGCTATTTAAAAAAATTACGGGATGAAAATAATCTTAAGCTTGGATGCCTTTACAGCGGGGGAAAAGACAGCAATTTGGCAATGCTTATAATGAAAAGGCAGAACTATGAAATCTCCTGCCTTATTACTATTATTAGCGAAAAAGATTACAGCTATATGTTTCAAAAAACAGGCAAAGAAATAATTAAATTGCAATCAAAAGCGCTTGGCATTCCCGCAGTTTTTGGCAAAACCTTTGGGGAAAAAGAAAAAGAGCTGAACGACTTGAAAATATTGATAAAAAAAGCAAGGGACAAATACTGCCTTGACGGCATAATCACTGGAGCTATTTACAGCAATTACCAAAGGAGCAGGATTTTTGAGATATGCGAAGAACTTGGTCTCAAGATTTTCAGCCCATTGTGGCACAAGCCGCAGGAGCAGGAGCTTAATGAGCTTTTAGGTAATGGCTTCAAATTCATAATAGTGAAAACGGCTGCAATGGGGCTTGATGAAAAATTTGTGGGAAAAGAGATTGATTCAGGGGATGTAAAAAAATTAATTGAGCTGAACCGTAAAATAGGCATCAATGTTTCCGGGGAAGGCGGGGAATATGAATCAATAGTTCTTGATTCGCCGCTTTTCAATAAAAGGATAAGCATAATTGATTTTGAGATAAAAAAAATCGGGGACAATTGCGATTTGATTATAAAAAAAGCGAAACTGTCAGAAAAATAAAGATATCAGCAGCTTTCAAAGCATTCAATATTTAATTCATGCCCGCTGCATTCATGATAGCAGGATTCATAGCCATCATCTTCGCAGATATAATCGCATATCTTGTAGAATTTTTGGCTTGAACAGGATTCATAGCAATTGAAAAATGATGAATCCATTGCGCATGAATATTGGCAAGCCGGGTTTTTTCCAAGGAAAAAACCGCAAGCATCATCGCATGATTCATAATACGGGACGGGCATTGCCTGGCCTGACATTTTTGAGCCGAAATAATCATCAATAGTCCATGATTTTTCCGATTCTCCTAAATCATCAACTTTTGGCGAATAACCCATTAATATATTTAGGGCATAATCATTTTCCCAAAGGGTTATCTCATAATCATTGGAATCAACATAGGTTTTTTTTGTGTCGCTTCCCTCAATTATCTCGTTTGTTGCGTCATATATAATCCATTCAGCGCCTATTTTTGCCTCTGCCCAATAGTGCTCCGGCGTTTCCTTCATTATCTGCCTTATTATCTCATAAGGATAATCAACTCCTTTGGCTCTGAATTGCATTTTAAGGTCATTGTATTCCATTATTCCCAATCCGCTGGCATACTCCAAAAGCGAATGATCTTTATCGCTCGGTTTCGTAATTGAATTCATAACCCTGCATTCAATCCCATAATATTCTGCTATTGAGCAATATATTACAGCATAATCAAAGCATACCCCATATATTTTTCCATCATTATTTATTTTTTCCCTTATTATCTCGCTTGAAGGATAGATTCCTGGAAAATTATAATTCCATCTTATTGAATAAGATGAATCTGGCTCAAATGCGTTGTAGATTATATTGTTTTTTTCCCACTCCTTTATGCAATCCGCTATCTGAGAATCCTCTCCCGAGCAATTAATTCCAAGATAAGAGATGTCATCATCGCTGAATTCCGAAATGGGAGAGGAAAAAATAATTTTTATATCTGATGGAGATTGATTCAACGAATCATTAATGCCACCAATGGATAACTCTGATGAATCATTTAGTAATGCATAATCAATGGAAGTGCATCCGAGCACAAATACCAATGCAATTATTATCATGTGAATCTTCATTGGATAAATAAAAATTTGGAAACATTATAAATCTTTTGGCCAAAGAGAAAAAAAACCAATCAATTTGCTGGCAAAATTTATTTTTTTGGCGCAGATTTTTGCCTGCATGAAAAAATTTTGGCTCAAAAAAAAAAACATTTATAAGGTATCACAACATTTTTTTATAACATGGCACCAGCAAAAAAGAAAGCTGCTCCTAAAAAGGCAGCTCCAAAAAAATCAGCAAAGAAAAAAAAATAATCGCGGAATAAAAATTCTTCGGTTCTCTTTTTAACAATTGTTTTTTTATTTTTTTTAAATTATTTTCTTCAGCTCAAAATCAGTCATTTTTTCCTAGTAAAATCCCCTCATCATTAAATAATATTTGGCCAAAAGCATGAAAATGGGATTAAAATAAAAAAGCAAAAAACGGTTTTTTTAGCAAAAACAATATTTTTATAAATCATAACTTTCCATATTATTTATTAGAATGGCTAACACACTAAAATTCATTAATATCTGCCAAAATTTGTCAAAATTGGGCGCTGTCAACAATCTTTTTTATCTTATCCCTTTAGGGATAATTGTTCTCATAAAGCTGCAGAATTGAATTTTTTTTTGAAAATGTTTTTAAGCTAACAGCATTTAATAGTTTTATATGGCAAGCAAGGATAAATGGAAGAAAACGCTTTTCTCTGACAACATCTCCGAATTGTTTGTTGAGGGAACAAAGGTTACATTAATGGTTATGATTATATCCATAATCACCATGTGGCTTGTGTCAATCTTTACCAATTATATTGTAAAGATAGATATGGGAATAATGGTTGTAATGAGCACTGGCATAGCGATTTCTTTCGGCTCTTACAGGATTTATGAAATCACTTTAAAGAACCTGAAATAATTTGATTTTTTTGGGTTTATTTTTTTATATTTACAGCTCTATTATTGTCCCTTTTTTGCCCAGATTGACAATTTTTGTCCTGCCCAAATAATCCGTCAATCCGAATGTTTCATGGATGTGGCCTGTCAATACAAGGTCTGGCTCATAATTTTGTATAAATTCCCTTAATTTTTCGCTGCCCACATGGCTCCAGCCTATATTGTCAATCTTTGTATTAAATGGCGGCTCATGGGTTAGCAGTATTTTTTTCTTTCCCTTGAATTTGGCAAAATCCTTTTTCAACTTGTCTTCATTATCCAAGTCGCTAAAGCCAAAAGGCGAGAATTCTGTGCCCCCCATTCCAAATAATACAAACTCCCCAAAGTCCTTGTAATAGGAATGGATATTGTAAACCCCTTTGCCGTATTGTTCTGACAAGAAATCAATATCGCTAGGCATGTCATGGTTTCCGTGAACCATCATTACAGGTATGCCTGCTTTTTTGAAAGGGCCTATTATCCCTTCAATGCTTTTTCCGAATTCAACAATGTCCCCTCCCAATAGAACCAAATCAGCCTTGTTTTTTTTGGCTTTGGCAGCCAATTTCTCTGAGGCATCTTTGTCTGAATGCAAGTCGCTTGCAGCCAATATCTTCATATTAAAGGAAAAGCGCATCTTCTTTTTAAAAAAATTGCTAAAAAAAGGTTTTTAAAGAGAAATTATCCTTTTAAAATAAATGGATTTAAAATACAAATTTGCTGACAGCAATTTTTTGAGCAAGATATCTAAAAGCGAAAACATGCTTAGAAACTATAATGGAGTAATCATTGGAGGGGCTGCAGTTTCTCTGCTTTATTGCGCAAAGGTAAAAGATGTATATGAAAAAATGGGAAAAATCTTTGATTTAAAAGACAAGGCAATAAAAGGGAATCTTGAAAAGTTTTTAAGGGAAACAGCTGATATAGACATAATAATGGATGGATTCTTGGGTGAAGATATCATATCCCAGATAAAAAACGATTTCGGGATTTCAAATATTGAAAGAATTGGGAATGAATACAAGATAAGCGACCCCATAAGCAATAGCCCCCATTTGTCAGCTTATTTTATACAGGACAATGAAAAAGACAGGCTAAATCATTTTTATGAATCAATGCTTGAAGAAAAGGTTGAAATCCGCTTAAAAAACGGCAAAAAAGAGATAACATCTTATTCTGTCAGCCCTAAAAATCTTATATTAATGAAATTGTTGTCAATACCCCATAGGGTTGGGGGAAAGGAGTTCAATGATTTTGATGACATTGACAAAATATCTGCATTGTATAAGATTAATTTAAGCGAAGTGTCAGAGTTGGCTAAAGAAAAAGGCATATTTTCTGAGATAAAAAAAGGATTGGGTATTTATTTATCAACAAAAGAATAATAGTTTTTATTGGCAAATAAAAAAGTTTAAAAGAATGGATATTTAATTAATAATAAAATGGATAGCATAGATATTGAAAGCATTATCAAGGATAATGAAAAAAAAGTTGATGAATTCCTGAATGATTCAAAGATTGGCTCAAGGGATTACACTGAAATCACTCCAAGGGATAAAGCTGTAAGGGTTGGGCATAACAGGATATACACCCTAAGGGGAAAATACATTAAATTCTTTGAAACATACATCCTTTAAGGGAATAATTTTATTTTAATATTACTTTTTCCCCATTTTTTAGCATCTTGATATTCATTGGGCTGTATCCTTCTTCTTTAGCGAGCTCTGCTCCGCTTTTAAGCTTCTCTGGAGTCCGTTCCAGAAACGAGTTTTGACCCGGAAAGCCAA
>CAZMEY010000004.1:16926-29087 GCA_964565435.1 Candidatus Woesearchaeota archaeon
CTTCTCTGGAGTCCCATGGCTTGGAATGTAATATTTTGGCTTAAGCATTTTGATTAAATCCCTGTGGTCTTCCCTTGCAGCATGCCCGCTTGCATGGAAGTCTGTATAGATTCTAACCCCTTTATTCCTTAAATCCCTCTCAATTGCATTCCTGTTATTGATGCATTCCGGAGTGGGTATTGTTTCTGAGCAAAATACGACAATATCATCTTTTTCAAACCTTAGGGATAGTTCATCCTTTGACATCCTTGAAAGCATTGAATTCGGCTCCCCCTGGTTTCCAGTCATTATGAGCAAGAATTTATCTTTTCCTGCCCTTCTTATTTTTTTGAAAGCCCCTTCAACTTCATAATTGTAAGATGCAATATTGGCTTTTGAAAAGTCCACTAATCTTGCATTCGTGCTTGCCTGCAAATAGTTCCTCATGCTTCTACCAAAAATTATTGGAGTCCTTCCCATTTTTTTTGAAATCTCTATGATATTGTTTATTCTCACGCAGTGGCTTGCAAAAGTTGTCAAAACCACAAGCTTTTTCTTTGATTTGAGATTGAGTAACAAATCCTTAATCATTTCTTTTACAATGGATTCGGAAAAAGTCCTTCCTGGATTGTCAATCCTTGTTGAATCATCAATTAATGCAAGGACTTTTTTCTGCCCCAATTGCTTTAGCCTTTCATAGTCGGTTTTCGGGCCATAAGTGGGGTTGTCGTCAAATTTGAAATCATTAGTGTAAATTATAACTCCCTCTTTTGTGTGTATTGCTATAATGACTGCTTGAAGGGTTGAATGGGTTGCATAAATGAATTCAATCCTTAAATCATTGCTTAATGAGTATGATTTTGAGGGGTTTAATTTTATAATCTTGTTCTTTATCTTTTCTTTCTGGTTAGCTTCAATGTTTTTCAATACTTCATAAGAAAAGGGCGTCAATATTATTGGAGCGTTGTAGCTGTTTGATATCTTTGCTATTGCGCCCAAATGATCAAGATGCGCGTGGCTGCAGACTATTCCCTTAACAGTGCTTCCTATTTTTTTTAGCACTTCCCCGTCATTGGGCAATACCTCCAATTCCAGCAGCTTGTTGTTGCTAAGCTCGGATGATTCCCCTTCATAATCCATTAGCTTGCTTACATCAATGCCCATGTCAATTATTACTGAATCATTTCCGCATTTTATTGCAGTCATGTTTTTTCCAATGCCAGAGTATCCCCCGACTGCATAGATTTCTATCACTGTTTAACACATCTTCCTAACTAAATTTTTATTTGAATAAATAATAAGCGAATTTAGTCTTTTTAAATATTTGCTCATCATTTTTTTAAAATTTTTTACAATTTTTACTTGCTAATTTGGGATAAATTTTTTGCATATGCTTCCAAATATTTTTTTGCATTGCCTTATTTCAATTACCCCCTGGATTTTCATAATTAGGAACTTTTAATGTAATTACTCCATTAAGAACCCTATTAAATATATTAAAAAAAAAAAAAAAAAAGATTATTTATTGAACTGAAAGTCCTGATATTGAGCCGGTTTCAGTTTTGTTTAAGCTGCTTCCTGCAACAGTGTAGCTAATTGTTATGGGATCAAGAGTCACTTTATCTCCTGAAGTCAATGAGCAAGCAGTTCCTGGCAGTATTGTCATCTGCTGATTGCTTGATGTTGTTATTACCACATCAGCAGTATCAGCCGAATTTGAGCAGCTTGTTCCTTCAACAATGAAATCAATGTTTGATACTGTTGTGGTTGAACCCGTCTTAGTTCCAAGTACCAAAGTAAGATTTCCATCTGCTGTTATTACTGCATCAATCAATTGGAAATTGCTTATTCCTGTCATTGTCATTGTAGATGAAGCTTGCGGATTAAATACGCCTAGCGCAAATAATGCAGCCCCCACAATAACAAGGATTAGGATTGCCCACCCATAAGTCATAAGATACTCTAATGCACTTTGAGTTTTTGCATCCATATTTAAAATGAACTCCTTGGTTGTTTAAAAATATTCTTAAATGATTGGAAAAAATATATTCACCAAATAATTTACTCCAAAGTATATTGAAAAGCTAACCAGCAATAATATGGGAATCAATTTTATCCCTTCTTTTGCTTTTCCCAAGTCAAGCAATCCTATCATCAATGCCCCGAATATATTATTTATTGCAAGGGAAATCATTATTATAATCTTTATTGCATCAACCTCAATGCTTTGGATGTTTATACTCATCCCCATTGATGAGGGGAATTCTTGATTTGCGGGCATTATTTTCATGAATGATTGGAGGCTTTCAACCTCATATATTGCAACGCTAAAAAGCGCTGGCGCCCCAATGCAAATTGCAATTATTAATATAAGTGTATACATAGATATTCCTGCTTTTATTTCACGCTTTATCAGTGAAGTTGCCCTTATGTCTTCAACTATATTGTCAAGAAGATTGGATATATTCCCTCCGCTGTTTATTCCTTCAACCAATAAGTTTGTTGTTTTTGAAAATAATTTTGAATTAATGTTTTCATTCATTGAAAGTATTGCTTGGGAAAAGTTTTTTCCCATAAGGGTGTCTTTTGATGCTTGCGAGATGTCTTCCTTGAACCCTCCGAATTCGTCCCTGACTGAAAGCAAAAAAGCTTGGTCAACTGTTAGTCCGCTTTTAATATTTGACGACAATAAGGATAGGAACTCTGGAAGGATGGATTCTATGAATTTGGTTCTTGAATAAGAAGACATTGACAGTAAAAGCTCTGAAAAGGCTTGTATTAAAATAAATGAGATAAAAAATGCGGCTGGCAGGTAAATGTTTTGTATTCCTAAAATATACATCAGCAATGATATTAAAATGCTTATTCCTATTGAATATGAGAAAAAGAATCCTATCCATTCCCTATAATTTATTTTTATTCCCGAATAAATCATCATTTGCCTTATATGGGAAGTGTATTTTTTTGGCAGTAGGTTTTCTATTCTTTTATATATCACTTTGCTTTGCTTCATTAATATTCTCCTCCCCATGAAGGGATGTTTGATTTTATTATGCTGATAAATATGAAATTAAATATTATCAGCAATGCCGGAATTGCATAGAGCAGCATTGAACTATAAGCTAAATTAAAAAAAAATCCAACTATGGAAAATATTGTTATTATTATTGATGGAAAAATGACTGTGAATATTATATACATCAATGCTATTGGGCTTAATTTGCTTGAAAATTCCTTTATTTTAAGGTGATTATCATTTTCTAAATCTTCAACCATTGCAGCTACAGCCAATCCAACATCATTGCCTGCCCTCATGCTATTTACTACTTGGGATATAAATTTCCTGAAAAAATAGCTAGGATTCATGAGGCTTATTCTTTCAAGCGCTTCTATCTCGCTTGCCCCGCTTTGTATGTCTTTTATTGCTTTTTTTAATTCATGCGAAACCTGCCCATAATCATTATATGCTATTCCTGTCAGTGATTCAAAAAATGGGACTCCTGAGCGGAGCTTTATTAATAAATGCCTTAGCGCAAAAAGCAGTGAATTGTCAATGTTTCTTATTTTTTTTATCAAAAACAATTTTGGATAATTGAGGCATGAAAACAAAATAAAGATTAATATTAATATTGATGACAATGCGTTTACCAAAATAATAAGATTATCTGCCATATTAAAAAAAATCAACAATGTATTAATGGTAAAAAATATTAGCGATGAATAAAATAGCGAGATTAAAATGCATATGGATATAAAATCCTCTTTTTTGGCTTTTATTGACGATTGATTCAGCTCGCTTGTTAGGTTGGGCATAAATATTCCCATAATCCTTGCTATTGGCTTAAATATCAGTGAAATTTTTGCCATTTTTTTGCTTTCATAAATAGTCATTTGTTATCCCTTATTTTTTTAAACAGCTCTTCCTTATTCAGATAATATTTGTTCACCATCTCCCCAACAGTGTTTACATCAAATATTTTTTTTGAAATCATGTAAGATAAAACTTTTTCTTTTTCTTTTAAATCATCTTCAATGTCTTTTTCATTCATTCCTGTGTGCATTTTAAGCTCTTCAATGAACCTTATGCTTTGGGACAATTCTTCATGCGAATCATTCCTTGCGCTCCATTTCCATATGGTATTTACTGTCACTTCCTCCTCAGCACCTGTTAAAGTTGAGTATACTTCGCTTATTTCAAGCACTTTCCTAACTTTCTTTTTCCTGTCACGGAACATTACAACTATTAATGGCAGAGATTCAATCATTGAGCTGCTAATATTGATAGGCTCATTTGTAAGCCTTTTTATGGTTTGAAGCCCTGTGTCTGCATGGACTGTTGAATAAACAGTATGCCCTGTGTGAAGGGCTTCAAATAAAACCTCAGCTTCAGGCCCCCTTCTTATCTCGCCTACTATTATATAATCGGGTCTCATTCTAAGGCTGTTTACCAATAATTCAAGCATGGTGATTTCCCCTTTGCCTTCATTATTTGGCTCCCTTGTTGTGAGAGGAACCCAATGCAAATATTCTGGAAGGTTTATTTCACGCGTGTCTTCAATGCTTATTATCCTCTGATTTGCCGGCAATAAGGACATTACTGCATTCATCAGCGTTGTTTTTCCGCTTCCCGTCCCTCCGCTAAAAATTATGCTTATTTCATACTGGACTGCAAGCCACATTATAGCCATCATCCTTAATGACAATGTTTTATTTGACACTAGCTCAGGGGCTGTCCAGGGATCCCTTCTGAATTTCCTTATGGTTATAGTATTGCCAAATGAGCTTATTGGAAAAAGCGTTGCATTCACCCTATCCCCTGTTGAAAGATGCGCGTCAAGCAGGGGGTCAAGGGTGTTTATTTGCCTTCCGACTTTTCTCCCAATGCTTGAAGCATAGTTTAATATCATTTTTTCATTGTTTATTTCAATGTTGGTTTTCAGCCAGCCATGTTTTTTATGAAAAACCCATATTGATTTTTTGGACCCGTTTATTACTATCTCCTCCAAATTAGGGTCATTTATTAAAAACTCTATTTCTCCCAGTCCAAAGCTTTTATTTAACAATATTCCCGAAAGTACGATTATATTTTTTTCCGATTCATTCGGCATTCTTGCTCTTATTAATTCCGTTATTTTTTCGTAAAATTTTTTTTTCAACTCTTCAAAATTCCTAATGTCAAGTATTTCTGATGATGTTATGTTTATTTCCCTCACTAAATCGCTTCTGACATCATCAAGTAAGGCATCTGCTGCTTTGTCAATAATGGGGGCTTTTAAAACATAAATAAGCGATATTTCCTTTTCATCCTTAATTATTTCAATTTTGGCTTCAACTCTTTCGCTTTCAATTGAATACTCATCTATTTTTTCAGGAGAATTCATTTATTTTCCTCTTTTTGTATATATTTTATGAAAGGGCTCCCTATTAATGGATAGCTTATTGTAACAAAGCCTTTATCTTCAAGGGCTTCACACCAAGATTCTATTGTTTGCATGTTTTCATTGTATATTTTTGACAATTTTTTTAGGGTTATTTTTTTTTCTTTTTTTGCCAGCCTTAAAAGCTCGTCAATTTCTGTTGAAAAACCCGGATTTAAAGCAGCATAATCCTGAGTTGGATAGTTTGTTGATGTTTTATTTTTAAAATCTTGGGATTTGTCATTAGCCTGTTTTTTGGTATTTTTTTCATAAAAATTGCCCTCTAATTGGATTATTTTTTGGATGATTTTGTTTTTTATTTTTGTAATTGAATCCATTTTTGACGCTAGTTCTTTGGACTTTGAATAAAAATCATTTATTTTTTCATTGAGTTGTTTTGAATTTTCTTTTATTTCTATTTCCAATCCCTCAGTTGCTTTTTTGAATTCGTCATACTCTTTTGATTTTATCAGGTAATCATTTGATATTTCAGCCATCTCTTTTAATACCTGTTCAATTTCTGATTTGTTAAATTCAAAATCTTTTGATTTGAGCTTTTTTATTATTTCATTAAGCCTCAATGAAATATCCCCTTCAAGCGCTTTAAAATTCAAATTTAGGTTCTCTATCATTTTTAACACTTTATTGGGGGTGTAAACCATTTCTTTTGGGGGCAGATATTTTAATATGCTGCTTGGTTTTTGCTTTATAATAGTAAATGAATCGCTTAGTTTCATCGCCATTGATTCCGCTTTTTTTTCATTTATTTTAAGCATTGATGAAATTTTTTTTAATGGAATTGATTTTTCTTTTTTTATTATTTTTTCAAATTTGAGCATAAGCTCGTTTTTTTTAGGAGTTTTTATTTTAGGCGCTTTCCTGATTTTTTTCTTTAGATTTTTATTTGGTTTGTTTTTATTTGCCATATTTAATCACTCATTGATTTGCTTAAAAAAAATCCATCCTTTTCCAAGGATATTTTAGTATTATTATATGGCAAGGATATTTTAAATAAATTATCATAATCATAATTGTTTTCAATCATGAGGTTAACATCCATTATTGATATGATTTGGGAGTAATCCACTTCTAAAATGCTTAAATAAGGGTTTAATATTAGGGTTAGCCTGTTAATGTCCGAGCCATTCTGCAAATTTATATCTAAATGGCATTCCCCGCTTAAGTTAAATGAATAATCCATTCCGCTTCCAAATACTTTGACAGGCATCCCTGCCCCATTTATGCAAGAGGTATGATTTTTCACATTAGCGCTGCTGATTAATTCAATAGTTATTGAATTTGAATGATTTATTGAATCATATTGTATCAAATCCTGGCTGAAAAGATTTGTAATCTGGGAATAATTATTTATATTCATTAAGGATATCCCGTTTTCCAAATCAGTTTCCAATCCAAAAAATGAATAATTCATTTTTATTGCGTTTTTCTTTGAAGATAAAAGCTCATTATAGGTCATAAGCGCTTGCATAGGCTCATAGTTTTTATTTAGATAAAAATAGTTTTTCACATCAATATCCACTTGATGGAGCTGGATTTCATAATATTGGTTTGCTATTCTTTTCAATGTTTCAATAAAATTATTTGATATTGATATTATTTCATCTGAGGACAAATAATCTGACAATGAATTATAAGATTTTAATGAATAATTATTGAATTGGAACACCATTAAAATGAATAGTGCCGACATTATGAGGATGGATGATGTAAAAATTTGAGATTTCATTTTGCATCCTCCCATAAGCAAAGCATGGAGTTGATTATTTTTCCATTAACAAAATATTCTTTTGATGAGCAATAATTGTTTTCATGCTCTTTGCTTCCTATTTCATAAACCCCAAAAATCCCAGATTCATTGTAGTATTCAATCTTAATATAATAGTTTTTATTCCCTAAATAATGGCTTATTAGGGATTCAATGCCTGTGATATTATTGTTGGCTAATTCATTTTCAATGAATTTTAGAGCATTTGAGGAGTCATAATACAATAATGCCGGATTATTTGATTCTGATGCAGTTATATTGAATGCATAGATTGCTGATAAAAAAATAAGGATGGCAATCAAAATGTCAATGCTTAAAATCACTGCTTTCAAATCATAACCCCCACTTTAAGAATTGCAGAATTGCCCAAATAAAGCACTTTTCTTTTTGATATAATCAATGTTTCAACACTTTTTTCAAATTTCAATTCTGAAATTTTTGAGCCGTTGAAGTACTCCAATGAGATGTAAAAGTCTTCATTGCTTAATGACATCAATTGCTTTGCGTAAGAATAATTGGCGTTGAGCAATCCAATAAAATCGCTTAATTTTTTGGGATTTATAACATAAGGGGAATCGCATAAACCTATTTCCTGAAGGTTATTGGCGTTCCAATTAGGCGGATATCCTTCGTATAAAACAAGGGCATTTATTATATTGTTTGTTAACAACAACATTTTATCGTTTCCTGTTGAATTTGAAAGTTTATCATTTAAGGATGATGCCATAAATATAAGCATTGAAAACATTGACAAAAATAAGGAGATATTTATTATTGATTCTATTGAAAACAGCTGGGATTTCATATTATAACCACTCCTTCCCCTGTGTTTGTTATTTCATGGGTTCCAATGTTTAAATTGAATTCTTTGTTTCCTGAAGCATTTGTTATTCTGCTTGAAGGGAGGGCGCATGAAAAAAAGCCATTGCTGGAATTTATTATCAATAATCTTGCGCTTGAATTAAATATGAATTCGTATCCCCCATTAAAATGCGCATTCATGTTTTTTTCAATTAATACTTTTGAAATTTTGTGGCTTAAATCCATGCATTCAGATATAAGGGATTCTCTTTGCGAAAATAAGGCATTATTGTAGTTGTATCTTAAAAATATTACATTTATTCCGGCTGTGAAAAATATGAGTATTCCAAAAATTATCATTATTTCAAGCCCTGCCTGCGTTTTTTTATTCATTTTTTATTCTCCATTGACAATTATGGTTATGTTTGATTCATAATATGCTATGTTTGATGATGAATCATTGGCATATGCAGAAAGAAGCGCATACTCTCCTTTTGATTGAAAAATATAATCAAAGCCATATATTCCGTCATTTTGTATTCCAGAGCATGAATATCCGCTGTCATATAATGTTATATTGCTTAAGTAGTGCGTTCCATTCGGGTTCCATGCGCATTGCTCATAGGAGGAATATCCTTGCTGCAAATCTGCAGGCATCCAATTCCATGAGGTTTCATTCCAGCCGCATCCGCATAGGTTACATGATGATTCATTTGAATATAATGAGCAATTATTGCATATTCCATTGCAGTTTTGCACAATATTATTGCAGGATATGCTTAATCCGTCAATCCATGCTTTTCTTGATGCTGGACTGAATCCGTTTTTTGAAATCCTGACAGCAAAATTGGGTGTCAAATATGAAGAGGGTATTGAAAGATTATATGTTATTAATGATGCTAAGTCATCGCAGAATAGTTGGTAATTGTTGCTCCAAGTGCTTCCTCCATCATTAGATATGGATACATAAACGCAGTCAGTTGTTTGTAAATTTCCTGATTCTTTTATATGGGAAAAATTAAGGTATGCTCCTGATACGCATGAGCTTAAATCAATGCTTGACTGTTTTGTTAAAATATATGATGTGGTCCCCCTGTTTATGTAAACGCATTTGTCATTGTCGTCATTTATGCAGTTTGCGGAATCCGTTGTGTAAACTATTCCTCTTGCAGCCCATGGAGACCAATCAATGCTTGATTCAAAATTCTCCGACCAAATTATGGAGTTGCCCAATTCTTGTGTCAGATTGCATCCGCACAATGCGCAGTCTGAATTATTCAATTCAGAGCAGTTTGTTCCTGTTCCAAAGCATGAATAATTGCATGCCATTCCTTTCAAGCATGAAATATTATGCGACGCAAAATTTGATACTGAGTAGCAGGTTCCTGAGCCATCATTTGAGCAGGTTCCTGTAGGAAGATAAAATGAGCCTTCAGCCATGCAATTTTGCGAACACTCAGTGCTTGAATAATAATTCGTCTGCCCCAAAGAAGAATATTCGCAGCTTGAATCGCATTCCCCATTTTTTTCCCAGCATCCTCCGGGGATTTTAAGCTCTGCCCAGACATTGCTTATTTGCTCTGAGCCAGGAGTAACGCTTGCGCTTATGCATGCAGAATCATAAATCACAATAGAGATATTGCTTATTGAAACATAATTTATGGTAGGCGGCTCTGAATCTTTTACTTCAAGGATAACAGGTATATTTGTATTGTTTATTGTCAAGTGCCCTTTATAAATTCCAGGGGAATATCCAAAAAATAGGATATCTATAGTTTTTTCATCCCCTGAATAAAATGTCCCAAGCTCCAAATAGCTTTGCTTTCCTGTTGCTGCCAAATTTAAATCAGCAAAATCAGCAAGATTTTCTGATAGTGTAATATTTGCGCTTAAATCATAAAATAATAGGTTATATACTGAAAGCGAAAGTGTTGAATTGCTGTTTTTATAAAGCGCCAAATAGATGCTTGAAGGATTTGATGAAAAATCATTGTAATCAATTACAATGCAATCCTTTGTAGGCACCACTTTTAGGGGATATAGCCCTTTTTGCGTTGGAAGATTGCCCGTGACGCAATAATCTGTGACAAAAAATAAATCTGATGTTCCAAATGAGCTGATTAACCCAAAATTTACTGTGTTATACCCTATGAATGTTTGGGAAGAATTTAAATCAGCGGGCAAATAGACATCAATAGTTTTTCTTGCGGGATACCCCATAAATCCCACTTCTGACACTGCATTCTTTATATCATTCAATATATAAATCATGTAATTTTGATTATTTGAATCAGCTATCATTTTTGATGAATAATTAACTATGCCCGCAATGCCTACAATAAAAAAAGATATTAAAAAAAGATATTCCAATCCTATCTGGGATTTCATAGTTAAATAAATGCGCATATAGATTTAAAGCTTTTTGAAAACTATACTTTTAAAAAATAGGAACAGGTATTATTTTTATAATGGAATCAAAAGATTTGTTCATCGTTAATTCAAGATGCGCAAATATCCTCAATGCATTAAAAAATGCAATATTTATAGTTGGAGGCAAATTTGATATCCTTTATGCAAATTCGCATGCAAAAAAAATATTGAAGTGAAATAATGGTTAAAATAATTTTTAAAAAAAAAGAAAAAATCATTGATAAAGAAGAAAACCCTAGGGTTAAAACTGGCATAAAGGGGCTTGATACGCTTTTGGATGGGGGAATTCCTAAGGGCAATATTATTTCTTTAAGTGGAACATCAGGAAGCGGAAAGACCATATTTTCTTTGCAGTACCTTTGCAAAGGCATAGTTGAAAATAATGAAAATGGGGTTTTCATCAGTCTTGAAGAAGAGCCTGACAGGCTTATTCAAACATGCGAATCTTTTGGCTGGGATGCCGGGAAATTAATAAAGGAAAATAAATTAATAATAACAAAAACCCCCCTTTACAAATTTAATGTTTTAAAGGATATTATTAGGGAAAATGTTGAACGAATAAAGGCAAAGAGGCTTGTAATTGACCCTGGAGCAATGATTGATTTGTTTTTTGAGCGCCCAATTGAGGTGAGAAAGGCCATTGTTGAGTTGGGTTTAATGCTTAAAAAGCTTAATTGCACTTGCCTAATCACTAATGAGCAGAACAAATATTTGCCTAACAGGACTGATTATAGCAGTGATGGAATAATATTCCTTTATTACACTAAAGTAATGAATCAATTCATGAGAATGATTGCTGTTGTAAAAATGAGGGGGACTAAGCACAGCAATAAAATACATCCTTTAGAATTTTCAAATAATGGAATTGAAGTTATGGGAGAGGAAGTGTTTCAAAACATTAATTAATGATTTCAAAGCCGTTTTTTCCCAATGATAATTTAAATGATTTTTTAGGTATGGGAACTGGAAAGCTTACAATATTAAGATTCATGTTGCTATCAAAAGATATCATCCCATCCATCATTTGCCTTATTGTGCTAACAAACTTGGCATCATGCATTTCATCAACTATCATGAATATTCCAACACCTTTGCTTGTCTTTATTTTTGCAGTTATTACCTCTAAAAATCTGAAGATTGTATCATTTGAATTGTAAAGGGTGAGGACAGAGATTGAGTCAAAAAGAGAATAATATTTTGAACTTTTTTTCTTGAATGCTGTTGAAGCATTGCTTAAAAAAATGCTTATATCCGTAAGCGCGATTGGGCCGTTTATCCTTTTTATTGATGTGCTATCTTTTGTTTTCAATTTTGCTTTGTAGCTGTAGCCATCAACCCATTTGATTAATCCTTTTTTTTCAAATTCATCAAAACTAAATCCGAAATTTTCCCCTTTTTCTTTAATCATCTCAGGGGAATCATTTAAAGATATGATAATAGCAGGAGTTTTATTCTTCACGCCGCATTGCACAAACTGCAGTCCCATAAGCCTTGATTCAATTAGAGGAGGGCATGATAATAATATGCAGTTTCCTGCCGGCAAATCCTCTAAGAAATCGCATGAGCTTTTTGAAGATTTCATAAACAAAAAAAGGTGTTTATATATTTTAAACCTTTCAAATCCATTGATTTATAATAATAGCTGCGCTCCAAGCCAGAGGACTTTGGCATGCTAAGAGAAAAAAATTAGTCACGCTCCAAGCAAGACTCGAACTTGCGACTTCATGCTTAACAGGCATGCGCTCTAC
>CAZMEY010000005.1:0-4546 GCA_964565435.1 Candidatus Woesearchaeota archaeon
CTTTAAAAACAAGCGAAGATTTTTTAAATAAAGAAAAAGATAAAAAGCTTATCAAGATATTAAATGATGTCCCCTCATTTGTTTGGGAGGATAATAATAAATTCGGGCCGTTTAAGCCTGAAGAGAGGGTGTTTTTGCCTGAAAAAGTGAGCGAATTGCTTATTAGGCAGAAAATGGCCCAAGAAGTGAAGTGAAAAAAATGAAGATACCAAAAAGCGTTAAGCATTATTGCCCAACATGCAAGAAGCATACTTTGCAAAATATTATTCAAAATAAATCAGGAAAGAAAAGAGGAGCAATGACTCAAGGTGCCAGAAGGCATGAGAGAAGGGGTGGAATAAATGGTTTTGGAGGATTCCCAAGGCCTCAGCCCGAAAAAAGCCCTAGGCATAGGAAAAAGACTACTAAAAGGATTGATATGAGGCTTGAATGCCCTGAATGCAAGAAAAAATCCACTGTAGTGAATACTTTCAGGATTAAAAAGTTTGAAATAGTGAAAACAGGTGTATAAATAATGGCTAAAACAAATTCATCAAATTTCATTAAGGTAAAATGCGCTAAATGCAAGAATGAGCAGGTAATTTTCAATAAGCCAAGCACTCAGGTAAAATGCCTTGTTTGCGGCGAAGAACTGGCCAAAACCAGCGGCGGAAAAGCCAAAATCGGCTCAAAGCCTTTGAATGTCTACTAATCATGGTTTATTACAAAAAAAGCGGCTTTCCATCCTTAAAGGATATAGTATTGTGCAAAGTCAAAAAAATTCTTCCGCACAGCGTTTTTGTAGAGCTTATAGAATATGAAAATAAGGAAGGAATGATTCATATAAGCGAATTATCCAGCAGGTGGACTAAAAATATCAATGAAATAGTCACTCTTAATAGCATAATTGTCTGCAGGGTTGAAAGGATTGATGAATCTAAAGGTTATATTGATTTAAGCAAAAAAAGGGTCACTTCTGGAGAAGAAAAATCCAAAAAAGATGAGATGCAAAAAGAGTTGCATGTTGAAAAAACCATTGAACATGCCATTAAAAAAAATGGTTTGGATTTAAAGGGTTTTTATGAACAGCAGGGCTATAAACTGGTTGACGAGTACGGCTCATTGAATGATTTTTATGAAGAATATTTGGAGAATCCGAAGATATTGGACTCACTTGATCTTTCTAAAGAGATTATTGAGGCTATTAAGGAGTCTTTTGAATCATTGGTTCAAAAAAATAGGGTTACAAAGAAAAACACTATTAAAATCTATGCCAATGGGGAGAATGGATTAAGCAATCTTAAAAACTTTGTTAAGGAGATTTTTAAAGTGAAAGATGATGACAGCCAAGCTTCCATAAAATATTTGAACACTCCTGAGTTTTTTGTAACAATCAATAGCAGCTCTTACAAGAAAGCTGATTTATTGTTTGAAAAGCTGCAAAATAAGATGAAAGAACTCAGCAAAAAATATGATATTAGCGTGCTGCCATGATAAAGTATTGCCTTAAATGCAATGAATATACTCTTATGGCGGAGTGCCCTAAATGCAAAGCGGGAACTGTTGCCAAAAAGCCTGCAAAGTTCAGCCCTTTAAAGGATTATTCTGCCCAAAGGCTAAAAACCAGGGGATATCTATGACTGATTGCAATGTTATATGGATTAAAAGGCAAAGCATTAAGGATGCAACTATTATTCTTGGAATACCCGGCATTGGCAATGTATCCAATTTATCAACTGATTATCTTATTAAAAAAACAGGCGCTGAATTGGTTTGCAGGATTGAATCAGATTATTTGCCAAATGTTGCGGCAATCACCACTGAATCATTATTAATATTGCCTTGCTATGAAGTTTATTGTAAATCTTTGGGCAAGAAAAAAATAGCATTCATTAAAACAAATTATGCCATTAATAATGAGTATTATAATTATAAACTGGCTGAATTCATTGCTTCTTTTTTGAAAAAGCAAAAAATTGGGCAGGTTTTCACCATTGCTGGCATTGCTTACAAGGATATGCCTAAAGAGTTAAAGCTTCACTGCGCTGTCAATAATGCAAAGATGAAGAGAAAAATGCTTAATTCAGGGCTTATCTTTGACGGAAACAAGAGTGTCAATTTGATTATAGGCTCTGCAGGGCTATTATTAACCTCTTGCGCAAAGGAAGGCATATTAGGGGCATGCATTTTGGCGTCAACCTTTGCCCACCCGCAGCATATGGGTTTTAAGGAGAGCAGGGAGGTTATAAATTTCTTGAATAATTATTTGAAGCTTAAACTAGACATCTCTGATTTGGATAAAGAGATTAAAAAGATAAATACCCAATTAAAAAGGATTGAAAATCAAACAAAGGCTGAAGAAGACCCTAGCAATAGGATTAATAGGTATATTGGCTGATAATTAGCCTGTTCCATAGATTACTGCGCCGAAATTGTCTCCTCCAAAATCCTGGGAGTATGAGTAATCAATTCTTCCTATCAAGTTAAGCTCAGTGTCTGATGCAACTGTCGGTGCTCCGAATCTCAAAACATTTATTTTAGTGAATCCCTTGGTCATCCATAAGAACTCTTTTTGCTTGGTAGTCATGTCAACTAGGTTATTTAATTGGGTATTACTTTGCACTTTTAACTTGTCAGTCAAGTCGCAGATGCTTGTAAAATCATAATCTTCGCTATATTCTTCAATGTTTTTGAATTCAATGTAATAATAATCATAATCCGAAAGCATTGCTGGATCAAAGTTTAATTTTGAGGCATCGCTTGAGCTTGCCTTAATCCAAGGAGAGTTTTCATCCAATGCGTTGTAAAATGTCAATTGCTTTGGAATCCCTAAAACTATTGATTTGATATAATTATCAAGGTAATATGAATTATTGTAATAATCAACCACTCCAGTGAATTGATTGTATAACACCATGTTGACTGTAAAATTTTTTATTCCATTGGCCAGTGTTGGAACTGATTCGTAGCTTGTGTCAAAATACAATTGTATTGGGCTTTTTGAGGATTCAGAATAGGTTGGCATATAATCCCTGTTTCCCGGCTGCCTTAATAATAATGTTTTTAGGGCGGTTGAATAGGTTTCATAAAAAATCCTCACTTTCATGTCATTTAAGATTAATACCTCTCCAACACCTAATCTTGGAGCAGTCAATTCCCATTCAAATTTGTCAGTCCTGTTAGGTTCTATTGAATCAATATGGTCATATTCACTTGAAGGACTTAAATCATCTGCATTGATTAATATTGCTCTAATATCTTTGAAAATTACTTCTGCATAGTTTAGCAGGTTAAGGGTTAATCTTGACATCTCTCCGCTAAAAACTGTGCTTCTGCTAATCTGCAATCCATCAGTTACCATTATTGTCAAGTTAAGAGCTTCGGCGGATTCCAAATCATTGGCTGATTGCCTGCTTGATGTGCTGGTTGTGCATCCTGATGCCAATATTAATAATGCCATTAATGCAAAATATTTCTTCATATTGATTTTTCCACCTCAATCTTGAAATCACTTGTCGGCCTAAAGCAGATTGTATAATTTATAGTGTTAAGGAAATGAGTCTCCAGCTCAGATACCAATGGCTTTGAAACCTCTATGATAAAAGTGAATGGCTGCTCAAGGGTTATTGTTGCGGATTCATCTAATTCGCAGGTGCTTGTTTTGTTGAATAAAGTACAATAATTTTCTGCTCCTAAATTTTTCAGCTTGTTGGCGCCTGATGAGGCTTTTAGCTGCAAATACTCATCAGAATATAGTTCAAATATTCCTCTATTTATCAATTGGCTAAGTGTGGAAGTATTGTTTGTCAATCCATTGTAATTGTTTGCAAATGAATATTTTGCTGTTGTGTCCAGCCTATTTGAATCTTTTTGCGCATCAATGCCTTTTAATCTTTCAAAGACAATATTCAAAGGCCCTGAATCAGAGGTTGAATAGTCAACTTCAGAGGATGAAGGCGCATTGGCTGCTACTAAAAAATGCCCTCTCCTGGTTTGAGAGTAATCAAAGCATATTATTGGCCTGAAAATATATTCTTTTGGAATTGATGAGGATGATGTCTGCATTTCAACAGTCCATGAGCCTGTTCCTTGGGGCTCAATGCTTGAAGGTCCGTCAATCACGAAATTTATTCCTGAAAATATTGGCTCAAACCTTATTTGAATATTATCCAAAGCATTTGAATATTGGTTGATTAATTTCAATGTTATAAGTGATGAATCCCCTTGCCTTACAGCCAAGGGGTTGATAGTGTGAGAAAAAGACAATGTTCCTGGAGTGGTTGAATTGGTGCTGTCAGTTGTTTGGGTGCATCCGCTTAGAAGCGCGATTATTGCAAGAATTCCTGCAAATCCTATTTTATTGTTCATCATTTTTTATTCATCACCATTTATTATTAAATCTTACTGCTTGGCGCAGACTGAAGCAACACCTTTTATAAAATCAGCATTGGACGGAGCTGTACCTAATCCTAATATACTGTATGCTTGGCTTAAGCTGTCATAGTCTCCTATTATTATTGAGCCATGCTCATAGCTTAAGCTGCTTGGGTCCTCTCCATGCCCTACA
>CAZMEY010000005.1:4646-26017 GCA_964565435.1 Candidatus Woesearchaeota archaeon
CTTGTTGAAGTAAGCCTGTCAGAATAAAGCAATACAAATGAAAAGTTATTATGCTCCCCTAATGGAAGATTTTTATAATAAACTGTTTCTCCTTGGTCATAGCTCATTAGCTTCATGCTTTCAGGTATTATATCCATATATGTTTGGGTAGTGTAATCATAATCCCTTAATTGGTATCCTATCAAGTCATTGTCTGAAAAGACATTGACAAATCCTTGGGATTGGTCCAAAATATTCAATTCTCCAAGTTCAATAAAGGATTTATAATCAAGGAAGTTTTTCAATTTTTCCTCTTTGGCTGCCTGCGAATCAGAGTCAGTGATATCTAAATTATGAATATCCTCTGAATCCCTTGAAGCATTGCCTAAATAATCATCATTGTAAGGCAAATGGTTTACATAATAAGTTGGAGTGTTTAATTTTACATATAGTTCAGTGTTGTCATATAATTTTTTAAGGAAAGATTCCCTTGGGCTATAACCTATTTTTATGTTATAATAGGGATAAACGCTAAGTAGGGTTTCAGTTATTTCCAATGTTGAATAATCAAAGTTAGTGTAATCATACCCCTCTTTAGGGTTTTCTTTAAAGTAAACTATTGAATCCTTGGTTTCATAGTTAGTATTATTGACAGTCAAATATACTCCTGAGCCTGATTGCGAAAATGAAGTGTCAGCAGTTGATGACATAAAATTTGTTCCAGGAGCTGATGCACCCAAATTCACCTCATTCTTTGTTGAGGGATTAAAAGATAGTTTTGCATCCCCTAAAATGGTTTTGTAGACAAAATAATATGTTGCGCTTGTGCTTGGAGAATATGCAAAAGAATCATTTTTCAGTGAAAAATAATTATTTTCTGAATCCAATATTGCCCTAGAATAATCAGTTGTTATTGTTCCTGTCACAAAGTCGCTTTTAAGGACTCTTGGGTTATTTATATCTGAAACATTCAATAGTATCATGTCATATAGTTGCATCTTTGAATCCGCAGCTGTTGAGTTTATTTTAATGTAATTTGTTGAGTCCGCTGTGCAATTTACGCTGAAAGTGCCGTAATATTGCATTATCTCCCCTGAATTTATATTAAGCATGTTGTATGTCAATCCTCCGCTACTAAGAAGGGGCTTTTTGTTTGATTCAAAGAACAATTTGAATCCTTGTCCTGAAGTGTGCTTTGCAAAGACCAATAATTGAAGCACTGAGCCGCAATAATCTGTTGCTCCTAAATCAAAGCTTAAAACTTCCTCTGCTGCATCACTGGTTAATTCAAGTCCTTTTAATTCATTAATGCTTGCGCCTTCTAATTGGTTTAATTCTTTTTTGTCTGTTTTTGATTCAGTTATATTATAATAGCATTGAGAATTTTTGCAATGGCCAGTGCTTACAAAATCAGTGCAATCGGACTCCCTTGAGCAGGATTTTGTGGCAGGCGCCTTATCGCTTTTTAATTCAATCAGGTGAAGGAAGTCTTCTCCTTTAAGCTCAAAGACTGTTGAATTAACAGAATAATCCCCTTTTTCCATGCTCAATGTGCTGCCTTCCAATGAATAGCTTGCTGCTTTGTTAGCAAGATTAAATGACATGTCTCCAAAAAAGCTTGCTTTAATGGTTGATTCTTCTGGGTAATAGAATCTCTCTGAGGGGACAACCCATATTGTGTCGCTTCCTCCAAAGCTATACCTGTATTTTGTTTTGACCCTGAAAGAGTATATTTTACTTACTTCAACATCTTCGGTTGTAATCATTGGGAAGTAAAGTGATACAACTTCACTTTTCAGATTAACTGGATAGACAAATTTTATGATAAGGTTTGGTGAGCTTCTGTTAATATTCAAATCCTTGAAGTTTCTAACAAGATAATCAATTGTCTCATCATAGGTTATGCATGGCTCGCTTCCAAAATTAGGGTCTTCGCTGTCATAGAATTTTTCAAATGCTTGGTCATAGGTATCATAATTGTCAGGGAAGCAGATAAGCTTTTCATTTTCTGTATAATAATCTGTTCCGTCAAAGTTTTTCTTTTCATAATAGGATTTTGCTTCGTTCAAATCAATGTATCCTAAATTATTTGGGGATTCTTTGCCGTAGAATGCTCCGACAAAATCAGTGCCTTCTGGATAGCTGAAAAGGAAGAGCATTGGAGTCAAAGGTATTCCGCTTCTTTTATTGCTTACCTTATAAGTTATTGAGAATTGGGAGTTGGGTCCAGTAACCCTTACAGGTTCTTCAAGCGAGCTTTCAATTCCTACAGCACCTACTGATGAAGTGATTGTCCCTTTTTTGTCAAGTATATTTTCCCCTAAGCTTAAAGCTCTTTGGTATTCCTGTTCGCTTATTGCATAAACTGTCTGCAAAATGCTTGATTTGTAATCATAACTTACTTCATAGTTGATTGTGTGCTCATATGCAACATTGGCAATCTCCTGCCTTGAAGGAGCCATTAGATTCCACAAAAATTCAACCTCTTCATTTGGATACATTGTGTCAAGCATTTTTATGGCAAAAGGGTTGCCAATATCTGAGATGAATTGGGGCTCAGGAACAAGCCATGACTCCCTGATTTCGTGAGGCTTCCACATTCCCTGCTCCAATGTGCAGGCAAAGCCAAAAACATTATCAGATGCTTTGTATCCTTCAACTACATAGAAAGGTGATAGGTTTTTCAATTTTACTTGAACATTGTTGGCTTCATCTCCTCCAAGATTATTCCTTAATAGCAAGCTAAAAACAGTGCTTGAATCACTGTAAATGCTCATCTCATTAAGCAATCCGGGTGTTCCTAAAACGCATATCTCCTGCTCGGGAGGGCAGGATATTTCAGTATTCAATGGTTCATATTCGGATAAATTGCTATTTGTGCAGCCTGATAATAATATTAATGCTAATATTGCAAGTGAAGGTATTAATGATTTATATTGCATTGCAGTTAGTCACCGTAAATGTTTCTTCCCTTATTGTATTAAAGGAGTATATGGCATCAGCCCTCACTAAGTAAGTGCTTAAATCAATATTGGACACATCCAATCCTTTTAAATCTATTGCGCAAGTAAGGAATCCAATAGTGCCTACTGGCTTATTTGCAAGGCATACAGTGTATCCCCTTGAAACCAAATCATTGCATGCGTCATAGACTGAAGGCATTCCTGAAAATGATGATGAATATTCCGGAGTGTAATAAATCGCGGATTGTTCAGCTTCTGCTTTTGAAGTCCCTGAAAAGATTGTTTCACAAAAATCATTGATTGATGATATTTGCCCACCAGAGGATGATGAATCTTTTAAGGAATTTATTATTTCATACTCTGAAAGCAATGTATTTTGCTCGGAAGGGATTAAATCTTTTATTGAATCAAATTCATCCAAAATAATATTTATTGCGTCAGCAGTTGTTTCAATAGAGGTGTTTGTAATAAGGCTATCTAATATAAGTATTACTCTTGCTGTAAGGTCTTTCCATTCTTCCAAAGTAGTCAATTCATTTATTAATAGGTGCTCTTTTATTTTAAGATTAATTCTTGACATAGTTTGCTTTAGTTCAGACAAATCAGCTTCTGTTCCTGAAGGATAATATCCAATATATTCGCTTAATGTCCACCCTTTTGATTCTTCATAAAATACATCAAGGTTTTCAAAGAATATTTGCAAAGAACTTCCAAGATTTATCCTGATTATATTTAATTCAGCGTCGGTCATTACCCTTGAAGCTCCGTTAAATCTGTAGCAATCAAAGTCTGTTTGGCTTAATAGCCCGGTTCTGTCCCTATTGTATCCATATAATCCGGTATATTCAACTCCTAAAGAGCCTGTATATCCTGAAGTTTCACTTATTACTTCGCATTGCCCTAAGTCTTCTGGCAAATAAAGCACTAATTTAGGGTCATTGACTAATCCTTCCTCTTTTTGGCTCCAAGCTAATTTAAGCAATATTTGATCTGAATCTTTCCTTTCCTCATTGACAACTATTGGCTGCTGCCCCACATCCATGCTTAACAATACCCTTCCAAAGCTGCTAGTGCTTACTGGATTGCCTATGTTTATAGGGTTAAGCAAGTAAGTGTCATAATCAATAAAAGACATTGGGAAAACACTTGTTGTATGATAATTGGCCAATATATTGCTTCTAATCATGCAAGCCTGCTCCATTACATCAGCAAATAATGTTGTCCTGAAAGTTGTCCTAACCTCTCTTGGAACACCTTTAGGAAGATTGGAAACAAGCTCAGAATAAGTTGATACTTTATCTCCCACTTTAAAAGTCAATTGGCATACATTGCAATATCCTGAATTGCCTTCTTCATCCCGTGCACAGTAAGGATTTCTAAGAGCTGAGAATTGCACTGACAAGTCCTTTAATTCAAACTTTGCCAAGTTCTGCATTGTCAGCACCGCAACTATGTCTGATTCGTCGCAAAGCCTTCCCTCAACCCTGAATGTTGAACCAATCACTTCATCGCTGATTAATTCATAAGTTGGACCCATCCTTTTTTCGGTCTGCCCAGTTCTTACAACATAAGTTGATTTATAATAGCTTAAAGGTGATATCTCCCCAAAACTGCTGACTGCAGAGGCTCCTGCTGAAGCGCTGGAAGTTGTTGACAATACCCATAAATTAGCAAATAATGTGGGGAACATGAAGCTTAGCATGTAAGCTGCAAAGCTTGCTCCAGTAATCATCAATAATCCCCAATTGTTTCCGCTGCTCCAAAAGCTTGACAATAATAGCATTAATGGAACAGTTATTATTAATTGCATAAAAAATCCATAGCTGCTTCCTCCAAAAAGCGAGAAAGGGCTTGCCACTAATACCCATAAAGAAGTCATTAATAATGTTGAAAGAGCCAAAGTCCTGACAACTGAAAAAATCATATAATGATATCCTAAAGTAACTGTTTTAGGGGAAAGCCCTGGCCCTTCTTTATCCCCTGCATAATTCCCTTCTGCGTCAATATAATATGTTTTTGTTGTGTCAGTGCCTGAGCCGAAGAGTATTTGAAGCACTTTAATCAATACCATGAAAAACAAGAGTATTGCCAGTGAAAAAAAGAATGAGCCAAGCAAGTCATCAATATTAAAATTGCCAAATGCGCAAAGAACTATTACTATTGCAAGGCCTATTAAAAAAATCCAATTTGCAATATTATTTTTTGATTTTGTTAAAAATCCATTTTTGAATAAAACAATTGCTGTTATGACAAATACTATTGCTTGCGCAATAAAAGAGATCAAAAAATATTCTCCAAAGCTGACTCTTGTCCCGCAGGTTACAAAGCTCATGATAATATTAAAGATTATCAAAAATACTACAAATGGCGATTTTATCTCTTTGCCTACAATTTGATCGTTTTCTTTTTTATCACCTAATATTCCTGAGGTGATTCCTCCTGCAAGTTTTTTCCAATCAAGAGCCATTTATAGCCAGCCCCCCATATAGATGATTAATCCTGCCATTATTAGCCCGACAATGAATTGGGCGCTTATTCCTCCGCTGAAGAATGAGAAGCCCATGCCAATAATGAAAGGTATGACAAAGAATGCCAATGCCACAATCATTGCTACAAGTATTATTAACGCTTTGACCTTACCTTTGTAATCTGATGAGGAGCTTCCTCCGAATTCCTTTGCAACCGCTCCGCTTACATCAAATTTTCTTTTCTTATCTTTGTCAGCCATTATTCATTCACTCATACACTTTTATATTATTTATGTTTATTCTTCCATCAGGAGTTGATATTTTAAGATTGTTTGCCCTTTCGGATAGGTATCTTGTGGGTATTTCAATCTTGTTGACTCCTAGCACTAATTTATTTGAAGGGTATAGGAATAGCGCGTCTTGCGTCAATAATGTGAAATATATATCCCCTGGAGTTATTATTCCAGTGACATTAAAGTAAACAACTATGTTGCTTTTTGCTAAAGCGCTTGATGGAATATCAAAAGTGTAATACCTTTCAGCCAATCCAGAAGGAGTTGAATAAAAGTCAAGTGTTATATTTGATAGATAGTATTCTGCGCCTTTTGATGATTCAATTGCAAGTGTGTTTGCTTCGCTGTTAAGGTTTACACTTGACAAATCAATTGTTATCTTATTGGTGTAATTATTGATTGAGCCTTCAAAGATTTTATTATTATTGATTTTCATTGTTATAGGGTAATCATTGAATTGCTGGGCATTGAAGCTTAATTCAAGCATTTCGGATAGCGCAGCAGTTGGGTTTAGGTAAAATATTTTTGAATCGTTTGCTTTCTCTTCATAATATTCATAATTGTAAAGCTTTATTGAGTCAAAGACGCATTTTTGGGAGTTGAATAAAGAGTTGCCGTTGAACTTGCAGAATATTGTTATGTCTTTTCCCAATGAATTTATATTGGTGAATGGCATTTTTACAGAGATTTTTGAATCGCTTAGCAATTCACTTTCATAATAGATGGTGCCGTTCATTAACACAACAACTTTTGGGGTTCCTATAATGCTTGCAGTGTTAAGCTCTAATTCAACCATTGAATATTCATCATTTAATCTTATTGCAGTGTTTCCCTGGTATAATGCTGTTGCGTCAAGAGAGGTTAGCTCATATGAGCTGATAAGCCTTTTAGTCAATGCATTTGAAACCCTCATGTTGCTTACAATTGTTGAGAATAATAAATTGCCGCTTTCAATCCTTGAGCTTATCTCGCCCACTTTGGCTGAAAAATAAGAATCATCTGATGTTTCAGGAAGTGTTTCATTATCGCTTGGCGAGCCGAACAATAATTCATACCTTTGCTGTGGAGGAATCCAGAGTAAGTACCAAATCATTAAAGCCATTACAGTCAGGAGTATAGCCGTCACTGCTGTTTGGGACTTATTCATGTCATAAAAATAATAGTTAGTGTTTTATAAATGTTTTTTTAAAAAAAGTTTTTATTCGCTTTCTTCATGTGCTTCCATCAATTTCCTTTTTTTTAAAATCTCTTGGAGCTCAACCATTATCTCTTTTCTTAGGTTTGAGGAGTTTGGTTTTTGGGCTTGCTGGGATGGAGGCGCCGGGTTTTTTGGAACGCTTTCTGCATAATTGCTTTGGGCGTTTGATTGCTCTTTTTTTGCCTTGCTGATTTCATCAATGTTGTTTTTTAAATAATTTATTTGGGTTTCAAGGCAGCTTGTCTTGTATTCCAGATTGCTGATTGATGAATATATCTGCAATAGATTATTGTCAATGCCGTCAATCATTATTTGCACTGCACTGAATATCTTATAGACACTTTCGCTTAAAAAATCAATTTTTTTCTCCAATTCTTTATTGCTGTTTTTTGACAATAAATTAGTCAAGTTATTTTCCATTATTATTATGATTGATTTTTATGATTAAAAAATTATGGGAATCATTATCCAAAGATTTTTATTAATTAAATAATAATTCAAGGCTTAATGAAGAATCTTCCATTAATTATTCAGGAATTGCTTGAAAAGAAAGGGATTAAGGAGCTTAGGCCGCCCCAGCAATTGGCTCTTGACAAGGGATTAATGGATAAGAAAAGCGTTGTGATTAGCAGCCCGACTGGCAGCGGAAAGACCCTTGCTGCAGAGATAGCAATGATTAATCATTTTAATAATGGGGGCAAGACTGTTTATATTGTGCCCCTTAAAAGCTTGGGCTCTGAAAAATTTAAATCATTTAAGGAGGATTATTCTCCTTATGGAGTGAGGGTTGGGCTTAGCATTAGTGATTTGGATTCAAGCGATTACAAGCTCTCGCAGTATGATGTTATTATTTGCACTGCCGAGAAAGCTGATAGCCTGATTAGGCATGATGCCAATTTTATCAGGGAGGTTTCTTGCGTAATAATTGATGAGGTGCATTTGATTGATGATTATTCAAGGGGTCCGACTTTGGAGGTTCTTATAACTATTTTAAAGAAATTATTGCCTAAATCCCAATTGATAGCTTTGAGCGCTACTATAAGCAATGATTCGGAGATAGCTAAATGGCTTGGCGCTGAATTGGTAAAGAGTGATTATAGGGCTGTCAAGCTCTATGAGGGTGTTTATTTGAATGGAAGCCTTGAGTTTAATAATAATAAATCCTATGGGATTGAGAGCTCTTCTTTTGCTGAAAAGGATTTGGCGCTTAACTGCATTGAGATGAATAAGCAGTCAATATTTTTTTTATCAAGCAGGAGGAATGCGCAAAGCCTTGCCAAGAGATTGTCTGAAAAGGTTAGCAATAAATTAGGGGCTGAGGATTTAGGAAAGCTGGATATTTTGGCTGACAAGGTTTTGTATACATTGGAGCAGCCCACTGAGCAGTGCCATTTATTGGCTGAGTGCATCAGGAAAGGATGCGCTTTCCACCATGCAGGCTTGGTTCAAAAGCAGAAGGATTTGGTTGAGAAGGGTTTTAAGGAGAGGTTTTTAAAGATTATTTGCGCAACGCCAACCCTTGCTGCTGGAGTAAATCTTCCTGCTTTTAGGGTTATTGTCAGGGATTTGAAGAGGTTTAGCGCTTTGCAAGGCAGCTATTATATTCCTGTTTTGGAAGTCAAGCAGATGTTTGGCAGGGCTGGAAGGCCGGGTTTGGAAGAGTTCGGGGAAGCGATTGCATTAGCAAAGTCAGAGGATGAAAAAAATGAAATCTTTGATGAATACATTTATGGCCAAGCTGAAAATGTCTATTCAAAGCTAAGCTCTGAGCCGCATTTAAGAAGCCATGTTTTAAGCCTTGTGAGCTCAAGGTTTTGCTCTAATATTGAAAACTTGAAGGATTTTTTCAAAAGCACTTTTTTTGCGCACCAATACAAGAACTTGGATGAAATCAATAGGCTGATTGAAAAAATAGCGGATGAATTGTTTTTTTACGGCTTTATTGAAAAAAAGGGGGAATTGGTCTCTGCCACTGAATTAGGAAAAAGGGTGAGCGAGTTATACCTTGACCCTTTGGTTGCCCACAATCTTATTGAAAGCATTATGAAATCAAAAAGCATTGAGGCTAATTCATTCAATGTTTTGCAATGCATCTGCTACAGCAAGGGCTTGCAGTTGATTAATATCAAAAGCGAGGATGTGATGGCATTATTGGATATTGCGCAAAAGAATTATTTATTGATTGATGAGCCGAGCTCTTTTGATTACGAGTATGATGATTTTTTGAAAAGCATAAAAACTGCAATGCTTTTTGAGTCATGGATTAATGAAGTGCCTGAGCAGCAATTAATTGACAATTACAAGATGTTTCCAGGCGATTTAAGGAATATCTTATCCTCTCTTGACTGGCTTGTTTATTCAATGTCTGAATTGTCAAAGTGCTTAAGGGAAAATAAAATCATAGGCTTCCTTAAAAGATTAAGGGTTAGGATATCTTTCGGCATAAGGGATGAATTGTTTGAGCTTGTCTCCCTTAAAGGGATTGGAAGGGTTAGGGCAAGAAAGCTTTATGCCAATAACATCAAGTCAGTTTCGGATATATTGAAGGCCGGCGTTTCGGGGCTTTCTGGAATAATAGGCCCTGGCGTTGCAAGCAAAGTTATCAGTTCAATGGATTTATACAAAAACAAAATGGATTAAATTATTTTTTATTCATTAATTCAATTATTTTTGAGTAAGCAGGCCTTGTAATCAATAAGCCAATGGTTATTGAGATAATATTTGTTATTGCAAATCCTTTAAGTATTCCTGCTCCCGCGATTCCTAGTGGAATCATTACTGCTATGCTTGAGGAAAATGCCGCCATTATCACAAAGAAAGCGTTCTTCATTTTTTGCTTAATATTGAGCATTTGAATTTCTTCCTTGCTTCCCATAATCTCATCAGTGATGATTATTTGGTCATCAACTCCTGTGCCTATTGAAGCTATGAGGCCGGCTATTGCAGAGATGTCAAATGTCCATTTCATTGCTGTTGCCGCTCCAAGAGTTATTATTATCTCAGTCAATGTGACAAAGATTATTGGCAGAGCAATCCTGATTTTTTTGTATCTTATTGCTATTATTAAATCAACGCAAATGATTGCCAAGAAAAAAACAAAGACAATATTGCTTAAGAACTCTTTGCCTAATTTTGGGGAGATTACCTCAATGTTTTCAACATTCATCTTGACAGGCAATTTATCGCTTTGAATCATTGTCTTTAATTCTTTCATCCTAAGTATTGCCTCTTCCTTGGTGCTTGCGCCCCCGCTGATTACAGGATTCCTTATTGGAGTGTCAGCCATTGTGCACCCTATGCTTAAGCTGCTGCCTTCCAGTAATTCGCCGTCTAAGTAAAAACCGATTGTTTCATTTAAGTAACATGATGAGCCAAATCCGCTCCTGTCCAACACTTTTGTGGCATTGACAAACCTATCAGCTCCAGCCTCGCTGATTTGAAGACCAAAAGTGAATTTAAAGCCATCCTCTGATGCAAGAACAGCCGAAGGGCAGTCATCAGAGTTAACCATGCAAATGCTTGTAATATCCTCCCTGTAAAAAACGGTTGTGTTCCCCACCCTTGCTTCAAAAACGCCTTCGCTTTCAAGCAATCTTTCAACATCATCAATGCTAATGCTTGAAGGGAACTCTATTTTGATATAATTGTTGCCAGTTAAGTCAGTCAATATGCTTATTGGTATTTCCTTGAATCCATAGGTATTAAGCCTATTTTCAAGAACCATTTTGACTGTTTCCAAATCATCCTTGGTCACTGTGCCGTTCGGACTTAAAGTAATCTTTGAGCCGCCAACCAAGTCTATGCCAAATTCAATATTTGAAAAAGACATGTCAGCAACAGTTATTCCAGAGTAAGGGCTTCCATCCTTTATTGACAAAAAGAAAGGGTAAGAAGTTTCCTCTTTGGCAAAATACCCTTTTGATTTATAGGTTATCTGGACGCTTTGGTTGATATTCAATTGCGATATTGCGAGCGCAAAATCAGTTGAATCATTGATTAATATGCCATTTACTTTTGTGATTATTACATCTTTGGGCACAAAATTGGCTGCAGGGGATGAAACGCCTGTAACCAAGGCGCCTGAATATTCCAACCTTGGCTGAATGACTATTAGGCTTACAATAAGGGAAACTGCCATTAAGATTATTCTCCAATCCTTCAAATATTTATTAATATTCATCTTTTAGCCTCCTTATTTTCTAAGTAAACCCTTTGAATGCTTGCGCTTGCAAGCCAAGTATTGATTAAGTCAAAGAATGTGCCTATTATTAATACCAATGATATTTGCTTTATTGCGTCAACGCTTGATAAGGCAAACATTATTACAAAAGTAATTAATGCAGTAAGGTTCATTGTAAACTGTGTTTTGACTGCTGAGCCAAGCCTATCTTTCAGATTCCCATCCTTTTTTTTGAAAATGCTGCTGGCCAACAAGAGGTCAGAATCGGAGGAATAACCTATAATCATCAGCAATGCCCCAATGGTCACTGAACCAATCTTAATGCCCATTAAATTAAAGACTGCAAGTATTCCAATAATATCGGACAATGTGCTGATATTGATAGTCAATGCAGGTATGAACTCTTTAAAGAATATGTAAGAGACTGCAAAGATTAGCAAAAATCCTATGATAAAAAGCCAGCTTGATTCTTTAATAAAATTATCCCCTATTGCGCTGCCCTGCAATCCAAAGCTTATATTCTCCTCATCCAATTCATCATTGATAAAATCCTCAATGTTTGATATCAGCAAATCCTTTGATGTGCTGCTTTCAGCCAATATCTCATACCCTATTATTTTTCCGGAAAGCTGGTTTGCCAATAAAACAATATCAATATCATCAGTTTCCAATTTCTCCATTAGGTAGGATTTCAAGGCATTGGAGTCAATCTCTGTATCATAATTGAATGTCAGAGTGACTCCTCCTTTAAGGGAAGAATCCATATTGACAATGCTTCCTGTGGAAAAATAATTGTAAGCCAGAACTGAAAGATTAAATACCAATAAAATTATCGGGATAAGTATAAGCTTTTTATAATTCTTATAATAAAAATCAAATAAGTTCAATTTCATAAGTATAAAAATTATTAATTTGGCTCTTTAAAAAATTAACTAAGCCCTAAAAAAAATAAAAAAAGGGAGGGGATTTACTTCCCCAAACCCTTATTAGCCCTAATGCTTGGCCTGATTTTTTCAGCTCCAAAGCCCTTGTTTTTAAGGCCTCTTCCTCTCCTTCCTGCGCTGGTGATTCCCCTAAAGACCCTTCCCCTGCTTTTATTGGTGCAGAGCCTTGCGTAATCCTTGTCCAGGTAAATCTGCGGCAAGTTGGTGTCTATTAATATCACTTCAAACCATTTGTGCTTTCCGTCATCGCCGACTTCATAGCTGTTTAAAACATTCATATTTTTGAACTTTCTTGCAGCCCTTTCTTCGCTTATTGTCTGCAGATTCTTTTTGGTTGAATATTTTGTAAGTCCTGCATTTCCTGGCTTTCTGCCCATGTGATAGGACTCCCTTTTCCTTGTTCCTTTGGTAATCCTGACTCTTGCAATGCTGACTCCTTGCTTGGCTTTGTATCCCACGCTTTTGGCTTTGTCAAGCCTTGTGGGCTTTATTGCCTTGACTATTGCATCCTCTTTTCTCCAATCAATCAAGTGCTCCCTATAATAGGGATTATCCCTTCTGGGATTCTTCCATATTTTTTGTATGTATTTATACAAACCCATTTTTCATTCACATCCTCTAATATGCCAATCAAGATAATTAGTCTATCATCTGGCAAATAATTAATAGCAATAATCAGTTTAAAAAGGTTTTTAATAGTTAATTATTGCCAATAGTTAAATTTAAAAGGGATTGAGTTTAATCTTGAAATCATGGTTGAAAAAACAGTTGTATTAATTAAACCCGATGGAATTGCAAGGGGCTTAATCGGAGAATTGATTTCAAGATTTGAAAAGGTTGGGCTAAAAATCGTTGCAATGAAAATGATATGGGTTGAAAAAGATATTATCGGAAAGCATTATTCCGACAATGAAGGATACCTGAAAGGAGTTGGAGTTAAAACCCTTGAGAATTATGAAAAGTACGGCTTTGACGCCAATGAAAGCCTTGGAACAAAAGACCCTTTGGAAATCGGAAGAAAAGTCAGGGGAATGAATATGGAATTCATGACATCCGGGCCAGTTCTTGCAATGCTTTTGGAAGCTCCTGGAGTGATTCAGATTGTTAGGAAAATGGTTGGAAGCACTTTCCCTGATTCAGCAGTGCCTGGAACAATAAGAGGGGATTACAGCTATGATTCAGCAATGGAATCAAATATCAGGAAGAGAACCACAAGGAATTTAGTCCATGCATCAGGCAACAAGGAAGATGCAGAGTTTGAAAGAAAGCTATGGTTCAAGGAAGAAGAGATATACAATTACGAAACATTGGCTGAAAAATTCTTCAGATAATAATCAATATTTTTTTATTATTATTATTATTTCAATTATTTGTTGTTATAATGATTTTTAAAAAAAAGGAATGGTTTAAAAAAAGAATAATCTAATTTATTTTGCATGGAATTAACGGATTTCATAGAAGGAGTGAGGGACAGCTGCTTTTTGGCGGAGGAATCAATAAGCGCCAAGGATTATATTTCCAGCCTAAAGCCCATGCAAAATCTTTTGATGCTTGATGCAGAATATGTTTTTGGCTCAAAAATAAGGGAAATAGAGCCTAATGTGAAAAACATTTTCGGCACAGAATATTATTATTTTGCCAAAATAAACGGCAAAGACATCTCAATCGCGTTTGACAGCGAAGATTTTGAATATTACAGGTATATCATTTCATCAGTGTCATTGCCGAAAAACTGCAAAGCTCCCTCATTGTTTGAAGGATTGCACCATTCCCTCCAATATTGCCTGCCTAATAATATTGGAAGCTATAGCGAATTGCACAAAAAAAACACTGAAAAATTTGAAGCATGCGCATATTATTGGAGGATAAAATCCTTCCCGGAAAACAAGGATTATAAGGATTCAATAATAAAGCCCTTGGACTTTGGCTGGATTATTAAAAAAAAGCCTGAAGAGATAATGCTTTTAGAAAAAGAAATAATTTATTAATAATAAAAAGGTATTGTTTAATCAATGAATGAGGACAATTTATTCTGCATAATATCAAATACCAACCAAACGGGGATATCAATTGAAATAGATTCCAAAAAAAATGCCGCAAAGATTGCTGAATCAATTGACCTGCCGTTCATGAGGGAAAAAAATGCAGATTCCGACATATTCATTGCAACATTGTATTCAATATTATCCAACCTGAAAACAATCGCAGGCATAGACCTATCAAGCGTTTTTCTCATAAAAAACGGAGTCAAGCACCAGATTAATCTAGAAAAATTTGAAGATGACGGATTGACTTGGATTAATTTCTCAAGCGAAGAATTGAACATTAATTTGGCAAAAAAATTAAACAAAAAAATGCCGGGATTAAAAAAAGGAAGGCTGAATGATTTAATCCCGACAATCAATGAATTTTTATCCAGCGTAGAAAAACCATTGGCTTACCATGAAAGGGATAATAATTATGTGATCAATGAAAAATTCAGCAATGAAAAAATAAAAAAATACCCTGAAGAGCTAAGCATGCTTATCGGAGGATTTTTCATGATGCTTGATTATGATGAGATAATAATCAGGGACACTTCAAAAAAATATTATTATTTCTCCAAAGGCATGGCTGATTTTTCTGACAAAATCCTTGAAGGCTTTGAAAGCAATGGAATGGATTATCCATCATTGTCAAATATTTTTGAAAAAGAATCCGAAAATAATGGCAATTTTAAGGAAGCGTTTTTGGCAACAGCATCCATAGAGCTTGAAAAAGTGCTCTCGCAAAAAAAGCCAAGCAAAGAAGATTTATTTCAATTTTTAATATTCTTGATTGAAATGCAGGAAAAACACGGGATTTCATTGCCCTTTAAAACAAAGTATTTTATAATAAAAAAAAATGACAAACATACAAGAATAACAGTTTTTTTTTCCAAAAAAAAAATACAAATAACCAAAGAAAAAATAAATTTTATTATTGAAATTGATAAAGGCATAAATAATAATGGAAAAATCATTAAAAGCCTTGCCCAAATAAACAATAAAATAATAGGGAATGAAAATTTAAGACACTGGCTTGTAATATCAAAAGATAAAGCAATCATTGAAGATATTGATTTTAATGGAAAAATTAGGACAGAAAATCTTGAGAATTATGAAAAAATAATTGAATATGATAGGATTGAAATTGATGATTCTTTCATTAATTATTTCATTGATGAAGAGAATATTAAAAGGATAAGCTTCCTTATTGGTTTTGGCTGCGAAAAAGAAAAAATCCTTGAATGCCTAAAATTGGCTGACAAAAACAAAAGAATAGAGGAAATTATTGCTTTATTAATAAGGGAATATGCCTATGATGAGCAAAATTACGGCAATTACATCCAGCTTTTGGAAGGCATTGAAAGCATGAAAGCTTCGCAAAAAAACAAAGATGTTTTTTTGGCTGAAGCAAAATTCTTAGGAATAATGAAAGCCTCTGCTGCAGGAGAGTCTGCAGTGCTTCAAATGCAATCAGTGAATTCAATCCTTTTAGAAATTAAAGGATTTGGGGGTTATAAAAGCAAATTTGTTGGAAATAATTATTTCATTAACAGAAATGAAGCGCTCCAGAAAAAATCCGCTGAGTTATTTAAGCAAAAAATTAAGATTGTATTAATTGAAAAAAAAGCAGGCATTGAAGAATTTAAAGATATTGATATAGATGAAGCAAAAATCCTGCTTGGGGTTTTGGCTGAAAAATACCTTTACACTGAAAAAAGCTACAATTCTTACATGGAAATAATCAAAATTTGCAGGGAAAAAATAGGAAGCTCGGGCGATGAAAAGACGCTGAAAATATTCCTGTATGAGGACACTTTTTTTAGGCTTAAAAAAAAATATTACCCTATTGCTTATGAGAATATTTCCAGATTAAAAGAGCTGGATTCTGAAAGGGTTTTTGGGCTTTTTCGTGAGGCAGAGATTAATAGATCAATAAGGGAGTGGGTGCTTGGTTATGAATATTTTCCATCTTCTTATCCAGATTACAAAAAAATTATAAGAATTGATTTAGGAAAATATTCATTTGGAAAGGATTTTTTTGAAAGCGATGATAATTTTTTCAATGCAATAATTTCTGGTTCAATTGCTCCATTAAAAAAAGTGTCAAAAAATTATTATTCATTAAAAAGCGCAAGGATAAATTCTTTTTTGATTGATTCAATAAAGAGATTATTTAAGGAAAATTCAGCTTATGAGGATTTTTCTAATTTAGAGATTATAAATTTCAGCAGTGATGAAAAGGCGCTGCTTGGCGAAATAATCTTGGCAGCCAAAAAAGATGCTTACATGCGAGTGTTAAAATCGGACATTGCTTTTGAAGGCGAGCTTGAATTGGCCAAAAAGCTTGCAGTAAATCTTTATTTTTTGGGAAAAAGATTCGGGATTAAAACAAATGCTCTGGAGGAGGATTTCACCCAAGATTTCCAGATAATATTCGGAAATTTTTCAAAATTGCTGCAGAATGAGCCTGCACCTTCAAAGGAAAAATATGGCAAAATATTCATGCAAGTGCTGAATAATAGAAAAGAGGATTATAAGAAATATTTTGAAAATTATCTTGGCTCATTGGATTTGGATAATATTGGCATGATTATCATATTTATCAAAAAAATGAGAAGCCTGTTTAATAAAATAATAAGCAAAAGCTTTGGCTATGAATCCCTTTCGGATAGTTTCATCTTTGACTTGTCAAAAAAAATCAACGAATTTATCAAAGATTACAAAATTGCGGCAATCAAAAGCTTCCTTAATGGGTACATTGATTTGGTGGAAAAGCAGTACCATTCTTACAAGCAGCATTTTGAAAAATCTTACAGGTATATTGAGAATCTGAACAAGATATATTCATTGATTAATGAATCCGAGAATGGATTGAAAAAAATGCATGATTTCTTAAGCGCAAGAGGCTCGTCTTTTGAAGCGCTAATGCCGACTGGACAATTAAGCGCAACAATAAATTCATTAATCACTGGAGAAAGCATTGCCAAATTTAAGGTGCTGGATGAAAATGAATCAATATTAAGCCCCCTTTACTCAGGGTTATCTTCAATAAACTACAAAAAAATATTGAATGACTTCCTTAAGGGAAAAAGTGGGGCTAGAAATAAAATTGAGAATATTGAAAGGAATATTTTAGGCTCAATTTATTTCAATAATATTGTGAAGAAAACAATAAAGAAGCTTAAGCTTTAATCTTCAATCATTGAGAGAAACATCAATGGAAAAGCGATTGTTGCGTCAGCATGGACAACAACAGTGTTTGCTTCCTCTTTTATTTTGCTCCATGATACTGCCTCGCTTGCGCTTGCGCCTGACAATGAGCCGTCAAAGCTTTCCGCTGTTGTGACGTAGACTGCGTAGTCAAATCCGTCCCTGACAATATTCATGCCTATTGCATGGTGCTTCGCAAATCCTCCTCCGAGGATTATTCCGCCGGTTTTTTCAGCGTTGAGTATTAAATCAGCCTCTGCTTTCATGTCAGCAGTGACATCTATTCCGAATTCTGGATTTTCCTGCTTGTAATAAAACATCTGCAGCCCGAATGCGCCGTCAAGTATTGCCGGGCAGAATATTTGGATATTGTTTTTTGTTGCCCAGTGAAGTATTGAGTTTTCGTCTTCAATGAATTTTCCAAGCTCAAATATGACTTCACTTGGCCCAAGCATTTTTCCCCTTTTTTTTTGAATGTTGAAAATATGCTCAAAAAAAGGCATCAATGAATCCTCAAGGTTTTCATAATGCGAGTTTTCCACTAGTATATTGCCAATCCTGTTAATCCCTTTTTGGTGCAGCTCTTTGTCATTAAGATTGAATGAGCCGAGAATGAACGGCTTTTTGGATTTCATCAAATCTTCTTCAATGCTTCCGGCCCCAGTCACTATTGCATCAATGAATTTTCTTTTGCATAAATCAGCGAATAATTCCCTTAAACCGCTGGATACCATATTGCTTGTGAATGTCAATATAACCGTTGCATTATCTTTTTTCATTTTTTTGATAATCTCCACTGCTTGGCTGATATGGCTTGCTTGAAATCCTATTTTGCCAAAATCATTGACTAATTCCTTGACAGTTTTTTTGGAATCAAAACTGAATCCCTGGATGTCTTCCATAAAGTTATAATGAGAATTAATGTCTTTAAAAATATTATTAAAAGAAAAATTTGGTTTTGAAGAATGTCTGGTAAAGCCTTTTAATAAGCCTTTTGACATCATCGCTGGTCAATTCTTCAATAGGCAGAGGAGTCATTGCCAAATATTCGTAGTATTTTTTGCAATAAGTATTCAAGGGGTTGATTATCTTGACCATCTCAGGCTTTAGCCCTGCAAAATGCACAATCTTTGGATTGGCATTCTTCAAAAAAACAAGATCAAAATTGATAATGTAATTATAGGATTCTGGCAGCTTAATCCAGTGGTTGAAAAGCACGCCGTTCAATCCATCCTGGTCATGCATTATTATTTTCTCCGCATTTTTATGCAAGAATTTTATTATTTTATCGGAATAATTATTTTTTCTTAAATAATCCAAATTAAGCATCATTACCCCTGAATTAAAATAAGATTTATCAGCAGGGATTTTAAGCCTTGATTTTAATCCCTTGAAATCAGTTTTTAGGGCGACTTTATCCTCAACCGCTGCCAATGCCTTGCCGGATAAGTCAATTGAGAAAAGCCCCATTAAATCATTTTCAACTATTGTGTCACAGTCAAGATACAGGGCTTTGTCAACAGATTTGGGCAATAGTTTAGGCATGAGTATCCTGTAATATGCCGAGTATCCTCCAAGCACTGGAAGGCCGTAAAACAATTTATCATCAGTTAAATAATACCTGAATTTTGCCTTAAACATTTTTTCGGCAATCCTCAATTTTTTCTTGTCAGTGAACTTATTATGGATAATATGGATTACTGGGCTTATTTTTGCGTTAAGAAACAATGAGATTATTGATGCGATCGCGTATTTTTCAAAGCCGCCATCAACGCAGTAGCAGACATGATGCTTTTCCATAAAAAATAGATAATATTCATTGTTTTAAAATAGTATTGAAAATATGTTATAAAAAAATAGTTGGTGCCAATAATTTATAAGCAATTAATTTGTCAAAAAGATTATGGATTCTTTGTGCGTCAAATGTAAAGGCAGGGGCTTTTGCGGGAAAAAATGCAAATGGATGAATATGGATTTCAAGAGCTTTGATTTCAAAAAGGAATTCTTGGGATCTAGCCCTTCAATATTCGTGGGCAAAGCCAATTACCCAAATGTGTCAATAGGTCTTATGAGCTTGCCTTTTACTGCAGTTGATGCCAATAATTTTGACAGCCCAAAGTTTTTCAAGGATAATTTAAGTATTCCTCAGATTATCAATAAAAGAAGCTTATTGATTAATTGCCAATCAACAAAGAAATCGGATTTTGAAAAGATTCAGGAAGTGGCGTTGTCAAAAAAGGCTGTTGAGGTTGAAGCCAGCCTGTCAAAGGCTCCAAAGCCAATGACTGCCTTTGATTTCACATCAATAGCTATGGGTCCTTCAAGCAAATTGATTGATTTTTCAGTCAATGAAAATGTGAAAATGGACAAGAATGTTGAAAAATGCTTTTACGACAATGACTTAAAGGCAGTAAAGGCATTGGGGGTTCTTTACCAAAAAGGGATTGACGAAAACAATCTGTCAAAATATCTGTCAGCCGGAGCTTTCGGGCTTAAAAAAAACAGGAAAGTGGTTCCGACAAGGTGGAGCATAACAGCTGTTGATGATTCATTAGGCAAAGAGCTAATTGGAAAGGTAAAAAACCACAAGATTATCAGCGATTATTTATTGTTTGAAGGCAACTTGTTCGGCAATTATTATACCATATTATTTTTGCCTGAATGCTTTGGGTATGAACTGTTTGAAACAATGGACGGCAATGATTTCATGCATGACTATGAGGAATATAATGGCAGGAAAAACTATGCTTTTGATACTGCAGGGGGATATTATGCTTGCAGGCTTGCAATACTTGAATACATGGACAATAATAAATTGCAGGCAAGGGCAATAGCTTACAGGAGAATCACTCCGGAATACTTGGCTCCTTTGGGTGTTTGGGTTGTAAGGGAGGCTTCAAGAAACGCGATGAAAAATGATGCAAAAATATTGGGAAAAGAAGAGATGATTTCAAAATTGAATGAGCTGAAACTCCTAAAAGTATTGGCAAAAAAAAGCATATTATTCAAGGATTTTTTTGCGCAAAAAAGGCTGGTGAATTACTAAATGAAGGGGTGGCAGCATAGGATTATTGGAATATTGGCTTTTGCTTTTCTTTATTATTTTAAATTGTTCCCTAACATTATCAATCAATTTTTGAGCAATTATTTTAATATATTATTAGGTTTTTTTGCCTGCTTATTATTCAGCGCTGGAAAAATCCGCCCAAAAAAATGGATTCATTTCGGTTTAAGCCCTGACAATGACTCCCACAAAAAAATGAAGAGGAGCATGATTTATCATTCCCCATTATTTCCGGCATTTGGAATAATTTTTTTCCCAAATGCAATAATATATCTTGCGGCGTTTTTTTATTCAATGCATGTCCTTGTTGATTTGCTTAATCCCTTAAGCTTTGAAGGAAAAAGGCACACCTATTTTTTGATATTTGTTTCAACAATATTATTTTTTGTAATGATTTATCTAAATTATTAAAGTTGAATTTTTCGGCAATGAAGAACTTGTTGCGTTAATTGCAGTACATTCAAAAGTAATTTCATCATCATCAGAATAATAATTCTTAGGTAACAAACTTATAAATATATCCTTATTCCAATAGTAATTTCTGTTTATAAATTCATAATTTCCGCTAACAAAAACTGGAAGAATACTTTCTGCGCCAATATCTCCAGCGCCTAATTTACCATTTTCATTGTTTCCCCAACATAACATGCTTTTATTTACAAGTATTCCACATGAATGAGTGTGTGAATAACTTAAGCTGCTGAAATAATAATCATTCTCCACGAATAGGGGCACAGAAGTGCTGAAATTGTTTCCATTAGCAAGCTCATGTTTATAGCAATATCCCCAGCAATATCTTGACCCGTTTGTTAGTATTCCGCATGAGCATAAAAAAGTTGTTTCAATCTCACTGAATAAATAGCTTCCGTTTATAAAAGCAGGGACAAAGCTTCCGCTGTTTACTCCATAAAATATACCATTCCCTAATTGACCATATTGCCCATAACCCCAGCATACTCCGCTTCCGTTTGTTAAAACTCCGCAAGTATGAGTTGAAATTTCTAAAGATGAAAAATTATAATTTCCGCTAACAAAAACAGGAACA
>CAZMEY010000006.1:0-25955 GCA_964565435.1 Candidatus Woesearchaeota archaeon
AAGAATCGGTTTTATTTAAAAAGATTTTTTTAGGCATTTTTTGTTTTTGCAAGCCATGCATTCATGCCTAGTGAAACCTTTGTTGCCTTTTTCATAATTATCAATTGCAGCAGCCAAGGCTTCTTCAGCCAAATTTGAGCAATGCTTCTTTATATTCGGCAAGCCACCCAATTCCTCAATAATATCTTTATTTGAAATTTTTTTAGCCTCATCCAAAGTCTTGCCCTTAGCTAATTGTGTAATCATTGAAGAGGTTGCAATAGCTGAAGCGCAGCCAAAAGTCCTGAACTTTATATCCTCAATAATCTCTTTGCCCTCATTTTTGCCGACTTTAATGAATATCTCCATCACATCACCGCAAACAGGATTGCCCACTTTACCCACTCCATCAGCATTCTCAATCACTCCAATATTTTTTGGGTTATTGAATTCATAAATCATTTTTTTTGAATATTTCAGCATTTCTTCACCTTATTATATAAGGGGCTCATAACCCTCAATTTTTCAACAATAGGCTTAATCTCCAAAACAGTTTTGTCAATCTCTTCCCTTGTTGTGTATTTGCTTAAGCTAAATCTTATGCTTCCATGGGCAATCTCATGCTTTAAACCCATGGCCAATAATACATGAGATGCTTCCAAAGATTTTGAAGAGCATGCGCTTCCGGTTGAGACTATTATGCCTTTCTGGCTAAGCATCAAAAGCATTGATTCCCCTTCAATCCCCTTAAAAGAAATATTGACATTGCTGCATACTCTTTCATCTCCAAGCGCACCGTTAATCTTGACATCAGGAATCTCTTTCACAACCCTTTCAATCATGTAATCCCTTAATTCAGACATTTTTTTAACATCCTTTATATCAGCTATCTCAACAGCTTTGGCAAACCCCACAATTCCAGAAACATTTTCAGTGCCGGACCTTAAATTAAACTCATGCCCTCCTCCGCTTTGCCAAGCGTCAATCTTGACGCCTTTTCGAATATAAAGAGCTCCCACACCTTTAGGGCCATGAATCTTATGGGCATTAATAGTCAATAAATCAATATTCATCACCTTCACATTAATAGGGACTTTAGTATAAGATTGGCAGGCATCCGAATGAAAATAAACCCCTTCCTCTCTGCAAATCCTTCCAATCTCTGCAATATTATTGATAGTGCCAACCTCATTATTCACATGCATTATTGAAACTAGGCAAGTTTTTTTAGTGATAGCTTTTTTAACATCAAGGGGATTTGTCCTGCCCTCTGCATCAACCCCTAAGTAAGTGACGCTAAAACCCTGCTTTTCCAGCCACTTGCAGGAATTAAGAACGCAATCATGCTCAATCTTTGAAGTGATAATATGGTTCTTATCCTTTCCAGCAAAAGCAGCAGCCTTAATGGCAAAATTATTGGATTCCGTTCCGCCAGAAGTGAAAACTATTTCCTCAGGATTTGCGCCAATTGATTTGGCAATAATGCTTCTTGAGTTCTCCATTGCATCATTTGCATCCTGGCCTATTTTATGCATTGAGGAAGCATTTCCATAAACTTCTGAAAAAAAAGGAGCCATGGCTTTTATAACTTTTTCATCAACCTTTGTTGATGCAGCATTATCCAAATAAATCATTTTAAGCAGCACCCCATATTGCAGTTGCATGATGAATCAACGCTTTTATGGATTTTGCACAAATTCTTTGTTTTCCTGATAAAAGAGCAAATGCAATTAATTTCTTTGACAGCGCAGGATTTTTTATCAGCCATCTTCTTTGCGGATTCCCCAATCATGCTATATACTTCTTTATTGAAAACAATCCCTGATTTTGCCCTCTTATCCTTTGAATATTGGCATATTGCAGCGTTGCTAATGCCCAAAATGCCAGAAATCTCTTTTTGCGAAATATTCATTGATGAAAGCTCTTTGGCAAGCTCTCTCCTAATCAAAGGAATCACATAATTAGCTTCAATCTCCTGTGGTTGCATCATAATTAACACCGTTAATAAATTCCTTAATTAACAGTGTTAATTTAAAAATCTTTTCAAAAATTAATCATTTGAACCTTTTTTTCATTGCTGAGGTGGGGAATAATTTTGCAATATTTTTTGCCCTCCAATCAGAGAATTTTTTGATGCAATCCTCGCAAATGTCAGCATAGATGTCTTTTTCAACAATTAACCGGTTAAATTCGGGATTATATTTGATTATCTCTTTTTTGCAAAGCCTGCAATCCATATAAAGGAAAATTTTTCCCCCAAATAAATATTTTTTCCCATTAGAAAGCTTTTTTAATAGTTATTTTCCTAAATAATATTATGCCAAAAAAAGCTGTTTCTAAGCAAGATGCAAAAAAAGATTCAAAAGAAGAGCCAATAGTCTCTGAACTAAAAAAAATATTCAATGAAAGCCTTTTGTCAGTTTCAAGGGTTGAATTTGTCAAAGAAGACGAGAATGAAGACAAAAAAGAGATAAGCATTCCAAAGACTGAAGAGCAAATAATCGCTGTAATCAATGATTTGGTTGACGAGAAAATCGCCAAATTAATGGAGAACTACAAAAGCCAAAAAGTGAAGATTCTTCCATTGAGCGGATTGTGGCAGAGCTGCTATGACCAAAAATATGAATTAATGGATGCCATAACCAATCCTAAAAGCAGCAAAGTATTGTTTGATAAAGGATTTGTCAAAGGGCTGATAGCTGCCCAAGTCCTTAAAATGATGTCATTGGAGAAATTAAAAAGGTATATCTTGTCAATAATACTTGTCGGAAGCGTTAGCAGGGGAACAATGCATGAGAAAAGCGATGTTGATTTGGCATTTGTAATTGATGACACTGATGTAAAAAAAATGTCTAGGCATGAGGTTCTTGCAAGATTAAGGGGAATGATTCTTGATTTGGCTGCAAAAACAGGCTTTGAATTCAATATCCAAGTCTATTTATTGACTGATTTCTGGCAGAGCCTAAGGGATACTCACCCAGTAATATTCAGCATGGTAAGGGACGGCGTTCCATTGTATGATACTGGAATGTTCATGCCTTGGAGGACATTATTAAAAACAGGAAAAATGAAGCCAAGCCCGGAGGCTGTTGAGCAATTCTACAAAACTGGAAGAATGCTTATAGATGATGTCAACAACTCCCTTAAAGAATTGGTTGTTGAAAGGCTTTTCTTGTCAATGTTTAATCCTGCCCAGGCTGCAACAATGCTTGTGGGAATCCCTCCAACCCATCACGGCGACACGCCAAAGGTTTTCAAAAAATATTTCATTGATGAATACAAAATGATTGAGCCAAAATATGTTGATTATTTAAACGAAATACTTGAATTAAGGAAAGGGGTTGAATACGGAAAGATTAAGGAAATAAATGCCGAGAAATTTTCGGAGCAGATGGCCCATGCAAAAGAGTTCCAAGACAGGATGGATAAATTATTCAAGGATATAAGGGCTGAATTGATAAAAAAATCATTGGAAGAATCCGAGAAAAAATCAATGCAGGCAATAATTGAAGCATTGAAAGCAATGAATGTGAAAGCTTCGGAAAAGGATGCAATAGAGCTTTTCAGGACCAAGATGTATGACTCAGGCCTTGTCACCCAAAAGGATTATTATTTCATTACAAAAAAGATTAAGAACTCCTTTGTTGACTTCAAAAAGGATTTATTGACAACTGAGGAAGCCTCAATGATTGAAAAGGAAGCATTGGATTTTATAAACAGGATGAATTCCCTTAAAGAGATGCTTGAATTGAAAGCATCAGAGAGGTCAAGGGTGCATTTCAGGGCAAACAATGTGAACGGCGAATTGTGGATATTTTCCAAAGAAATCTACATAATAAGCGATTTGAAAAAAATGACTATATATAAAGCCAAGCTTGAAGAGGACGGCAGCTTTGAAAAGCCTGCAATAAGCAATGCGGGAGAATTGTCTGAGGCAAGGAAATCAAAGGTTGATGAAATAACCTCAATTAGCTCAAAGACCCTTGAAAGCCTAAAAAAAGCGCTTAATGCATCAGAAGTTGAGATAACCATAATTTAAAACTAAAAACTCTTCAAAATATTATTGAAAGATTTTATTGACAAGCAATCAGAGGGATTCATGATTATCGCTTTTTTGTAAAGCTCCAAGGATTTTTCAGGATTTTTTTCCCATAAGCCCTGCTTATATATTTTTCCCAATAAAAGCAATATCATTGTAATTTTTGATTTCATCCATTTTGCCAAACTGCTTTTTTAATAATTCCCTTATAATCCCTGATTTTTTCTTGTCAAGCACAGACAATATGAATTGCCCTCCCTGTTTCAAAACCCTCTTTATTTCAGCAATTGCCGATTCTAACCTGTCAACATCCTGCAAGACTGTGAGGGAAAAAACGCAATCAAATGATTCATCCTTAAAAGGCAGATAAGAAATATCTGCGCAAACAAATCTTATTTTTTTAGGCGCCAATTTAAGCATACCTATGGAGCTGTCAACCCCGACAGCGTTTTCAAAAGCTTTTGTGATAAATCCTGTGCCGCAGCCCAAATCAAGAATAAGTCCTTTTTTTGGCAAAAAAACCCTTAAATTGCTGAATTTTTTCTCTTGCTCAATTTTATACAGCCTGTCATAACCCTTTGCTATTGCATCATAATAATTCATAAAAGATTAAAAAAAGGGGGCAAATATAAGCTTTTATGGATTACAGGATTTTGGAAGATGAAGCAACAGCGGATTTGGCAATAGAGGCATATGGCAATAATCTAAGGCAAGCTTTTGAAAACTCTGCAAAGGCAATATGCGATTCAATCAGCGACACATCAAAAATAGAGGAGCAGGAGATTAAGCTAGTCAATAAAAAAGCAGAGAATCTCCAAATGCTTTTATATGAATTCTTAGAAGAGATTCTTTATTTTCATGATGCTGACAATCTTGTTTTCAAAAGAGTGATTGTCCAAGAACTGGATGAAAAAACCCCGTCAATCTCTGCAATATTTTATGGCGAAAACTTTGACAAAAAAAAGCATGCATCCAAAGCCCATATTAAGGCAATAACCTACCACAAAATGAGCATAATAAAAGAGAAAGGCAATGTCATTATTAAATTCATAGTTGATGTATGAAAAGCCACATTTTTTAATAAAAAAGTGATATAATATCTTTTATGGAATTATCAAAAATCTCTGATTATGAATATTTGCTCAAAAAAGAGGGGCAGATGAATTCAGATGCATTGATATTCGCTGATGAGAAATTGCTTAATCTAATCAAAAATGACAAGACTTTGGAGCAGCTGAAAAACATGGCATGTCTTCCGGGATTAGTGGGAAACGCATGCGCTTTGCCTGATGCGCATCAAGGCTACGGTTTTTGCATAGGGGGTGTTGCAGCTTTAAGCAAAAAAGAGGGAGGCATTAGTCCCGGAGGAGTGGGCTTTGACATAAACTGCGGCGTCAGGTTGCTTAAAACAAATCTTGAATATAGTAATATAAAGCCAAGAATCAAAGAGTTATTGGATAGATTATATGAAACAGTGCCTAGCGGATTAGGCAACAAGGGATTAATAAAATATTCAAAAGACGAATTTTTTGAAGTTCTTAATAGGGGAAATGAATTTTTATTGAGCAAAGGCTTTGCTAAAAAAAATGATTTGCTTAACTGTGAGGATTTTGGCAGCATGAAAGATGCAAGCCATGAATTTATCAGCCAAAGGGCGATTGACAGGGGAAAAAACACTATTGGAAGCTTGGGCAGTGGGAACCATTTCATTGACTTGCAAAGGGTTGGAGAAGTTGATGATAAAACAGGTAAAAAATATGGTCTTTTCAAGGGCCAAGTGGTTTTAATGATTCATTCCGGAAGCAGAGGATTAGGCCACCAAGTTGCGAGCGATTATATTAATGAGATAATGAAAAAATATCCTGAAGAAATTAAGGCATTGCCTGACCCTGAGCTGTGCTATGCTCCTGCAGGCTCTGAATTGGAAAAAAAATATTATTCTTCAATGGCTGCTTGCGCCAATTATGCCTATGCCAATAGGCAGCTAATGATGCATCAGGCAAAAGAGGCTTTAATAAAATTTTTCAAAAGCTCTGAGGAATCACTGGGCTTGGAGTTATTTCAGGATATAACCCACAATGTTGCCAGAATTGAAAGAGTTAAAGGAGTTGAATGCTATGTGCATAGGAAAGGGGCGACAAGGTGCGTCAAGAATGGAAAAATAATAATTCCTGGAAGCATGGGAACTCCAAGCTATTTATTGATAGGGGATAATGCGGGGAAATCAATCAACAGCAGCGCTCACGGCAGCGGAAGGGTTATGAGCAGGGCAAGCGCTAAGAAAAATTTAAGCGAAGAAGGGATTAAAAAAGATTTGCTAAGCAAAGGGATAATGATTAAATCATCAAGCAGGGGAATAATCTCCGAAGAAGCGCCGAACGCTTACAAAGATGTTAATGATGTAATAAATGTCACTGAAAAGCTTGGCTTTGCAAAATCATTGGCAAAGCTTGAACCCTTTGCAGTCATTAATGGATGATTCATAGGTCATCAATTGCAATGCTGCTCCATTCGCTTAAAGTTTTGTCCAAGAAAATCAAGTCTCCCACTTCTGAATTCATATTTTCCAAGTAAACAACTATTAACTCATAATCTTCATTAACATATTTGCTTTCTTTGGCAATTGCCACAGGTATTCCATCATTGCTTAAGCACATCTCATATCTTAGCTCCGATAAATCGGAGAACTCTTCAGAGCTTACATCAACCTCAAAATAAAGGGGTGCGCAAGGAATATTAGTCAGATTCCAGACATTTTCCCTACCATATTCCTCTGTTTTGTAATTGTTCACAATATTGTAAATTTCATCATAGATGCTTGTGACTAAGATGTTATTTGCCCTAAATGCTCCTGTGCTAATTCTTTGGGGCTCAGCCGCAAGATCATAATATAGGTTCCCGTTTTGCCTAATGCTGATAATATTTTTATTGGGCGAAACAAGGGCAGATGTTGCCTTTGAATTGTTAATCAAATAATACTGCTCCCTTATGTAGTCCTCTGCATGAGTTGTGTATTGGTACGTGTAATTAAGGTATGTGTTGTTTAATTCATAAAATAATGAATGCCCAAGCCTTAAAGAGTTTCTTGAAGTGTCGCTTTGCGGAGGATTCAATAATAAGTAAGCGCCTATAACTCCAACAACAAGTATTCCTATGAAAATCATTGCCATTATAGCAGAGCCCAAGGGATTGGATTTTTTAGGCAATTTTGCATTAACAAGCAAGGGTTTAGGCGATTGCTGCGCATTTGGCTTAATCATTATAGGAATTGGCTTTGGAGGAATAGGCTTAGGGCTGGACTGAATAACTGGCTTAGGCTGGGCTGCGGGTTTAGGAGCTTGGGCAATTGGCTTTTGTGCTGGCTGAATAACGGGTTTAAGGCTAGGCTGAATATTATCCTGCATCTTTGGCTCAGGCTTATGCATTGAGTGGATTTGGCTTGAAGCGCTGCTGCTATACTGCGCATTGCCTTCCATATTGAGAAGGATTATTATCTTAAAATAAGTGTCAGGGTGCTCTTTTTTTAGGGCAGTAATTTTTTCTTTGTATAATTCATTATCATAAATCTTCAAATCCCTTAATTCTTTCAATATTTTATTGATTTCTTCATCGCTTTTTTTATCTTTAGGCATGATGTATAATTAATTATTAATATTTTATAAATTATGGCTAATCAATGTATAGCAATATTTTTAAAGCAATCCTTGTTATTAATTAAATGTTCCAATATTCGTGCGCCATTACCGCAAGAAGAAGTAAAAAAAATAAAAAGGTTTAAAAATAAAATACAAATAAGGTAAGATACTATGGGTCACACGATTGGAGATACAGACTTTCCTAGAAGAGGAAGCATGCAATTCTGGCCAAGAAAAAGGGCTATGAGGATTTATCCAAGCATTAAGACTATTCCTTCGTTGCCTGGCAATTTTTTGACAAGCTTTTCCGGCTATAAGGTTGGCATGACTCATGTTTCAGTCATTGATAATATCAAAAACAGCCCTACAAAAGGCCAAGAAATCGTTGTTCCTGTCACAATCCTTGAGTGCCCATCATTAAATATTTTTTCTATAAGACTTTATTCTTATTCGCCAAATACTGGCTATACTATTTCCGGACAGATAAATGCAGAATCCTATGCCAAAGAATTGGGCAAAAAGCTGGTTCTAAAAAGCAAAAAAGGCAAGGAAAAAGATAATTCCAAGGTTTTTACCAAGAATGATGCGCAAAAATTATTGAATGAAGATAAGATTAAAAGAGTAAGCTTAGTTGTTCACACTAACCCTAAAAGCACAAGCATTGGCAAGAAAAAGCCGGAGATTATGGAGATAATAGTTTCAGGCGAAGCTAAAGGAGCATTTGATAAGGCGTTTGATTTGCTTGGAAAGCAGGTAAATGTAAATGATGTATTTGCTGAAGGGGAGCAATTGGATATTTTTTCAGTGACTACTGGCAAAGGATGGCAGGGAAGTGCTAAAAGGTTTGGAGTAAAAATTGGCGGAAAAAGATACAGTCATACTGAGAAGGTTAAAAGAAAAGCCATGACTCTTGGTCCTGTAAGCCCTTCAAAGGTTGCCCACACAGTTCCTCAGCATGGTCAAATGGGTTTTCAGACAAGATGCGATTATAATAAATGGCTATTGAAAATTGCTGAGCCAAAAGATATGATAATGAAAGGGGGATTTGTAAGCTATGGCAACCCTAAAAATACTGTATTATTTATTAAAGGAAGCATTCCTGGGCCTAAAAAAAGGCTTATAAGGATTAGGAAGAGTATCAGGCCTAATGACAAGATTCCAAAGCAAGTGCCTGAAATGGTTTATATATCAAAGGAGTCAAAGCAGTGATAAAAATGAAAGCAGAGATTTTAAGCGCTAAAGGGGAAAATAAGGGAAAAATGGATTTGCCTTCGCAATTCAGCGAGAAGCATCATCCAATAATCATTAAAAGGGCTTTCAATGCCAATATGTCTCTTAATTATCAGCACCACGGCACTGACCCTAGGGCTGGCTTAAAGAAAGCAGTAGAGCTTTCAAAGATGAGAAGCGTTTACAAAACAACTTATGGCCACGGGCACAATAGGGCTCCAAGAAAGGTTGTTTCAAGAAGGGGTGAAAGGTTTAACTTTGTAGGCGACCAAGCTCCTTTTGCAAGAAAAGGTAGGACTGCATTCCCTCCATTAGTTGAAAAAATATTTGAAGAAAAAATAAACAATAAAGAAAGGTTATTCGCAATAAGAAGCGCAATTGCAGCAACAGTTAACAAGAAATTGGTTGAGAAAAGGAACCATAAAATTGGAAAAACTGACTTGCCAATAATTGTTGAAGGCGCTGAAAAACTGGCAAAAACAGTTGATGTAAAAAAAATGCTTGAATCATTCGGATTGATTGAGGAATTGTCAAGGATTAGCGAGAGAAAAGTGAGAGCAGGCGTTGGAAAGATGAGAGGAAGAAGGTACCAATCAAAGAAAGGGCCATTGATTGTTGTCAGCAAGGATTGCGCACTATTAAAGGCTTCAAAATCAATGCTTGGAATTGAAGCAATACCTGTTAAAAACTTGAATGTCACTTTGCTTGCGCCAGGAGGCGTTGCAGGAAGATTGACTGTTTGGACTAAAGAAGCTGTTGAAGAGATGGCTCAAAAAAAGCTTTTTTTGGGTGAGAAGCAATGAAGAACTATGATGTATTAATAAATCCATTAGCCACTGAAAAAAGCGTCAGATTAATGGAGACTGAAAATAAATTGACATTTGTTGTTGCAAAGTCTGCAACCAAGGATAATATTAAAAAAGCACTAGAATCAATGTTTAACATTAAAGTAAAAGAAGTTAATACCCATATAAGAGATGGAAAAAAGATAGCATTTATCCTGCTTAAGCCAGAGTTTAATGCAATGGATATAGCTAACCAATTGGGAGTGTTATAAAATGCCTAAACAATTAATACAGCAAAGAAGGGGAAAAGGGGGTCCAAGATTTAGGAGCCCAGGACACAGGTTCAAAGGAGCCACTGAATTAAGGAAAATGGATGATATTGAAGAGAAAGGGGCAATAAAAGGCATTGTCAAGGATATATATAATGATCCTGCCAAATCAGCTCCAATGCTATTAGTTGAATATAATAATGGTGATATACTTTCATACCCAGCGCCTTTTGGCATAAAAGTTGGGGATGCAGTTGAAAGCGGATTTAGCGCTAATCCTGCAATGGGAAGCATTTTGCCTTTATCGCAAATACCTGAAGGTTCACTTATTTATTGCGTTGAAAACAGGCATGGAAGTGGTCCAAAATTCGCAAGAGCTGGAGGAAACTCGGCTAAAATAATCGCACATGAAGATAAAGGCGTATTGATTGAGATGCCCAGCAAAAAAACTTTATTATTGGCAGGAAATTGCAGGGCAGTTATAGGAAAAATTGCCGGCTCAGGAAGAAAAGACAAGCCATTTGTCAAGGCTTGGAATAAGAGGCGCGCAAGGAATGCTAAAGGAAAGAAGCACATGGTTGTTTCAGGAACTGCAATGAACGCTATTGACCACCCACATGGTGGAGGAGGAAATAGGAATAAGAAAAACAAATCAGTTTCAAGAAATGCTCCTCCAGGCGCAAAGGTTGGTTCAATCGCTCCAAAAAGGACAGGTTTAAGGAAGGGGAAGAAATAATGAGTGACGAAAAGAAAAAAGTTTACTATTACAAAGGAAGGACTTACGAAGAGCTTAAAGGCTTGAAAGATGAGGAATTGCTAAAAATCATTGGCTCAAGAGGGAGAAGGAACTTTAAAAGAGGATTATCCCCCAAAAAGAAGGATTTAATGAGAAAAGTCAAAGAATCAAATGAATTGGTTTCCCAAGGAAAGCCGCAATTAAAAATCAAAACCCATTCCAGGGATATGATAATAGTTCCAGAAATGATTGACTTAAAAATTGAAGTTTATACAGGAAGAGCCTTTGAACCCCTAACCATAAAGCAGGAAATGATTGGGCATTACTTGGGAGAGTTTGTTTTTACCAGGAAAAAGGTTGTTCACGGCTCAAAAGCTTCAACCGAATCAAAGCCTGCAGCTCCAGCTTCAAAAGGTGATAAGAAATGAAGGAAAAATTAGAGAATCAGGCAGTAGCCAACACCACTATGCCAATATCATCAAAGGATTCGGTTAATATTGGAAAATTAATAAGGGGAAGGAAAATTGACCAAGCAATAATGATGCTAGAAAAAATCATTGCAAAAGAGATGGCTTTGCCAATAGTAAGATTCAGCTTTAATGTTTCGCATAAAAGGGGTTTGGGAATAGGCGGAAGATACCCTCAAAAATCATCCAAAGGGATAATCAAAGCTTTGAAACTATTGAAAGCAAACGCTAAAGCAAAAGGGCTTGACGAATCCAAATTAATAATCAATGAGTTCATATCAAATTATGCAGTAAGCAATGAAAAAAGGGGAAGATACAAAACAGGAGCATCAACCCACATAAAAATTGGAGCAGTGGTTAAAGAATGATTGAAAGAAAATTCATTAAAGAGAAGATAGGGGATTATAAGATTCAAAAATTGCTTTTCAAGCAATTTGAAAGAAGCAGCTATTCGCATGCAGCAATACAAAAAACTCCTTTAGGCGACAAAATAATCATTTTTTCATCAAGGCCTGGAATGATTGTAGGAAGAGGAGGGGAAAACCTTAAAAAAATAACAGAGAAGTTAAAAAACTTCGGCATACAAAACCCTCAAGTTGATGTCCAGGAGGTTGACAATTCATTGCTTGACCCTTCGCTTGTGGCTGAAAGGATTGTTGAAATGTTTTTGAAAATGGGCACAGCAAGATTCAAATTCATAGGGCATAATATTTGCGAAAAAGTATTGCTTGCTGGAGCAAGGGGAGTGCAGGTAACTCTTGCAGGAAGGATTCCGGCAGCAAGAGCCAAGATGTGGAAATTCATAATGGGATTTTTGCCTAAATGTGGAAGCATAGCATATAGCGATGTTAAAGAAAGCTTCAGGATTGCAACATTAAAAACTGGAGTAATAGGAGTAAAAGTAAAAATACTTCCTCCAAATGTCAGAATGCCTGATGAAGTAATAATCATTGAATCGCCAAAAGAATCAGTGACTGATTTGAAAACCCAAACAAAAAGCGAAGAAGGCTTGATTGTTGCAATGGAAAAATCAGAAAAAACTGAATCAAAGCCAAAAGACAAAAAAGAGCAGATAGCTGAATTGGCAAAAAAATTGGAGGCAAAAGCTTCTGAAAAACAAAAGGATTCGCTGAAAGAATTAATGGAAAAAAAGGATGATAAAGAATGAGCATAATTAGGTTAAAAGAATTAAAGGAAATGAGCAAGGAAAAGCTTGAAGAAAAAATAGTTGAAATGAAAAAAGAGCTCATGAAATCAAGGACTCAAATAGCTTCAAAGCAGAACCCTGACAAGGTCGGAAAGATTAAAGAGCAAAAGAAAATAATTGCCAGAATAAAGACAATACTAAGATTGAGGGGTGGAAAGTAAAAACATGGATATCTGTTCAACCTGCGGATTGCCTAAAGAATTATGCGTATGCGAATCAATGGCTAAAGAGCAGCAAAAAATAACTGTTTCAGATGAAAAAATAAAATTCAAAAAATTCAAGACGGTTATAAATGGGTTGAATTCAAAAGAAATAGACATCAAGACTTTGGCAAAAAATTTCAAGCAAAAGCTTGCTTGCGGAGGAACAGTCAAAGACAATATAATAGAACTTCAGGGAAAGCACGCAAAAAAAATCAAGGAGTTGCTCCTTATTGAGGGCTTTAACTCTGAAAGCATAGAGGTAAAATGATTAGTGAAAAAAACATCACAATGCACGAACTCATAGGCTTAAAGGCGAAAACCAAAAAAGCCAAAGGGTTAATAGTTGATGAATCAAAAAACACGATAACAATATGGGACAAAAAAAAAGAGAGGATGATTCCAAAACAAAACAATGAGTTTGAAATAAAAACAAATGGCGGCGAGATAATAATCAAAGGCGAGCAAATAGCTCAAAGGCCTTATGATAGGCTAAAAAAAAAATCAAAGGTGAACAATAAATGGCAAAAAAAATCGGTTTAAAGGGAATAGATGCTCCAGAGCATGACTGCAAGGACAGGAACTGCCCTTTCCACGGCACTTTAAAGCTTAGGGGAAGGATGTTTAAAGGAGTTGTCAAAAGCGCCAAAATGGATAAAGGAGTAGTAATAGAGTTTGACAAAATGTATATTATACCTAAATATGAAAGGTTTTCAACCAAAAGGACGAGGATTAAAGCCCACAATCCTGATTGCATCAAAGCCAAAGAAGGGGATTTTGTGACAATTATGGAAACTAGGCCAATATCAAAAAATAAATCATTTGTTGTAATCAAAAAAGAGGCGATAACCAAATGAAAGCAGTTAAAGCAAGGCTTACTAGACCCCTTGAAGTAGGAACAAGATTGACTGTTGCGGATAACAGCGGAGCAAAAATTGCCCAAATCCTTTCAGTTCACTTAGGAAAAACAGTCAAGAAGAAAAGGCAGGGAGCAGGAGTTGGGGATGTAGTAAGTGTTACAATAAAACAGGGAAACCAGACTGTTAAAAAGAAAGTCATGCTTGCAGCAATAATAAGGCAAAGAAAGCCTTTCAGGAGATTGGATGGCACAAGGGTAAGGTTTGAAGACAACGCGTGCGTCATCCTTAAATCAGATGAAGGCGAGCCTAAAGGAACAGTGGTCAAAGGGCCAGTGGCAAAAGAAATTGTTGAAAGGTTTTCAAAAATAGGAAAAATAAGCAGCATAGTGGTGTAAAAACAAAATGAAAGAATACTCAAGCAATTGGAAAGGAAGCATAAAGCCGAAAAAGCAGAGAAAATATTTGGCTAACGCCCCACTTCACATAAGAAGGACAATAATGAGCGTTAATTTGTCAAAACCCTTGAGAAAGGAATTAAAAAAGAGAAGCATTCCTGCAGTAAAAGGGGATAAGGTCAAAATATTAAGAGGAGATTATAAAGCAAAAGAAGCAAAGATTGAAAAAATATTGAGAAAAAAATATAAATTGCTGCTAGAAGGAATAACTGCTGAGAAAAAAGATGGCTCAAAATACTTTGTGCCAATCCATTACTCAAATGTCCAAATAACTGAGCTAAACCTATCAGACAAAAGAAGGCTTGGAAAAAAGGTGAAATAAAATGCACTTAAAAAGATTAAACACTCCAAAAAGATGGAATATAAGCAAAAAGAAAACAGCATTCATTGCAAAAACAAGGCCTGGGCCATATACAAAAGAGATGAGCTTGCCATTGATAGTAATAATTAGGGATCAATTAAAATTAGTCTCAACAGCAAAAGAGGCAAAATCCTTGTTTGCAGGAAAAAAAGTGCTGATAAACACCAAGCCTGCAAAAGATTTAAACCTTGGATTGGGATTATTTGACACTTTAAGCATTCCATCCGCAAGCGCTTATTATAGGATAGTGCTTGACTATAAAGGGGGATTAATGCCTATCACAATAAATGAATCAGAATCAAAAATCAAGCTATTAAGGGTTGACAATAAGAAAAGATTAAAGCAAGGATTGCTTCAAATAAACCTCACTGGAGGAAGAAACATATTATCAAAAGAAAAATATGCAATAGGAGACAGCTTACTATTTGACTTGGAAAAAAACAAGGTAATCAAAAGGCTTCCAATAAAAGAAGGCTCAAAAGTATTAGTCATAAAAGGAAAGCACGCAGGAGAGACAGCAATACTTGAAGGATTCAAGCAATTTGAAAATATCATAAAAGACAGGGCAATACTGAAAAACAAGGATTCAACTTATCAAACATTAAGGGAATATGTCTTTGTATTAGGGGAAGGAAAAGAGGAAATAAAAATAAAGGAGTGAAATATTCATGGCAGAAAACAAGATGAAAGAAATAAAAATAGAAAAGCTCACATTAAACATTGGTGTAGGTGAAGCAGGAGACAAGCTGGAAAAAGCCTATTCATTGCTTCAAAAAATAACAGAAAAAAAGCCCGTAAGGACAGTCACCAAAAAAAGGATACCTAAATGGAATGTAAGGCCGGGAATAGCAATAGGCGTAAAAGTGACAATGAGAAAAAACTTTGAAGAATTGCTTAAAAGATTGCTATTATCAAAAGAGTACACACTCAAAAAATCATGCTTTGACAACTATGGAAATATAAGCTTTGGAGTTGATGAATATGTCCACATTCCAGGGGTAAAATATGACCCTAAAATCCCAATGTTTGGATTAAACGCCACAATAACCTTAAAAAGAGCCGGTTATAGAATAAGGGATAGAAGGCTAAAAAAATCATCAATACCCAAAAACCACAGAATCAACCAAAGCGAAGCTGTTGATTTTTTCAAAAACAAGTATGAAGTGAAAATAGTATGACTGCAAAGGATTGGAAAAAAACATTTGATTCATTGTCGCATAAAAAAGCTGAATCAGGCAGAATGCTTAAATTCAACAAGCCCAAAGACAAAAAATACGGAAGGGGAAAAAGGGTTTGCGACATATGCAAAAGAAAAGGGGCGTTAATCAGGAGATATTCGCTCAACATTTGCAGGCAATGCTTTAGGGATGTTGCCAAAGACATTGGCTTTAACAAATTTTAGGAGGAAAAAAAAGATGAGACACGATTTATTGGCGGATGTATTGTCAGCAATGACTAATGCTGTAAGCAAAGGAAAGCCTTGCTCAGAGCTAAAATTCAGCTCAAAACTGGCGGAAAAAGTCCTTGACATATTCAAAGCAGAAGGATTCATAGAATCATACGAAAAAAATCCGGAAACAAAAGAGCTAAAAATAACATTCAACGGAAAACTCAACAAATGCAACTCAATAAAGCCAAGGTTTTCAGTCAAAAAGGACGAAATAGAAAAATTTGAAAAAAGATACTTACCCGCAAAAGATTTCGGATGCATAATAATATCCACTAACAAGGGTTTAATAACCCACTATGAAGCGAAAGACAAAAAATTAGGAGGAAAATTAATAGCTTATGTCTATTAAGCAAGGTGCATTATAATGAAAACAGAGATTGAATTGCCAAAGGATTACAGCGCAAAAGTTGCTGGAAAAAATCTGGCAATAGCATATAACGGAAAAGAAAATGCAAGGGAGATATTCCACCCATTGATAGCTATAAAAATTGAAGGGGGAAAAATAATGCTTGAATCCAAAAAAGAAACCAAAAACATCAAAAAAATATTGATGACTCATGTATCCCATATAGAAAACATGATTGAAGGATTAAAAACCCCTTTTGTTTACAAATTAAAAATATGCGCATCCCACTATCCAATGACAATCAAAGTGGAAGGTAAAAAAATAATAATCAACAATTACTTAGGGAAAAAGGTTCCAAGAACATGCAAAATAATAGGGAATGCAAGCGTCAAAATTGATAAAGAAATAATAATCATAGAATCAACAGACAAGGAAGCAGCGGGAATGACTGCAGGAATAATAGAAAAAACCTGCCAAATAAGGAATCATGACAGGAGAATATTCCAGGACGGAATTTACATAATTGAAAAAGAGGGCAAAAAAATATGAGCGAATCAAAAGCAAAATTGCTGAAAATAAAAAAAGAGCTGAAAAAGAAAAATCCAGAACCAAGAAGGATTGAAAAACACAGGCACCCAGCGCTTCCCGACAATTGGAGAAAGCCTAAAGGTCATCATTCCAAAATAAGAAGAGGAATGAAATGGGAGCTAAGAATGCCAAAAATAGGCAGAAGGACCCCAATGGCTATACAAAACACTGACAGGCTGGGAAGGGAATTAATCAAAATAAGCACAATAGAAGATTTGAAAAAATTAGGAGAAAATGCCATAGGAATAGTATCCAAAAAATTAGGGCTTAAAAAGAAGCTCGAAATAGCAAAAAAAGCTGTTGGAAAATACAAATTCCAAAACTTCAACCCTGAAAAAATAATCAATAAAGTTAATGAAATGCTTTCAAAGAAAAAGGAAAAGCCAAAAATGAAAGTCCAAGCAGAGCCTGCAGCAAAAGAGGCAGCTGCTTTGGAGAAGCCAAAAAAAGAGGCTGCAAAAAAGCCAAAAAAAGCGGAAGCTGCTAAAGGAGGAGAGCAATAATGGATTTAGCCAACAAGAAAAAACTTGCAGCAAAAACTTTCAAAGTGGGAAAGAAAAGGATAAAATTCAACCTTGAGAAAAAAGATAAATTAAAAGAGGCAATAACAAGGTTTGATTTAAGAAAATTGGAAGGGACAGGAATCATAATTGAGCAAAAAAAAGGAATAAGCACAGGAAGGCTTAAAAAAGTAAAAGAGCAAAAAAAGAAAGGCAGGAGAAAAGGCCCTGGAAGCAAGAAAGGACCAAAATACTCAAGGATTTCAAGGAAAGATTTATGGATTAGCAAAGTAAGAATACAAAGAGAATTCATAAAAGAATTAAAAACAAAAAGCATACTAAGCAATGAGCTATACAGGAAGCTATACAGGATGATTTCCGGAGGCTTCTTCAGAAGCAGGGCTCACTTAAAGCTTTACATAAATAACGCATTGGAGAAACAATAAATATGGCAAAAGGACCAAGGCACTCAGTGCCGTATAAAAGGAAAAGGGAAAACAAGACAAACTATCACAAAAGATTGTCAGCGGTTAAATCAGCTGCGCCAAGATTAGTGGTGAGAAAAACAACCACGAGACTGATTGCGCAAATAGTGAAATTTGAAGAAGCCGGAGACAAAACACTTGTATCAACAGACAGCAGGGATTTGAAAAAATACGGCTATGAAAGCTCGCAAAAAAACCTGCCAGCAGGCTATTTGGTTGGATATTTAATAGGAAAACTTGCCCAAAAAAGCAAGATAAAATCAGCAGTCCTAGATATTGGATTAAATGTCAAAACAAAAGGAAGCAGAGTATTTGCAGTATTGGCAGGAGCGGCAAAATCAGGATTGAATATTCCAAGCGATGAAAAGGCTTTTCCTCCCCAAGAGAGGCTTAAAGGAGAGCACATAAAAGGCTTTGACTCAAAAATAATTGACAAAACAATTGCAGAGATTGACTCAAAGGTGAAAGCATGAAAAAAGATAGAAGGGAAAAAAGGGACAGAAAATTTGAAGAAGAAAATAAGCTTGAAGATTGGGTTCCAAAAACAAACTTGGGAAAAATGGTTAAATCAGGAGAAATAGCAAATATTGAGCAAATAATAGACAATAACCAAAAAATCAAAGAGCCCCAAATCACTGAAACACTCATACCTAATTTAAGCGTGGACTTATTGGAAGTCGGGCAAGCCAAAGGAAAATTCGGAGGAGGCCAAAGAAGGCCTTTTAGAGTTACCCAGAAAACAACTAGGGATGGAAAAACTCCAAAATTCCTATGCTTTGCAATAGTAGGCAATAAAGATGGAATAATAGGATATGACAGGGGAACAAGCAATGAAACAGTCCCCGCAAGAAACAAGTCAATCAACAATGCTAAAAAGAACCTTTTCAAAATAAAAAGGGGTTGCGGAAGCTGGGAGTGCGGATGCGGAAAGCCCCACAGCATACCTTTCCAAGTGACAGGGAAATGCTCAAGCACAATAATAACATTATTTCCAGCGCCAAAAGGATTGGGATTATGCATCAATGATGAATGCAAAAAAATATTAAATATGGCAGGAATAACTGATGTATGGAGCAAGACTTCAGGCCAGACAAGGTCAAGGCTTAACTTGGTTAAAGCATGCCTTAATGCGCTAAAGCAATTAAGCAAGGTGCACTTAAATGAAAAATATGCAGGAAATGTTAAAGTATCAGAGGGAATGCTAAAATGACAAATTTAATAATAAGAATAAGAGGAACAGTAGGATTAAACAGGGAAGTCAAAGACACTTTCAATATGCTAAGACTTAAAAGAAGCCACAACGCCGCAATTTTGCCAGAAAACCCCATTTATAATGGAATGATCCAAAAAGTCAAAGACTTTAGCATTTACGGAAAAATAAGCGACAAAGCGCTTGAAGAGCTAATTGACAAAAAGCTTAAAATGAAAAATGGCAAAGCAGCAACAAAAGAAGTCAAAGCAAAAGCAATTGAAGCAATAAAGTCAGGAAAACTATTAAAAGATGTCAAAGACATAGAGCCGCTTATAAGATTAAACCCTCCATTAAAAGGATTCAAGGGAGGAATCAAAAAAACAGTCAAGCAAGGAGGCTCTTTAGGAAAGCACGAATCAATTGACAAAATTGTTGAAAAGATGATGTAACTATGGTAGTAAAACACAGAAAAAAAAGCGTAAAAAAGCTCGGCCAAAATGACCACAGCGGACTGAGAAGAAGAGGCTCAGGAAACAGGGGAGGAGTTGGAAAAGCAGGGCACGGAAAAAGAATGAAGCAAAAAAAAGCATCATACATAATTGACGGAAAAGTAGACTACGGAAAATACGGCTTCGCATCCATTTACAAAAAGCCAAAAACAATAACTGTAGGGCTGATTAGTGAAATGGCTGAAAAATCAGGCAAAGAAAAGTTTGAATATAATGCTGAATACAAAACAATCCTGGGAAGCGGGGAAGTCAAAAAGCAAATAATCATAACAAATTACTCAAAAATAACCCCTAAAGCCAAGGATAAAATAATAAAAGCTGGCGGGGAAGTAAAAGAATGAAAGAGTGGACTGATTATTTAAGATTCTTGCCAGAAGTAAAATCACCTGAAAAAAAACTCGGATTTAACGAAAAACTCAAATGGACAGTAATAGTCCTAACATTATTCTTTTTCTTAAGCGTAGTCCCACTATATGGATTATCTCCAAACTATGTCAGCCAATTGCAGGATTTAAGCTTAATACTTGCAGCCAAAATAGGCTCATTAATCAGCTTAGGAATAGGACCAATAGTAAGCGGAAGCATAATACTCCAATTATTAAAAGGGGCAGATGTAATAAAAATAGACACAAACACTAAAGCAGGAAAGGAAAAATATCAATTAATCCAAAAAGGGGCAAGCATATTATTAATAATATTAATGAATACTATGTATGTATTGTCAGGAGCAATACCTGCAGCAAGCCAAACATTCTTCAACCAATTCATAATGATTATACAATTAATCTTTGGAGGATTATTATTACTATTATTTGATGAAATCTGCAGCAAGTGGGGATTTGGCAGCGGAATAAGCCTTTTTATTGCAGCAGGGGTAAGCCAAGAACTATTCACCCAAGCATTAAGCCCTATAATTGACGAAACATCAGGATTATTCATAGGAACAATACCCTTAATAATTCAAACATTATTTTCAGGGCAATTTGAAATATTAGTCTGGCCATTAATAAGCTTGGTTGCAACAATAGCCGTATTCTTATTGATAGTATTTGCCAGCAGCATAAAAGTCAACATTCCATTGACAATGGGAAGAGTCAGGGGATTCAATATAAAATGGCCAATAAAATTCTTTTACACGAGCAATATACCCGTAATCTTTGCAGCAAGCCTTATAGCCATAATTAATATGGTGGGGTTAATGCTATTCAACGCAGGCGTGCCCTTGCTTGGAGAATACTCAGGGCAAACACCAACTTCAGGATTAGCATCATGGCTTATCTTTCCAAGCATTAGGACAATAATATCCAACGGAATAGGCAATTATATTCCCCAATTAATAGCTTACCCCTTATTCATGATAATAGGATGCGTATTATTCAGTTCATTATGGGTTCAGGTTGGAGGCCAAGACGCAGGAAGCGTTGCCGATCAAATCTATGGCTCAGGATTATCAATACCTGGATTCAGAAGGGATAAAAGAATACTTGAAAGGCTAGTCAAAAGATACATTGACCCCTTGACAATACTCGGCGCAATAGCAGTCGCTTTGCTTGCAATAGTTGCAGAGCTATTCAGTGCATTAACATCAGGAACAGGATTGTTATTGTCAGTAATGATACTTTACGGATTGTATGAAAACATAAAAAGGGAAGGAATGCAGGATGCAAACCCCCAAGTCAAAAAACTGTTAGAGGCAATATGAAATGTCAGAATACCTTTATGGAATAACCTGGCTTACTCCCCTGCTATTCACAATATTCATTTCATTGGCAACAAGCATCTTATCCCAATTAAGCTTTAAATTATTCGCTAACAATAACTTCCTAAAAGAAGGATTAAAAGAAGCCAAAGAATTGCAGCAAAAAATGCTTAAAATGAGCCAAACAGACCAAGAATACCAAGAAACGCAAAACAAGCTCTTAGATTTAAACATGAAAATAATGAGCGAACAATTCAAGCCAACAATGATTACAATGATACCTTTTTTGCTGATATTTGCTTACGCAAAAACAGTAATACCCTCGGATTTAACATTAATACCTTTTGGCTTCACAATGCCTCTTTTAGGCGAAGGATTAGAGTTTTTTGGAGTATACTTCTTGGCAAGCATAATATTCTCAAATATTTTGAGAAAGCTTTTAAATCGTTAATTTTTTAAACAAACACATAATAAGTTGATGATATTATGGCAAAAACAAGAAGCGAAAGAACCAGCAAAAAAAGGACTTACAAAGCGCCTAGCGGAGAAACAAGGACAGAATACCACAATAGAAAAAAATCCAAAATCTTATGCGCTAAATGCGGAACAATGCTTTGCGGGGTTCCAACAAGCCTTAAAGGAAAGAGCAAATCAGCAAAAGTGCCTAACAGGCCAAATGCAGGAAATTATTGCTCAAAATGTTCCAGAGAGTTTATAAAGGAAAAAATAATTAAAAGCTTAGGTAATTAAAATGATTGAAATAGGAAGAGTTTGCATAAAAATAGCAGGAAGAGAAGCAGGGAAAATGGCAGTAATTGCCGAAGTATTGGATAAAAACTATGTATTAATTGACGGATTAGTCAGAAGAAAAAAATGCAACATATCTCACTTAATGCCAATGGCAACAATGATTAAAATAAAAAAGAATGCTTCAACTGAAGAGATAATCAAGGCATTGATTGACGCAAAATTAATCAATGAAGCTCCAAAGAAAGGAAAACCTAAAGAGAAAAAAGAAAAGCCAATAAAACAGCACATAATGAGGGCAAAAGAAGCTGCAGCTGATAAAAAAGAAAAGAAGGAAGAGATAAAAGCTTCAAAAGAAACCAAAGAAGAAGCCAAAGAGCCTAAAAAGAAATCTCCAGCAAAAAAAGAAGCAAAAGAAAAGCCCAAAGCAGCAAAAAAAGAAGCCCCAAAAAAGAAGAAAGAATAATATCATTTCTTTAATTCCTTTTAAAATTCCATTAAATATATTCTTTTTATTAAATTACCAAAGCATTAAAAAAGCAATAATGCTCCCAATAATCTTATGGGACAATTGCCTTATGAAAAAGAAAATATGGAATTAATTGAAAGATATAAATCCAAGCCAACAATAGGCAAATCACCTAAAGAAAGGACTATAACAGAATTAATAGATTATGGCTTTATCAACCTTGATAAGCCTTCAGGTCCCACAAGCCACGAAACAGCTGATAATGTCAAAAAAATGCTTAAAGTAAAAACAGCAGGCCATGGCGGAACCCTTGACCCAAGAGTTACAGGAGTATTGCCAATTGGGCTAAATAAAGCCACAAGAATACTTGAAGCATTTTTATTGGGGGGAAAAGAATATATCTGTGAAATAAGCATTCATTCAGAAATCCCTAAAAAAAAACTATTGGAAGCATTTAAACATTTTACAGGAAAAATCCAGCAATTGCCACCAATCAAAAGCAATGTCAAAAGGCAATGGAGGGAAAGGGAGATATATTATATTGAGCCAATAGAGATCTATCCAAGAAAAGCATTATTCCGAGTGGGATGCGAAGCAGGCACTTACATAAGAAAACTATGCACTGATTTAGGGGATTATTTAGGCACTAAAGCGCATATGCAGGACTTAAGGAGAACCAAAGCAAGCTGCTTTAATGAGAAAAACAGCCACACCTTGCACGAGCTGCAGGAAGCCAAAATGCTTTATGACTCAACAGGAGATGAATCCCTTCTAAGAAAGATAATAATCCCTGTTGAATCAGCAGTGCTTCACCTAAAAAAGATTGTTGCAAGCGATGGCGCAATGCCTGCGCTGCTTAATGGCTCTCCATTAATGCTTCCAGGATTAGTCAAATTATCCAAAGGAATCAAAAAAAATGACATAGTATCAATATTCACACTAAATGATGAATTGGCAGGGCTTGGAATAGCATTAATGACAACCGAAGAGATGAAAAAAGAAAGCAAAGGGATATGCTTAAAGCTTAAAAAAATAATAATGCCAGCAAATGCTTATATTAGAACCAAAAAAGAGGAAAAAACTAATGATAAATAAAGAGTTCTTAAACTTGCTCGCATGCCCTAAATGCAAAAAAGAGTTAAAAAATGAAAAAAACTCGCTAATATGCAACAATTGCAAGAAAAAATACGAAATAATCAATGGAATACCAGTATTATTAATAGGCAAACAATAATTTTATAAATAAAAAAATATGCCTTTTAATACCATAAAATGAATCAAAAATCCCTCATCTTTCTATCAGTACTGCTAATGGCACTATCAATAGGATTCTGCACCCCAACAACATTCAAATATGACAATTACAAAGGTTATATAAATTTAACAAATGGGAATCCTGCAATAAGTATTCCAATAATCCTTAATTGTTCAATACAGTCAACAGGCATTTTTGAAACATTTCAAGACAAAACAGATAATAATGGATTTTATTCTTTTGAAGGGCTTAACTCAACATTTGAATTTATAGGAACTGATTCATTAGAATGTGATATAATACCTCAAATAGAAGGAGTAACTACATTATCATATATTTACCCAGGAAAAGATGTAATTCTTGGAGGCATAAACCCAGGGGATACATTAACTTTGTTTGTTTCATCATTAATAAATCTCACTTATAATAATGCAGGAAACGCATTCTTTGACTTTTCAGGAACAAATGGAAAAATATTATCAACTGATTCGGAAGGAGTGAAAAACCAGTCAATAATGATTGTTTGCAATGAATCCTTTAATTATACAACAATATCCGATGATTCCGGCAACTATGATTTTTCAGGAATAACCCCATTTTATTATGAATGCGATGAATCTGAAACCTTTGGATGCTATCACAATGTTTCGCTTTACAGGGAAAGCATTTTCCAAAAAAACTTCACAATAAATGCCCAAGGATTTTCAGGAAGCACAGAACCTATTGGAGAAACAATAGATATGGATTATCCATCAGATGTAAAAGTCAACGGAAATTTTATTCCAGCATCAGGGGATTACGGCAACCTAACATCTTTCACTTATGATGCTTCAAATTACGCACACGAAATAAATTATTGCAACTATTCAATAAACTATGGGGCATTTTCACCATTTAATGCAACAGTTGGAAAAAACTTCACAGCCAGTATATTATTCCCCTCATCAGGGCAATACAATATCAGTGTCTTATGCAACACTTCATTAACCACTGAATTAATTCCAAAAAATGCAACCTATGATATTCACTTGGAAGGAGCCAATATAACAATTAACGCTCCGCAAATATTCAATGAATCAATCAAGGAAACAGTTTTTTCCAAAAAATCAATATTCAATATAACCTTGGATATTCCAGCAATAAATTGCTATTTTAAATTAAATGATGCATCAACACAATATACTATGAGCAATAACCTAAATTATTCATCAAATAACAAAACTTATTACAATTATATTTACAATGCAACTCCAACACTTATTGAAAAAAATAATGCAACAATTTATTGCACGGATATTTTTGGAATAAAATCAAATGCATCAATAAATTTCACAGCAGATATAACTCCTCCAAGCAAAGTCAATTCGTTCAGCGCAAGGATTTCAAGTATAGGAAGAGTATTCCTTATATGGGATTTTGTGAATGATTCTCACACATATAATATCTATAGGGGAAAATCATCATCAGGAGCAATAATTGAAGAAATATTGATAGCAACTGTTAATTCTCCGCAAACAAGCTATGAGGATTCCACTGCAAAAGTGGGAGAAACCTACAGGTATTACATCCAAGCGGTTGATTTTTACGGAAATGAAGGGGAAAAGGTTGGAAGCTCTTCACTGATAACTGTTATCAGCGACGCTGATTACAGGGACACAATAGATAGGCTGCAAGATGAAAATACTGAACTCAAAGATGAATCAACCAAAAAGGAAACTGAATTAACCCAAAAAGGCGCATTATTAGCAAGATTGCTTGAAATTGAAAATGATTTGAAATTAATGGAGGAATTGCTTCCCCTTATGCCAAATTATTACCTTGAAAGGATTAATAATATAAACTCCATAATGCAAGATTATGAAAGCAAAACCCTTGATGAATTAAAGACATTGAACAGCTCAATAAGCTATTATTTATTTGGAGGATATTCAAAATCACTGGCTCAAAAAACCAATAACTCTCAAATAAAATCATTAAATATTTCATTCGCAATTCAGGAATCAGTAATTGAAATAAACGGAGAAAAATACTATAAATATGATATAATTGCGTCATTGCTTCCATCAGGCAAATATTTATTGAAAGATGTCAAAGTATTGATAGAAATGCCAATCAATGCCTCATTCCAAGGAACCAAGTTGGAAAACATTGAAAAAGAGATAGCCTTATTGGAAACAGGGATTGCCCATGAGATAAACTATTCATTCATTTCATTATCCCAATATGAGCCAAAAATCTCTGCAACAATGACTGAAAAAAGCCTTCCAAAGCCATTGACAGGCTACTCAGTCATGAATATATCAGGCAATTCAATAATCAATGATATTATTATCTGGGCAGGAGTATTAATCTTGTCAGTCTCTCTTCTATGGAAATACAAAAACCCCCACATAAACTTTTAAAAATAAAGAATAATCCTTTATTACTCAATTGCTATGATGGCGGAGCGGTCTAACGCGTCAGCCTTGAGAGCTGATCTCCGAAAGGGGGCG
>CAZMEY010000007.1:0-4207 GCA_964565435.1 Candidatus Woesearchaeota archaeon
GTTGGCGGAGAAAACAGCGCAGAATTCAAATGCCCTAATTGCAAAACATTGATAATTAGGTGCGGAACTTGCAGAAAATCAATGGTTAAATATTCATGCCCTAATTGCAAAACAGGAGGGCCATGAAAAATGCCTTCAAAAGTAATAGTTACTTTCAGTATAATGCCTGAATCAGTTGAAGTTAACCTTGAAACAGTTTCCAATAGCACCAAAAACATTCTTTCAAAATACGGCGAAGTCGCAAAAATAGAGCAAAAGCCAGTCGCTTTCGGACTCAAAGCCCTTGAAATAATGGCAATCTTTGATGAATCAAAAGGAAGCACAGAGCCAATAGAAAACGAAATCTCCAAAATTGAAGGAGTAAACAGTATAGAAGTAATAGATGTCAGAAGAACTGTAGATATCTAAATTCTTTTAAATAAGCAACCCTTATTTTTTAATTATGATGGATTTTCACGAAGTAGTTGAAGGCATAAAAAAACTCCATATACAGGGAGCCAGCGCAATAGCGAAAAAGGGATTAATGGCTTTTGCCAAATATGTCAATTCCGGCAAGGATTACAAAAAAGACATAGAATATGCCAAGATGCAATTAATAAAAGCCAGGCCAACCGAGCCAATGCTCTTTAATGGGATAAATTACATTATCAAAAACGCAAAATCCAAGGAAGATTTCACACCCTTGGCTGAAAAGCTAATCAAGCAAAAAGAGGAATCTGAAAAAATAATGAGTGAGCTGGGGGCAAGCCTGATAAAAGAAGGAATGAATGTCTACACTCACTGCCACAGCAGCTCAGTTATAAGGATACTAAAAAAAGCCAAAGAGCAGGGCAAAAACTTCAATGTAGTGTGCTTTGAGACCAGGCCGCTGTTTCAGGGAAGAAAAACAGCGCAAGAGCTTTCAGAGCTGGGCATTAGGACAACAATGACAGTGGACAGCGGAATGACTGAAGCATTTGACAACTTCCCTGCAAGTTTAGTGCTTGTCGGATGCGATGCGCTTTTGAAAAACTATTTTGTCAATAAGATTGGAACAGATACCCTTGCAAATATAGCAAAAAAAAACAAAGTCCCATTTTATGTATGCACTGAAACCTACAAATTCACTGACAATATAAGAATAGAATGTAGGAACCCTTCAGAGGTATGGGACACTCCTCCAAAAAACCTTATAATATGGAATCCAGCGTTTGACGCAACAAGCAACAAGCTTGTCAAGGGATTCATAACAGAAAAAGGAATAAAAAAGGAAATAACATGTTCAGATTGGTAATAACTGATTTGGCAGGAATACTCTTAGCAAGCGTCAATGAATATTCCCTGCTCAAAAATATATTGAAATTCAAAGGCACAGCCCAAAGCCTTAAAGCCTATATGGGGGATTCTTATGACAAGCTTTTTACAGGCAAAATGAAAGAGATGATTTTTTGGAATAATTTAATAAAAAAAACAGGCTCAAAGAAAAAAATGGCTTCAATAAAAAAAGAGTTCCTAAAATCATTCAAGCCAATATTTGACATAGCTTTATTCCAAAAAGCCAAAGAAAACTTCAAATTCGCGTTATGCACTGATTTTTACCACCCCTGGTTTGAAGAGATAAAAAAATCCAGCAAGTTCAGCTTTGATTATGAGTCAATCAGCAGCAAAACAGGTATAAAAAAATCAAGTAAAGAAGCATACTTGGGGGCAATGCTAAATTTCAAATTAAAACCAGAAGAATGCCTCGTTGTAAGCGATGAAATCTCCGACTTAAAGCTTGCCAAAGAGCTCGGAATGTACGCAATGCTAATACCCGGAAAATCCAAGGAATTCAAAGACGCTGATTATGTATATGAAAAATTTGATGACTTCTTGAAAATCCTGGCTTAAACTCATCAGCCAAGCAATCAATCAATTTAAAAGAAATCTCCCCTAAATCATTCAAATCTCCGTTGAAAATAAAATCATTGAATTTTCCATTAATTGCGCAATAGGGAAAACCAATGAAAAAATCATCATCTTTTAAATTAAAAAAATCATCAGCGCAACCATCAATAAAAGGCTTCCTATTAAAATCAATGCTGTAAGAGGCATTGCCAATCCATGCGCCAAAAACATTATTGGAAAACCTGGAATTAATGCCCAGCTTTTCAAGATTATTGGCAAGCCTTCCAAAATCAATCTTGAAATCATGGAAACATTCAAGCATTAAAGGATTCAAATGATTAACCACAAAATCATTAACCCCTTTTTTGGCAAAGCACTTTTTTGACAATATTCCTTCATAAACCCTTGAATAAGCCTCTTCCTTAATAGGCAAAATGTTAACAAACTCGGATTCTCCCATAAAAGCGCTTGAAGAATCATTGATTATTGCAGAAAAACCCTTATTTTTTATCCATAATTCATCATTTGACACATTGCAAAAAAACCCGTGCTTTTCAAGAATCCTGGCCATCTCATCCTTTCTTCCAGCCTTAAAAAATCCCCTAAAAATAAGCTCAGAGAGCGCATCAACCATATTGATTAAAAAAGCTCCAGTGTTTTTTTAATATTCCCTTTCATTTATATAAAAAATCAACATACTCGCGCTCAATATCCCCCAATTTAGGGATAATAAGTATTTGCGGCCTTCCAGCAAAATCATAATCCACTAAATCTCCTGCTTTACCAAATCTAATTATCTGATCATTATATCCAAGTCGCGACACCCCGATAACCTCGGAATCTTCATTAAAAAAAGCACACCTATCCTTGCTTATCTTAAGCAAAATCCTCAAACCCTCATTAACACTCATGTATCTCTCCAAATCCTTTTTTATGTCAAGGAAAACAATTGTGTGCGCATTATTATTCCAATTATTTTCAATAATGTCAAAAAAGCTTGTTGGAGAATAATTGATTTCAGAGTAAGGAATGCTTGCGCTTTTGCCAAACTTATAGACAAAAAGCCCGGTTTCGCAAAGGCTTGAATAAATGCTGCTCGCATGAATAACTTTCCATTTAATATTTTTCTCCTTGCATTCTTTCAAAAATTCTATATGAGTTGTTGCAGACAAAGGGTCTCCAACAATAACCAACGCAACATCATCATTAATGGCTTTAGGCAAAACATTTTTCTCAAAATCCATTTCCAAATCATTCCTTGACAGCTCAATAATTTTTTTTCCAGACAATTTTTCAAGCTCAAAAATATCCTCATTGCTTATAATATTGGTATATCTCTCAATAAAGCAGTAATTGCATTTTTTCAACGCCTCCAAGCCCTCAATAGGGATTGAGCTAAATCCATTAATTCCGCTGCCAATCAAATAAAGCATAATAATGATTAAAAATAAATGGCTTTTAAAACATTGCTAATCATATTGCCAAAGCAGATATTGCAATCCTTAAAATAAATCCAGCCAAAACAGGGCCATAGATGTCATTAGTTTTCCTAAAAACCCAGCCAAAAAGCAATCCTGAGATTAAGAATAACGCAAAAGAAAGCAAATCAGGCAATAAAAGCACGCTGCCAATCAAAGCAGCCGCTGGAAATCCAGCCCATTCCCCAAACCTTTTTTCCAAAAAACCTTGCAAAAAATACCTCACAAGCAATTCATAATTAAAGCTCAAAAGAAACAATGCCAGCATTAAATTTGCAGGGATTTCAAAAATATTCACCCAATTAATGTTGCCAAAATAAATAGCTCCAAAAAGGATAAAAAACGACAAAACAAAGGCAAACAATGAATCAATAAGCACGCTTTGCACAGTGTCATGCATCTCAAATTTGAAAATATGGTAATGCTTATTATACAAAATATAGGCCAATGGAATTGAAAAAACTATCATTGTATGGATTGTGCTGAAAATACCGGACAAAAAAAACCTTGCAAAAATAAAAGCAATAAATGCATAATAAAAATAATCCCTTTTCATACAAATCAATTAATGAATCCAATCAATTAAAAAAGTTTTCAGGGCAATTTTATCAGCAACACTTTAAAAAAACCCAAAATATTAAATAATAATATGATTGAGCAAATAATAATCATACTTGCATTCATTTACTTATTTATCACAACAATACTTGACATTAAATACAGGCTGGTTTGGGACTATATTAATTACTCTTTTGGAGCAATATTTTTGCTATCAAGGATTATGCTATTAATTGCCTCAGGAGATTATTCAAGCTTTTTTGGAATGATTTTAGCTTCAGGCATCACTGCAGGAGTAGGATATA
>CAZMEY010000007.1:4217-12332 GCA_964565435.1 Candidatus Woesearchaeota archaeon
GGACATGAAGCTCTTAACAGCCCTATGCATTGGGTTATTTTTGCTGCCATCGGATGAATTAAGCATTGAATTATTAGAATTGCCTTTTTATGCAGACTTTCTTATAAACACCTTGTTTGCGGGAATATTTTTTGGAATAATATGGTCAGCTTATCTATTCATAAAAACCAAGACCTATAAAGAGCTTAAAATCTGGCACAAGATAATGCTGGCAAGCCTATTAATACCAGCAATATTATTATTTTTCTCCACACTTTTGCAAAAAATATTTTTATCATTGATAATAATATTCGGGCTCTATTATTTCATTAAAATCTTTGAAAACAAGATAACAATCATTAAGAAAAGCGCCAAAAAATTGGATGAAGGGGATTGGATACTTAATGATTTGAAAGTTGGCAATAAATTAATCAAAAAAAAGCCAACAGGCATCAGCAAAGAGGATATAAAAATAATTCAAGCAAGCAGGCTTAAAATAATAGAGATAAAAGATGGAATACCCTTCCTTGCAAGCTTTTTCATCGCATTCTTAATGACAATTATTCTCCAAGGCAATCTATTAAAAATAATAATATTAAGCATATGATTTTATTTACAATTATAAAGAGAGATTACCAATATCTTGGTATTCTTGGCTTAATAACCCTTTCAGGCTCTTTTGGCTTTTCCTTTGAAGGCTCAGGCTCTTTAAGCTTTGGCGCCGGCTTTGCTGTTGGCGCTGAGCCAAAAGCTGCAGCTATTTCATTATAATATTTTGATAATTCTTCCTGGCTCATTTCTTTTCCGCTCCATGATATGCTTAAATTGTCATTTTCATATCTTGGGATTATATTAATGCTTGCGTGCGCAACCCTTTGCCCTGCTCCAGACCCTTCATTGATTATATAAGAAACTCCTGATGCTTTAAGGGATGAAACCAATGTGCTTCCAATAGTCAAAGCTATTGAATAAACCCTTAGCCTTGAAGGCTCATCAAGCTTTGATAATAATGGCTCATGGGTTTTGGAAATCACTTGAACATGCCCTTTGCTTGCAGGCTTGATGTCCAAGAAAGCCACGCATAGTTCATCCTCATAAACCTTTAAAGTCTGAACCTTGCCGTTCGCTATCATGCAAAAAATGCACTGCTCATCATTAGCCATATTGCTTTAAATAAAATATTTAACCTATTAAAAACATTATTAAGCCAATGATTAAGCTCATAAAAGAATCTGCGGCTGCAATGATTAATGATTATCTGGCAATTTCTGACATTCATATAGGCTTTGAATCCGAATTAGCAAAAAAAGGATATTTTGTTTTTTCGCAAACAAAAAAAATGCTTGAGCAGATATTGGATTTAAAAAATAAAGAGAAAGCAGAAAAGATAATAATTCTTGGGGATTTAAAGCATGAGATTGCCCCCTCATATAAGGCAGAGATAACCTCATTTGTGTCAAGCCTTTCAGAAAACTTTTCAGAGGTCATAATAATCAAGGGAAACCATGACGGTTTAATAGAAAACTATTGCAGGGGCTTAAAAAATGTTAAAGTGGTTGATGAATTTATCAGCAAGGATTATCTGATAATCCACGGGCACAAAATGCCAAAAAAAGAGAATATACTCAAAACAAAGGCATTGATTATGGGGCATTTCCATTCAGGCTACTCTTATGAAAACTATCTTAAAAAAAAATCAATAGTGAAAACCTGGAATTTTTTTAGCTTTGATGCAAAAGCATTCTTGTCTGAAAAAAAAATCAAAGCTGATATGGATTTTATATTGTCATTTCCGTCATTTAGCGATTTTTTTAGCGGAAGCTCTGAAAAGACAGGGCCTTTAAAGAGATTCATGAAATTAAGGGAGTCAATCACATTAAATCATTTAAGGATTGCCTAAAATACGGGCTCACCATGCCTGTCTTCGCTTAAATAATAGCCAATATTCACCTTGTTTTCCAAGCCAGAGCTTTCGCGCTTTGCAACACCCAAAAGCTCCATTCTTGGATTAAAAACCGCATAAATGGGGCCTTTGCCAGATTTTTTTAAAACACCTCTTTGGAATAACTTCCTGCTGCAGGTAAAAAGAAATGAGCTTTTTTCATCCAGCACCAAATAATTTTTTATGCTTTTTTTATTAAGCTCTATCAAGCTTGCAAAGCATTTTTTCTTGAACAATATAAGGCCCTTGCTTAAAGGCAATCCCTTGATTTTAAGACTCTTTAAAGCATTGCTGACTAAAACAACTGAACCGTTAAATTCCTCGGATTCTTTGGGAATAAAAGGCTTTGAGCCAAAATCATTGAAAAAACTCTGCGACATCTCTTTAAGCATAAATTTTAAATAAGCCGCGCAATGTTAAAAAAGATTGTGAAAAAATCCGAGCTCATGAAAATGCTGAAAAACCAGGGATTGGACTATTATGAGTTAAAAAAAGAGATGGGAATTTCCTTAAAAAAAGGCAAGCCCTTAATGGAGCAATTAGTCCTTCAATCATTAAAAAAAATATCTTCAGCAAAATCCGAGCTTATGCCTCTAATCTCGCCAAAAAACCTTATTGAAAGCCATGAATCAAAGATGCTTGGTAAGGATTTAAGAGAGGAAGCCTACGAAGCAATAAAAGCGTTGTCGCTTTTGTCATGGGTTGTCAAAAAAGCCGAGCTAAAAAGCGCTGAAGAGGCGATTATGTCATTGAAAAAATCAATGGATTATTTCAAATCATTGAAAATATTGAAAGAAAGGCTTTGCAATGAAATGATTGATAACTGGAATAAAGAGGATATTAAAGACAATTATTACATCTCATGATTTCAAAAAAACAGAGTAATAAAATCCTATAGTGCTGTCAATATGCGGAAAAAACCTTCTCTCTTTTAATTTTTTCAAACCCAAGCTTTCAGCGTATAAAGCATTATCCTCATTTTCTTCGCTTTCCAGGCTGCAGGTTGAATAAACCATTAATCCTCCTTTCTTTAAAACATCAAAGCAGGACTTAATCAAGCCTTTCTGCAGCTTTGCGCTCTCCAGCACTTTATGCTTATTGACGGACTTAATCCTTTTTTTTTCCTTCCACATTGTGCCGGTTGAAGAGCAGGGCGCATCAAGCAAAATCCTGTCAAATTTCAAATCAAGCCTTTTAAGCTTCAAGGCGTCCAATTCATAGCAGGCAATGTTTTTGCAACCCAATCTTTGGATATTGAAAACTTCAGCTTTAAGCCTTTCCTTTTTGCTGTCAACAGAGATTATCGCACCCTCATTATCCATTAATTGCGACATTAAGGTTGCTTTTCCTCCCGGGGCTCCGCAGCAATCCAAAACAATTTCATCTTTTTTCAAATCCAGTTCAGAAACAGCAATCATGCTTGACTTGTCTTGCAGAAAAAAATAGCCAAGTAGATATTCTTCTGTTGAGCTTAAAGCGAATGGCTTTCCAACAACCTTGAAGCAATAATCAAGCTCCTGTTTTTCCAAAAAAACCCCTTTGGCTTTAAGCCTTTTAACCAATTCAGCGCATGAGATTTTCAATGTATTAACCCTTAAATATTGAGGATAAGGGGATTTAAAGCTTTCAATCATTTTGTCAGTGAATTCCCTGCCAAATCTTTCGCAGTAGCAATTATAAAACTCCCTTTTCATAGGTATTCTCCCAATAGTTCTTTTATTATATCTTTTGCATCCTCTTTTCTTTGCACATCAATGGCGAGCTTATTGTCAAAAACATAGGGCTTGCCAATGCCTTTGCTGTTCCATTTATCCATAAAATCGCGAAAATGCCTTGATTCAGCCCAAACAAAAGGGCCGTAATGCCTCTTGGCTGATGAAACCTTCAAAGATTCCAGCTCAAAAAAAGCGAATGAATCATCCGTGACTCCAAAAGAATAAACAGAAAAACCTTCTTTTTTAAGCGCTGATTCAATAATGCCCATCTTTCTTAGAACTTTAGCTTTTAATATGTCAAAATCATCCGATTCTTTGAGCTTAAAGCTCAAAAGCCTTGTGCCCCTTCTTTTGCTTCTCTCTTCAGCCAAAGGCAATTTAAATCCCCTTATATTGAAAAGCTTGGCATTATTATTAAGCAAAAAAAGCCTTGCAGTGAATAAGAATTTTGAAAAGCTCTCATAAGTGACTGATGATGAGGCATTCCTTAAAGGAAGCAAAGGGTCAACAACAACCAAGGGCCCGGATGTCTTGTTTTTATCCAATGATTTCATTGCTGATTCAGAATCCCTGTAATGCTTTTCAATATCAATTATTATTTTAGGCGCGGAAGAGTCAAAAAACTCAATCATATTATAAAATCCCTTGAAATGAATAATCAACAGTTCGCAAACATACCCTGAAAATCCGCCCCTTGCGCTTTCAGCGCCATAGACATCATTTGCCTTTAAAAACTGCTTGAGCAATAGCACTTCATCGCGCAATTTAGGATTTTTTTCAAAAAACTTTTTCAAATAATTAATGTGAAAATAGCTTATATCTGCAGAATTAACTGCTTTTTTAGGCGAATCATATTTTATGCTCGGAACAAACTCAACCTTGAACCCCGAAAATTCCCCGCGAAAATAATCCCTTGTGCCATGCACAATCCTGAAATTGTCAAAGCTTTTGGCAATCAATAATTTATAATAATCCTTTATATCTTTCTCGCTCGCGAATCTTATGAAAAAATCTAAATCATGGTTGCCTTTCATGTTGGTGCCCCGTGAAGCGCTTCCCCCAAGAACAGCCTCAACATTAACCCCAATCTCTTTGGCATTCTTCTCAATCATTCCAATAATTTTTGCAGAGATGTCGTTAATCCTTTTAGCCTCTTGGGCTCCAGGCTTAATATCCTTCAAAATATTTGACAAATCATCAATCATAAACAGATTATTAACACCTGCCAATTATTTAAAAATGATGATTTTTTTTACATTTATGAAACTTTTTTAAAAACCCTGATGACTATGATTTCGCTATGCTTAATGAAAAAATAGGGGAATGGCTCAAAAATAACAATATTTCGGATTTGACTCTTGTGCAAAAAAAAGCCAGCGAAGCGATATTGTCAAAGAATAATGCCCTTATCACTGCCCCAACAGGCTACGGAAAGACCCTTGCAGCCATTATTCCAATATTTGAAACAATAATGGATAAATCCGAGGGGCTTAATGTATTATATATTGCTCCCACAAAGAGCCTTAACCGTGATATTCATAAAAGGATTGTTGAGTTCGCGAATTATTTGGGATTAAGCGCAGAGATAAGGCATGGGGACACAACTGCCTCAGATAAAAAAAAGCAGGTAATAAACCCTCCAAATGTGCTTATTACAACTCCTGAGTCATTGCAATCAATGTTTATCTCTGAGCAGATGAAAACCAATCTAAAAAGCGTCAAATTTGTAGTAATTGATGAAATACACGAATTATTGGAAAGCAAAAGGGGCGCCCAATTATCATTGGGGCTTGAGAGATTGGAAAGGATTGCCAATTTCAAAAGAATAGGCATAAGCGCAACAATTGCAGATATAAAAGAAGTCAGCCGATTCTTGTGCAATAAAAGGGAGTGCGAAATAGTTGATGTATCAGGCAAAAAAGAATCAAGCATTAAAGTCTTGAAGCCGGATAATTCCAAAAAAAACGCCGATTTGGCAAAAAAAATAGGTGCATCAATCCAGTTAACGAACGCAATAGTGAAAATTGAAGAATTGCTCAAAAAATCAAAGAGGGCGATAATTTTTGCAAACACCAGGCAGCAATCAGAGATACTTGCTTACTCAATGGCTAAGGCATTCCCAAAAATAAATGTCGGGCTGCACCATTCATCATTGTCAAAAAAGCAGAGAATACAAACAGAGGATGATTTAAGGGAAGGGAAATTAAAGGCAATCATAGCCACAAGTTCAATGGAGCTTGGAATAGATGTGGGAAGCATTGATTTAGTCATTCAATTCATGAGCCCAAGGCAAGTCGGAAAATTAGTCCAAAGAATTGGAAGAAGCGGACACGCATATTACAAAAAAAGCAAAGGGGCATTATTGACCCTGAATGATGATGATTATTTGGAATCAATCTCAATAGCAAAGCTGCTAAAAAAAGGCTATCTGGAAAAGCCGGCAATTCCGAAAAACCCATTGGATGTATTGGCTCACCAAATAATAGGATTCCTAAAAGATGACGCAAAAATAACCTTTGAACAACTCCTTTCCTGCATAAATAATAGCTATTCATTCAATGTCAACGAGGCTGAGCTGCTTGATTTTTTAAAGTTCTTAGAAAAGCTCAGGTACCTGAAGCTTGAAGGCAAAAAAATTTCTCTAATGAACCGCTCGTTCTATTATTATTTTGAAAGCTTGTCAACAATACCGGACCTTAAAACCTTTAAGGCAATTGCTGCCGAAACAAGGGCAAGAATAGGTACGCTTGACGAATCATTTGTTTCGCAGTATTGCCAGCCAGGAAGCGAAATAATAATGAAAGGCGAGCCTTGGAAAGTGCTTGAAATAAAAGAGGACATAATAACTATTGCAAAAACAAAGCCTTCAAGCGCAGCAGTGCCCTCATGGTCAGGCGAATTAATACCTGTAAGCAAAAAAGTAGCAAAGCTTTTTAGCATTCTCAGAAGGAAATATTACAATGACGCTTCTGCGCCAGGCTCAAAAGAGCTCGTGATTGAAAACTATGAGGATAAAATAATCATAAACTCCTGCAATGGCTCAAAAATAAACGAAGCATTGGCAATGGCTCTTGCAAGCATAATAGGCGCAAAAACTGGCTACATTATTGCCACCAAGGCAGACCCTTACAGGATTATCATCACAACTCCAAAAAATTTCTCGCTTAATTCTTTCAAAGAGATAATGCAATCATTAAAGTCTCAAATGATTCCTGACCTAATCAGGCTAAGCATAAAAAACTCAACTCTTTTTCACATGAGGTTTTTCAATGTAGGCCAAAGGTTTGGCATAATACGAAAAGGCTCGGAATACATTGGCGCAAGGATGCAAAAAATAGTGAAAATATACGAAGGCTCATACATCTTTGAAGAAACAATGAATGAAGCAATAAGGGAAAAAATGAGCATTAAAGGGGCGATGAAAGCGCTTGACGAATCAAAGATTATTTATTCAAAGCCTGGCATTTTATCAAGGCATGCAATAGCTGGCTTAAGCCATGGAAGCTTTGGAGGAATGCTCCTAAGAGGGGAAGATGATTCTGAAATAATAGATTTAGTAAAAAAGAGGCTGTTAGAAAAACAGTTTGATTTCTTCTGCAATAACTGCAAAAAAGAGCTGGGAAATTTCCAAGTGCAATCATTTCCTTACAAAAAATGCCCATTTTGCCAAGCAAAAACAATAAGCTTTCTTGAGCCAGGAAGGGACAGAACCAAAAAAGCAACAGATGACTCAGCAGAACTATTTTTAGCTTATGGAATAAAAGCCGCTTTTGCAGTTGCAGGCTACGGCGTTGGCTTAACGAACGCGAAAAGGGTTTTATTCATTGACAAATCAGAAGATGAGCTGATAAAAGACATAATTGAGGAAGAAAAAAAATTCATAAGAACCAGAAGGTTTTGGCAATAACACTTTGAAAAACTATAAAAATGCCTGATTAATCAGTAATGATAATATGAAAATCTTCAAAAAAACCCATTTTTGGAAGGATAACAGGACTTTTATAGAAGTGGATTTAGAGGAGCCAAAGATTGAAAGGGATTATCCGCAAGATGGAAGCTTTTTATTGAAAATAGGCGACCAGTCAGGAATAAAAAGCGCCTTTAAATTAAACCCGGATGAAGCCAGGGCATTAAAAGACGCATTGAAAATATTTTTGGAATCATATGACAAAAAAATGTCAGAATTAATGAGCAATGATTATTCAAGCAATAATTATAGCCAATATCAAAACAATTACTCGCAGCCTCCAAGCTACCAAAAAGAACCTGAGAAGCCATCATTTGACGACACTGATTATAATTCTTACCCTAAAAAGGAAGAATATTCATATAAGCCGGATTACGCTGAAGAGCCTTCGCCCAGGTATGAATACACTAAAATGCCCGACCAAAAGCCAAAAGATTCATTTTTCATCTTTGGCAATGATGAGCCCAAAAAGGAAGAGCCAAAAAAGCCTAATGTAGAATTTTACTTTTAAT
>CAZMEY010000007.1:12432-22789 GCA_964565435.1 Candidatus Woesearchaeota archaeon
CCAATGCTTCCATTGCCAAGCTCATGAAAGCATGAGAAGCACACACTTTTAAGGTTAAATCCGTTCATTGCCCCAAGAAATAAAGAAACCTTTAACTCATTGCCGCAGTCAGGGCATTTGGCAAGCTCAAAATTTTCATCAATATTGCTCCATTTAATGTGGATTGATTTATTGCATCTTTTGCAATTAAAATCAGCCACCAATAAAGGGTAATTTGCGCAAGCGCTGCCGAATTTTCCTATTTTAAGCATTTTTGAAACCTTTAAAGGATCGTCATTATCCTCTATTATAAAATGGCATTTCGGGCACTCTTTCATAATATAACAACAAATCATTCTTTTGGTTTTAAATCTTGCCATAATAAGGTTTAAAAAAGAAAAAATTAATCAATAAATCCATGAACATTGTTTTAATGGCTGTGCTCGCATTTGCAGCAATAGATTTGTCGCTGATGGCGTTTTGCAAAACTTCGCAAGCTTTAAGGAAAAAGAATTCAAAAAGTATTATGCTCAATCCAGGAATAAAAACAAAGATGCTTGATACAATCTCTGAAATGAATAAAAGATTAAAAGAGTATGAATTAAGCACTGTCAAAAAAGATCAATACCTTGAGCTATCAAAAAAATACAGCCTTTTGCTTAACAGCTACAGGGAATTAAGCAACAAAAATAATTCCCTTAAATCAAGAATTGAAAAATTAAAGCAGAAAATATACTAATCTTTTATAGGCTTTAAAAGGAAATATGCGCAGATTGCAGACAAAATGGCAATATAAATGATTCCAGTAATGAAAATCTCGGACATTTGGCTTAATCCTGCGCTGAAAACCAAGGCATTCCCAATCATTGATGAATGAAGTGAGATTGGAAAAATCATTGTCGCATATTTTATTGCAGGAGGCATAAACTCCAAAGGGTAAAATAATCCAGACAAAAGAAGAACCAATAATCCTGCAAATATTGAAATCATTATTCCGCTGGACTCATCCCTGCTGCCAAAGCCTATAATGAACCCCATAAGCGCCCAAGTTGATGATATAATAATTATTGAACAAACCAATGACAAGATGTTTATGCTAAAATATGCGCCGTCAGCCAAAAAAACAATGAATGGCGGAATGAAAACCACCAATCCTATTATTGAGAAAAATATTATTTTTGAAATCATATAAGGCAAAAGGTTGTTCTTTGCAGCCCTCAGCCTAATGATTAAATTGTTTTTTTTATCATAGATTATTCCCATGCTTGACAGCAGCAAAATAACAAGGCTTGCCAGAACAATATATAATATTGAAAAAGAGAATCCCTTATTATTTTCCCCTTCAAATATGCCAAGAAGGTTAATATTAACAGGCTTTACTATGAATCCTAAATTGAAATTGCTTATTTCCACAACCCTTTCCCTATAAGAATTAATATTGGAGTAAAGAAGCTCGTATGAGGCAATGCTTGCATAAGGCATTGTTGGCCTGATTATTTCCAACACATTTATTGTAGCCTCCAAATCATTTTTAATGCCAATAGTGCTCTGCCTTAAAGAGTCCTGAGCAGCTGCGACAACCTCTGTATTAAAATCAGAAAGGCTTGAAGCAAGCAAGGATTGGGCAAAAAACCCTATATTTGGCTTAGAGTTGTCAATAAATAGGTTAATATTCGGCGATGAATGATTCATCAATTTTTGTGAAAAATCGCTTGGAATAACCATTCCCAAGATTGAGCCAGAGATTATATCCTCTTTAATCATTGCAAAGCATTCTGATGAATTTGCTGCAGAATAATAATCAATTGAAAAACTATCTCTCAATGACTGCGCAAAATCATCCGAGTATTCTCCTCCATCCAGGTTGCAAACGCTTAGGGAAATCCTGACTGATGAAAACGAAAACATTAATGTGTATATTATTGCAAAAGCCAATGGAAGGGCAATGACAACTCCTGCCTGCTTTTTGTTCCTCTTGAATGTGAGGAATTCTTTTTTTAAAAAATCAATTATCTTCATGCGCTCACCAGCATCAATTCATCAAGGCTTGGCTCAGATGCCGAAATCTCTGAAAAATTCTGATTGTTTTTTTTGAAAAAATTAATCAGAACCTCTTTTTGCGCAAGGCCTTCAAGCGCGAACTGCACCTCTCTTTTGTAAGCATAAACAACCCTTATTTTTTTAAAATCGCAAAAGCTTTTAAGCTCATTGTAAAAAGATTTGCTTAGCCTGTCAAATTTTGCATGGAATAATATGCTGAATTTAATCTTTTCTTTTATGTCAGAGAAAGTGCCGTAAGCGAATTTTTTCCCGTTCTTTAAAATAAGCATCCTGGATGAATATTCCTGAGCCTCATTAAGCAAATGAGTGGTAAGAATTATGCTTGAGCCCCTGTTTTTCAAATCAATCAAAAAATCCCATAATAATCTCCTATTAAGATAGTCAAGCGCTGAAAAAGGCTCATCCAGTATAAGAAGCCTTGGAAGATGAAGGCAGCTAAGGATTATATTAAGCCTTTTTTTTTGGCCGCCAGACAATTTAGATGGATAATCATCCTTGTGCTTTTCAATCCTGAATTTTTTCAAGAACTCCAGCCCATTCTTAACCCCAAAATCTTTTTTTGCCCCGCTGATTTTTGAAAATAATTCAATATTTTCCATTATTGTCAAATCAGGGATGAAACTGTCATCCTGCGGGCAATACCCTATCAATTGCTTGGAAAAAAAAGGATGCCTGCCAAAAAACCGTATATTCCCCGAATGGGAGATAAGCCCTATAATGCTTTTAAGCAAAGTGCTTTTTCCGCTGCCACTAAGGCCTATTATTGAAAAAACCTCTCCATTATAAACATTGAAACTAATATTATCCAAAAATTTTTTGCCATAATAAGTGTTGGAGATGTTTTTTGCGCTCAGAGCCTTATCCCTTCCCAAACCGTCTTCTTTTTTAAAAGCCTTAAAAAGCGAATCAATCATTGGATTTTATTAATAATCCTGAACTATTTAAATTTACTCTCAATCCCAACCCATTCATAAGCGAAGAATATTGAGCTGATCGCCATGATTATCAAAGCAACCATCAAGACATAGGTATAAAGCAATGAATTGACAAAAAGCAAAGCAGCAAGTATCAAAAACAGCACAGCCTGGGAGATGTAAATAAACTCAATCTTATTAATGCTTTTATCAAATTTTCCCTTTTCAGCCATGGGATTATTATTAATCTGGCAATTTATAAACTTTAATAATCCAATTTCTAAAACTTTAAAATTGGATAATATTTTATAAAACTAATGGCAAAACCCATTTTAACAGCCATGATTATTGCACTACTCATTGGTGCAGGATTTTGCGCACCCCAAGCTATTGAGATAAGCGCGGATATTGAGATAACTCCCCAGCTTCAAACAAGGCAAACCCTCAATTATACATTGTTCAACGATGAAGAAAACGCGTCAAGCATTTTATTATTAATGCAAAGCATGCCTGAAAGGTTTGAAGTATTTGACTCAAATTTCAAGCCAGCCAATTATTCAACAGGCATCTCCGCAGGGGCATTTGTCATAAAAATAAATGACTTCATGCAAGCAAACAGCACAAAAAGCTATATAGTTAGGGTTTATGACAACCCCATATCCCACTTCGGGGATTCAAACATATTCTCATACAACTTCCTATCATATTATGAATTGGAAAAGTTCAGCCTGAAATTATACATTCCAGATGACTATGCCATAGCATCCTCCCAAGGCAATTCAATAAGCCCTTTGCCTGAAAGGCTTTATACAATAGATGGGGGTATAATGCTTGAATGGAGCGCCAAATTAAATTATATGGATTCAAAAAATTTCATAGTGTTCTTTGAAAAATCCCAAAAAAACAACATTGCTGCTCTATGGATAATCCTTTCAGCAATAGGGGGATTCATATTTGGCGCAATAATCTCATTTATTTTTGCAAAAAAAATCAGCGCAAAAGCGCTCACCCAAGTGCTTTCAAAGGATGAGAAATCAATAACTGACCTGCTCCTTCAAAGAAAAGAATTGACCCAAAAAGAGATAGGGGAAACGCTTGACCTGTCCAAGCCCAAATTGTCAAAGCTGATTGCAGGGCTTTCAAAAAAAGGGATAATCATTGTAGAGCCGTATGGCAGAAAAAACATAATAAAGCTCGCCAAAGGCGCATTATAAAAGAATAATAAAAAGGGAACAGAATTGCTGTATTTTGTAGTTGCTTTGATGCTAGTTGCTGTAGTCCCTGAGTTTTCCCTTTTTTACACACACTATTCTAAAAAGATACTAATAATTGAGTTCTTTTTAAACAATTCGGTTTAACTGTTAAAATGCCAAAAAAACAAGAATTAATATTATATAAATAAATGCTTAAATAGGTTAAAATGGCTTATTTAATGTTCCAAAAGGAAATAAGCCTATTTGGCAAAGATTATTGCAAAAAACGCCTTAAAATAGGTTTTTAATAAGGTAATAATTGAATTTATACTATTATGTATAATGATTATAATATCGCAAAAACGCATACAGCTGAGCATTTATTGGCAGGCTCATTATTAAAAATCAACCCTTCTTATGCAATAATAAAGATAGAGCTATCAAACACTTATTCAAAAATCTTCGTTAAAGGAGTTCCCTCCTTTGATGAGCTTGAAAAATGCCAAAAATTAGCAAATGAAAAAATAAATGAAGGGCTGGATGTCACTGAAAGCTTTCAAAAAAAAGGGGAAGTCAAGGATGCAAGGATAAGGGTTGACAGGATAGGCAGCGAGACTGCAAGAATAATAAGCATAGGTGATTTTGACAAATCTGCCTGCAGCGGAGAGCACGCAAAGAACACTAAAGACATAGGTTTTGTATTAATCACTGGATTCAAAAAAGAATCCCAAAATGTTTCCGAAATAGTTTTTGCAATAGGGGGGATTGCGCAGATGCACGCAATAAAATCATCGTCAATTATCAATGAATTTTGCTTTGATTTAAATGAGGATATTTTAAACATAAAAAAAAGGATTTCAAAAAGCCTATGCGAGCTTGATGATTCAAAGAGCATGCACAGAAAATTGAGCGAAGAGCTTTTTGCCAAATCAATTCCAAAAAGAATCGGAAAAATATTATTCATCAATGGGGGAAGCGCCGATTCCAAAAAAGCTATGCAAAAAATTAGCGATTTCAAGGATGAAGATTGCGCCATAATCCTTCTCAATGATTTAATCATTGTTGGGGGAAAAAAATCAAGCCAAGCTTTTTCCATTCTTTGCGACAAATTCAAAATAACAGGAGGGGGAAAAGATATCAAGATGGGCAAATTTTCAGCAAATGATCTTTCAAATATTGAAAAATCAATAGAAAAATTAGAATTATAATTTATATCTTGAATCTATTTAAAACTTGCTGAAACGGCGTTTTCACCATAAATCTTTTAAAATGGCACCAAATGGCTATTAAATAGGTGATAAAAATATGATAGTAGTAAGAAAAGCAGCTAAGGAAGTTGCAAAGAAATTGGATGTAAGATTCCCAGACTCAGCAATTGACGAGCTTGACAAAAAAATCACAGCATTGATAAAAGACGCTGGCGACAGGGCTAAGAAAAACGGAAGAGTAACTATTAAAGAATTTGACTTCTGAATATTTTTAAATATTTTTTATTTTTTTCTATATTTTTTTTTAAATAATCTCAATCATTGAATCTCCGGGGATGAATGCCAAGTAATCCTCGCTTGAAATGTTTTTTTCATCAAATAATTCAATCAATCTTTTGGCAATCTTTCCAGGGGCAATGCCTCCGGGCTTTAGCAAGCAAATCTTTTTGCATCTTTTGCTTATCAAATCAATGGGGCCGGCAATGACTTTGCCGTCATCAATTCCCAACGCAACCTCCAATTTAAGCCCAGTGTAATAATTTTTGCTGCCGCTAATCACGAACGAGCCGTGCTCAACATACTCTCCGCTTGGAGCAGTCTTTGACACCTGCTCTTTTCCAACAGAAAAGACATCGCTCATTATGCTCTCCCTCCAAGCTCTGCTAAAGCATAAAACAAAATTAGCCGATTCCTCTTTGTCAATATCGCCGGCATTCAACCCGTCTTTTAATATTCCAAAAGGGCTTCCGGAAACTGATGCGTGAAAAATCAAATCATTAGGTTCAGCTATTTTTTTAACAACTATCTCGTTTTGGCTGGCGTCTTTGCCGCAAACAAGAAGGAAATCATTTGAAGTTTTCAGCCACCTGAATTTTTCAAACCATTTTTTTTCAGGTTTTAGCTCCTTTATTGCAATGCTGGAAGGCTCAAAACCCTCCCGTTTAATATCCTCAATCATTAGCCTAGAGTTTGCAGCGCTTGCCAAAGCTCCCTGAATCTTGGCTTTAAGCTTTTTTGATTTGTCAAAAAACTCTCCTGAAAGCTTGAAAGCATCATCATTGATGCTTGCAGCAAAACAATCATCCCCTATTTTCAAAGAAATCTCCCCTGTTGTTGGAGCAATATTATCAATTATTGTGGCTTCATAAATCCCCCTTGATTTTTCGGATTCAATAGCATTGATTATTTCATCCCAACTCCTTGAAATTTTTGCGTTCCTCAATTTTTGCAAAATATTGTTTATCAATTGGTTATTGTCAAAGATTGTTTTTCCAATACCTGCCAATTTAATTGACTCGCTTTCAAGCTCTTTAGCGTAAGCTTCCTGCTGCATAAGCCTTGAACTAATCTGGCTAATCTTTGAATCAAGCGCGCCCTTGTTGACTGATTCCTGCCCCACTATTTGGGAGCTTGAATAATAATAATCGCACGCTGCGCTAAATGATTCAAAATTTTTAACTTTTGCATCCTGCATTGAGCTGAAAGGAAAAGGGGAATAATTGGCAATCTCATCATTAATCTCATAAGCGCAAGGGCTGATATTTTTGTAATGCTTAACATTCATGTATATTGCCGTAAAAGCCTTGAAGAGCTTTTCCACCTCGTCATCAGATAAAATCCCCGGATTCTTTGAATATTCAACCCCTGCAATAAAGCAAACCTCCTCTGCATACCTGCCGCCAACCCCGAGCTTGATTGCAACAGTTTTTACCGCTGATTCCAGCTCGCTAGATTTAATGATTCTTTTAAACTCAATCCTATCCAAAAATGATTCAAGAAAAACGGGCTTGGAAAAATCGTAAATATCTCCTGTTCTCAAAAATTTGCCGTCAGCCTTAACAGCTTTGAGCGAGCCGATTATTTTCAAGTCATTGGCGCAGATTACCACATTCCCTTTGGCAAACAATTCAATCACCAAATTATATTCAATCCCTTCCTTTTTTATCTTGAAAATCACAATCCTTTCAAAAAAAGGCTGGTAAATCTCCAAAATCATTGAATTGTTCAAATATTTTCTTATAAGCATGGTAAATCCGCTCGGATTCTCAGCAACATCCCTTTTATAATCAGTCAAGTGGATGCATTCTCCCCTCAAAGCTCTTATTGTGAATTTTCCTTTTTTTCCGGAATACCCTTTAATCAATAGCTCGCAATCAGGGGTGTTGTAGAACTTTTCAATCCTTGAATTGGCCAAATCATTGTTCAATTCATTGGCTATTACCTTTATATCAAAGCAGGATTGCGAAATCATAGTAGGAAAATTATTAATCGCATACTTTTATAATTAACTAAGCCTTTAATACCCTATTAATGGCATTAATCAAAGCGGATATTTTGGATATAAAAATTGAAAAGAATGAGGCAATAATCTATGCAATATCCGATAAAAACGAAAGGATAATATTCAAGGATAATTATTATCCCTATTATTTTGCAGAGTTTGAAAATCCATGCCAAGAGTTGCTGCAAAAAATAATGGATGCCAAATCATTAAGCAAGGATGAAATACACCAAGCAAAGGGCGCAAAAATCATTCAAAAAAAAATAGGCCAAGAGATAAAAGAATTAATCAAAATTGAGGGATTCAGTCAAAGCGGGCTTGATGCCCTTCATTATGAAATCAAAAAACTAAAGGGATATATCCAAAGCCACGAAAGGGATGTTGAGCCCGAGAAAAAATACTTCTTTGATAAAAAAATAACCCCTTTAAGGACGCTTAATATTGAATTGGATAAAGAAGGCTTTGCCAAAAAAGCAGAGAAATTAAATGAGTTAAGAATGGATTATCCAATAATGTGCTTTGATATAGAGACTTATAATCCCGGCGGGAAAAGCGACCCAAAAGTTGACCCTATAGTCATGATAAGCTATGCATCAGGCAATAAGAAAGGAGTGCTTACTTGGAAAAAATGCGGCGAAAAATACTGCGAAACACTCAAGAATGAAAAAGAGATGATTGAAAGATTCAAGCAAATAATAGCAGAGGAAAACCCCGCATTTATTGCAAGCTATAACGGCGACAATTTTGACATCCCCTATATTATTGAGCGCTCAAGAATAAACAAGACAAATTTCAACATTGGCTGGGACGGCTCAGGAGTAAGGATATCAAAAAAAGCGCTAAGAGGCACAAGCTGCCAAATAACGGGAATGGTAAATTTTGACTTATACCCTTTTATTGCAACAACAATGGGCACTTACCTAAAGACAGAAACCTACACATTGAATGCGGTAAGCGAAGAATTACTTGGCGAAAAAAAAGAGGATTATGAAATAGCATCTCTTGCAAGCCAATGGGATAAGGGAATCATAGACCAAGCGGCTAAGTATTCGCTGAAAGATTCGGAGCTAACATTGAGATTATGCCAAAAAATAATACCATTATTATATGAATTGTCAAGGACTACTGGAGCAAAGCCAAGCCTTGCCTGCAGAATGGGTTATTCAAAACTTGTTGAAAGCTACTTAATGAGAAAAACAAGGGATTATGACATGGCAATACCAAAAATCCCCTCAAGGGAAGAATTGTCCAAAAGGTTCAGGCAAACATTCAAAGGGGCATTTGTCTATGAGCCAATACCAGGAGTCTATGAAAACATAGCAGTATTTGACTTCAAAAGCCTTTACCCCTCGCTGTTAGTGGCGCATAATATCTGCCCAACAACGCTCGGCGCCAAAGGAAAGGATGTGCACGAAAGCCCGAAAATATCAATCAACGGCAAAGAGATGACTTTTAATTTTGCCAAAAAGCCGCAAGGATTCATACCAGCGCTTGTTAAAGAGCTAATAATCAAAAGGGATAAAGTAAAAGAAGAGCTAAAGGAGCTACCTAAGAATTCAGCAGAGCATGCCATTTTATCGGCAAGGCAGAACGCACTAAAGATATTGGCTAACGCTTCATGGGGATACATGGGCTTTCCGCAATCAAGATGGTATAGCTGGGAATGCTCTGCAAGCCTAACTGCCTGGGGAAGGCAATATGTAGGCAATCTCATACAATCAGCAAAAAGCAACGGCTTTGAAGTAATCTATGCAGACACTGATTCCTGCTTTATAATCCTGCCAAAAGATGATGAAACCATAGCCCAAGATTTTGCAAAAAAATTCAATAAAAATTTGCCAGAAATGATGGAGCTTAAATTTGAAGGATTTTTTGAAACAGGCATCTTTGTATCCAAAAAAGCGGAAGCAAAGGGAGCAAAGAAAAAATACGCGCTTTACAGCAAAAAAGAAGGCATGCAAATAAAAGGATTTGAATTAGTCCGAAGGGATACATCAATAATAGCCAAAGAATTGCAAGAAAAAGTGCTTAAAGCAATACTAATAAAAAAAGACAAAGAGGAGGCAATGAAAATCCTCAAATCAGCAATAGATAATGTGAAATCCGGAAAAATCCCCATTGAGAAATACGCAATAATCACCAAAATGACAAAGGACTCTGATAATTACTCAAATGTCGGGCCCCATGTTTCGGCAGTAATCAAGGCCCAAAAACAGGGAAAAATAATATCTTCAGGCACTTTAATAGAATATGTAATTGCAAAAGGAAAAGGCAAAATATCCGAAAACGCATATTTGCTTGATGAGGCAATTGAGAAAAAGTTGGAAATGAACAAAGAATACTATATAAATAATCAACTGATTCCAAGCGTTGAAGAGATATTGAGAACTGCAGGATTCAGCGATGAAGAATTAAAAGAGGAAAAGCAGCAAACACTGAAGGGATTTTTATGAAAGCAGAGGAGGAATTGAAAACCCAAATAGCAAAGCATACGCTATTAATGACTAAAGCAATAGCCAAAATAAGGCTTGAATTAAAAGACAAAGCCTTCAAGGAGCTATACGATTCAGCGCTTGCATACTATGAGGATTCAAAGCACTTTTATTCCCAAAAAAAATATGTGCAATCATTTGAGGCACTGATGATATCATGGGCATACCTTGACTCAGGGCTAAAGCTCGGAGTTTTTGAGCTCACGGACGAAGCGCTCAAAAGCTATTT
>CAZMEY010000008.1:0-22060 GCA_964565435.1 Candidatus Woesearchaeota archaeon
TAGATTTTTTTCTTTAAATCGCTTAAGCTCAATAAGCTATGAGCATTCCCACCATTGGATATGAACCCTTCAATCTCGCTAACAAACAAGTTCAATGTATTCATACTCTCAGGCAATCCTAATAACTTCATTGCCATTGAAGAGAAATTGCTAATGGATTCTTTTGCGCTTAAACCCTTGTCCAATCCATATGAAAGAACCATTTCATTCTTGTAATCTTTGCAGAACTCTATAAGTGCTTGCTTGTCAGTCGTTTGAATAACAAAGTTTTTGTAATCATTCTCCAATTTTCTGAAAAGCGCAGGATAAACCTTGCTCTTCAAATCATTAGTAATTGCTGAATATTTCCACTCGCTTTCAAGCAAAGGATTCAATTCAGAAAGTATTCTTTGCTCACCTTGGGCTTTTATCTCCATTAAAGAGGCATAATCAGGGATTAATGAGCTTAATTCTTTTATTGACAAATTATCAAAGGCTAAATCATTGTCTTCAGAGCCAGTCAAAATATCCGTCAAGCTCTCCCTAATTGAATCAGCTTCACCAATAGATTTTGAATTATACATCTTTCTGTCTTTCAAACTATTCTTAGTTTTGTACCAAACACTGTTGAATGTCCCCTTGTTTATGAAAACCTTATCCTTTGAATTGCTGTCCGAGAAGGTTATAAAATCATATTTTGATTCAATGGAGTCCATAACCTCTTTAGGCAAATATTCATGCTCTGATTTCATCAGAACAGAGGTAATAATGTCTTTTAGTATCTTAGTCTTATGGCCAGCAGAATACGCTGATTGGAAAGAATCCTTATCTAATGATAAATCATTAAGGAATTGTGTGCTTGAAAAATTCGGATTTAAGCATCTAGAGATATCCCCTTCTTTCAAATAATTCTCTAAAGAGAATCTTCTGTAATGTATTTCGTTTTCATCTGAAAGTATTTGCGTAAATGTTGTATCTAAAGAATTGGAAATCTCTGTATTAGGATTATCAGATTTAAAATATTCTAATGCTTCAATTAATCCTTCATAATTTTTCTTAAGCGCAGCCATTTCAGTTTTTATATCTTTATTAGCAGTAGGAATAATTGTTTCAAGGTATTCAACCCTTTTTTTATAATCCATTTTTTTCATTGCATTATAATGTTCCTGAAACTTTTCCTTTAATTTAGTAAGCAAATATTCAATTCTTGGGATTGGCTCAACAACCTCATCCCCGATTTGCTTAGGAGTGGCTGAATCAAAATTATCAACTATGACTTTTTTTACGCATTCATCATAATTTTTAGTGTTAAGCAAAGAGTATTTCAATCCAAAAGAGAGTCTTTTATCAAGCTCTTCATGCCTTAAATTAACATATTCATCCAAAATATCGCAATTAATACTCATTTTTTGATTTTTCCCCGTAAGTAAATATAATATTATTCTCTATTTAAACCTTATTATTTATTATTATAAACTTATTTTAACTATTATTTATATATTAAGCAAACTTTTTAATCACTCTTATTTTTTAAAAAACACATGGATAGGGCAAAACTCATAAAGGTATATTTGGATTTTTTTGAAAACAAAAAGCATGCAGTCATAAAATCAGCCTCATTATTCCCAGAAAATGACGCAAGCACGCTTTTTATCAGCGCAGGAATGCACCCCTTAGTGCCTTATCTTTTGGGAGAAAAGCACCCCTTGGGAAAAAGATTAACCGATGTCCAAAAATGCTTAAGGACAGGAGATATTGAGGATGTGGGGGACAGCACGCATAACACTTTTTTTGAAATGCTTGGAAACTGGAGCTTAGGGGATTATTTCAAAAAAGAGGCAATAACTTGGAGCTATGAATTCCTAACTCAAATTTTAAGGATTAATCCTGAAAAAATAAATGTCACAGTATTTGAGGGAAATAATAAAATCCCAAAGGATGAAGAGGCAGCAAAGATATGGCTAAGCTTAGGCATACCTAAAGAAAAGATATTTTTCCTGCCGGAAGAGGACAATTTTTGGTGGGCAGGGGCAACAGGGCCTTGCGGTCCAGATACCGAGATATTCATAGACACTGGAAAAACTCCTTGCTCAAATGATTGCAAGCCTGGATGCAAGTGCAGCAAATATGTTGAGATATGGAACAATGTATTCATGGCATACACTAGGGATAAAGAAGGCAATTATATTGAATTAAAGCAGAAAAATGTTGACACAGGCATGGGTGTTGAAAGGACTATTGCAATGCTTGAAGGCAAAAAAACAATATGGGATACAAGCATTTTTTCCCCAGTAATCAACTTAATCAAAGACGAATCAGAAAACTATAATGAAAAATCCGCAAGGATAATCGTTGACCATATAAGGGCTGCTGTTTTCATACTTGCTGATGACAAAAAAATAGTGCCTTCCAACAAAGACCAAGGGTATGTTCTAAGAAGGCTTATCAGGAAAGCAATAAGGCACGCAAAAATCTTGGGGCTGGATTTCGGGCCTAAAGATTTAATATATCAAGTCATTAATTGGTGCATTAACTCATTCAAAACAGATTATCCTGAACTTGAAAGAAACAAGAATTTTATAGAAAGCGAAATAGGTAAAGAAGAAACTAATTTCTTAATAACACTTGACAATGGATTGAAAGAGTTTGACAAGATTTCAAATAAAGACATCTCTGGCAAAGAAGCTTTTTTCCTTTATCAATCATTTGGCTTTCCCTTAGAGATGACTATTGAGCTTGCATCCGAAAAAGGCTTGAAAGTTGACATTAATGGTTTTAATATGGAATTTGAAAAGCATCAAGAGCTGTCAAAAATGGGCGCTGAGCAGAAATTCAGGGGAGGCTTGGCTGACAATAGTGAAGCAACAACAAAGCTTCACACAGCAACCCACATGCTTAACGCAGCATTATCCAAAATTCTTGGCAAAGAGATTCACCAAAAAGGCAGCAATATAACTCCTGAAAGACTTAGGTTTGATTTCAATTTTGACAGAAAATTAACAGAAGAAGAGCTAAAAAAAGTTGAAGAATTAGTTAATGAAAAAATATCGAAATCACTGCCAATAATTATGGAAGAGATGGGTGTTGATGAGGCAAAATCTAGTGGGGCTAAAGGCGAATTTGAAAGCAAATATGGCCAAAAAGTAAAGGTTTATTCTATAGGTGATTTCAGCAAAGAGATTTGCGGAGGGCCGCATGCCAATAATTCCAAGGAGTTGGGGCATTTTAAAATAATAAAAGAGGAAGCAGTTGCTGCAGGGGTCAGAAGAATTAAAGCCATCTTAGAATAAATGAATATTTTTTTAAATAGTAATACTTATTTTAATTATCATGGATTTTGGCAGCGATTTAAAGATAAGCCTTTATGGGGTTAATCATGGCTCAAAAATGGAATATAATATAAATGATTTCCAAAAAACCCATCTATGCTTGGTTGAATTCCCATTAGTCCAAACAGATGTAGGTTCAAGCTTCTCTTTGCTTAACACTAAAACTGCTGATTATTTCAAATCAAAAGAATCATTTGTTGAACATATAAACAAGTATTTTAAAGATTTTGACATTGAATTGACTGAATCATCAATAAAATCAATATATGATTTAAGGAATAATTATGATTTTATCTACCCTATAGGTAGCTTGGGGGAGGAGTATAAAAACATTGATGAATTAAGGTTTAAGAGAAGCGTGAGCATAACAAATAATATCATTGATGTTTTAGGCAATTACAGCCACTCGCTAGAAAACTTATTGAAAAAAAATCCATTAACTGACTACATTATTGACGGCTTTAATTACCCTTTAAACACTGCGTCAATCATAATAGGCGGGCCTCACTTAAAATTCGTTGATTACTTTTTGTCAAAAAAATACAAAATTGCCAAAATAGTCAATCTTGTTGATGAATATGCAATGAAATACTGCGAAGGACCCAGAATAGACAATGATATAGTTATTGCTGACTTGCAGAATTTAATAAATTAATTCTTATTTTAATAAGAAATAATTATAATTTCCAAGGTCTTTAATGTTGCTTCCTGCAGCAGTGTTAATTGTCTGGCTAATCATTTCAGAAAATTTCATTGCTCCAACTCCATTCTTGTAGATTTCTTTAACATCAAGCACTAAAGTGTCAACAAAACTTCCAGATTTTATGTCTCCGCCTTCCCTAATCATTCCATTCAAATCAATTCCTAAAATGTGGCCTTCCAAATCATTATTCTTAATAAGAACCCTTCTTATATCTGTTGATATTTTTTCTGATTCATTAGGCTTATACTTTTTTGCTATCATTAAGCTTTGGAATGGAGTAATATCCTCATTAACAATTTTTGGGTGAATAGTTAAATAACTTTCAATAGTGTCAACTTTTACTCCATTAGAGCCAACCAATATTTTATTCTTTGAAAGCATCAAGGCTTCATCAAAGCTTAGCTCATTTCCATTCTTTATTTTTTCTTTAGCAATCTCAATTTTTTTGGCATCTATTTTATTAAACATGCTTTCATTAAGCTCGTAAGCTTTGGCATAATTCCCTTTTTCTAAAGAAATCTTAAAAGAATTAATATACTCTTCATAAACATCTTTACTTACAAAGCCATATTCCTCAACAATTTTTTGGTTATTAAATCCCAACATTGCATTAATATCAGCCACATTATAAACATCCAATTTTTTATATAATTCCCTATTACATTTATCAATCTCAACAGTTTCTTTAATCATCTCTCTAAGAGTATTATATTCTTCTTGTTTCTTCTTTTCCTTAAGGTCAGTAAGAAAACTCCTTATTTCCTCATAAGCTTCCTGCCTTTTTTTCTCTTTAACATCATTAATCATTGAAGTTACTTCTTTGTAAGCTTCAGTTCTTTTATTATTCCTATAACTGGTTGCAATGCTTTCAAAATCATTTCCATTAACATATTTCTTTCCAATCCTAAAACTAAATGACACTTTGTAATTGCTTTCAACAAAACTCTTTAAAGCCTCATTAGAATAGTTTTGGACACCTATCCTTGAATCAACATCTTTTACAAGATTCTCAATAAAACTCCTTTTTTTCTCATAAATTTTTCCAAAAATACCTTTTTCCATCTTAATATAAGAGTTTTTTCTTATTTATAAATGTTTTCACTTCATCAAGATGCTGATGCTTTCAGGGTCCCTTTTGATTTGCTTAATGATTTTTGCTGGACCAATAATGCTTGTGCCCCTCATTTTTCCTGTCAATGCCCTGAAAATAAACGATTTAACCTTATCAACAAAGCTGTTATTCTTGTCCATTTGAAGCGAGCAAATCTCTATTCCTGAGAATTTCTTATCAATATGCTTCATTGTCTCGCTAATAAGCTTAGCTTCCTCTTGGGGGGTTAATTGCGAATCAAATATAAGAATCTTATTATCCTTAGCTTTTTTTATTATAAATTTCACTTGCTCCTCAAGAGCCATTGTCCTTAATGACTCAAAAGGGATGAATTCCAAGTCAATCTTTGCATTGTCAATCTTATTCATTTTGCCACCTTAAAAATAGTATTATATAACTCTCCCATATTCTTTCCCGTCTTTGCGCTTATTCCAACAACCTCATATTGGGGAAACATCTCCTTAACCCTTTCAATATTGGAGTTTTTCAAATCAATCTTGTTGGCAACAATTATTACAGGAATATTCCTTGCCTCCAAATTGCCTATAATAGTTAAGTTAACCTGGTTGTAAGGGTCAATAGTGGAATCAATTACAACTAATACTGCATCCATCTTGTCCAGCCATTTTATCGCTTCAATAATGCCTTTAGTGGCTTCCTTAGCTCTTAATTTAGCATCCTTTTTCTTTATGCCATGCTTGATAAAATCCTCAAAATCAATCTTTGTGGCAATTCCAGGGGTGTCAACAAGGTTAATAGTCAATTTTTTCCCGTTGTTTTTCAGCTCAATATGCTCAACTTCCACAACCTCCCGTGTCTCATGGGGCACATTGCTCACTTTGCCAACCTCTTTGCCCAAAAACTCCTTAGAAATATTGTTAGCCAAAGTTGTCTTTCCTGCATTAGGGCTGCCATAGCATCCCAATCTTATCTGCTTATTTGAGCCGAATAACTTGCTCAAAAATCCCTTTAATCCGTCAAAAAATCCTTTAGCCATAATTATTCTTAAATGCGCATTACTCTTTTAAAATTTTTGATTTATTTAAAAAAATAGAAGTTAGCAGCTTGCCTACTTCCCCCGTATTCCGGAGTACAATTGGGCAACGATTAAGGGCTTAACTTCTGTGATCGAAACGGGAACAGGTGTTTCCCCAAAATCTATGACCGCTAACAAGGATTATTAGTAAACTTGCCATTTTTAAAACTTTTCATTAACGACTTTTAAAAGGTATATATCAATGCGTCAATGCTTCCAAAAATCTTGCCCTTCAATGAAAACATCAATTCAGGATGGGTGTAGCTCCAGTATCTTTCAAAAACCGGAAAAGCCAATTTGCTTCCCGAAACCTTTAATTTGGCAGAGACTTTTTCTTCCATAATCTCTTCAAAATTAAGCGTTTTTCTCAAGTTTTTTTTAGCATCAACAAGATAGACTTCGCATCCATTGCCCATGCAATATTTTTTCCCTTCAATGATTTTCAAACCATTTTTGCAATCAATGATTGAAGGGTAATGGTTTCCCTCATTGATGCTCACCCAAATATTTTTGCCTTTCTGCTTAGAACTGTTGGGGTAATAATGGCTTTTCCTTGAAACTCGCGCATTCATGCAATCTTTTTCAAACTCAAAAGTTATCTGTTCAACATCTCCTAAAAGAGTTGGCGCCTTGGAAAAATTAATATCAGCAGCCCACACTGTAAAGATTGAATAATACATTTTTTTGCCCTTCATAATGACGCTTGAATCATATACCAAAGGCTTATTCAATAAATCATTTCTGAAAAGCTCTTGCAAATAGGTTTCCAAACCCATCCCCTCTTTTTTTGCAAAAATCTTCAATTGCTCATTTAATTTATAGCCTGTCTTTTTGCTAAAAGCATTATAATCCCAGCCAACTCTTTCAAGGCATTCTTCCATCTCCATGACCTTGTTTTTTTCAATTGAGTTTCTTTTAACCAATAAATTAAGCTCAATGCCGTTTTTTTCCATAAAATTAGGCATATTCATGCTATAGCTGGGCATTCCAAAAGCAGAGTAATATAAATTAAGCATAATATTTTTTTATGCAAAAAAGAATTAAATAACTTTTTAGTTTTAATGCGAATTTATTGGGTTTCTTTGCAGATTCTTTTAAGGAAATTCTCCATTAAAACCCTGCCAATCTCATTGTTTTCCGGATGGAACTGCACTCCGTAAATCTCCTTATCCTTGTGCTTGACAATGTCAAACCTTGAATACATGCTGGCGCCGAGCACTTCAAAATTTTTCGGCAATTCAATAATCTTATGCTGATGGCAATCCATATTTTTCAATATCTTTAAATCCCCTGTCAATTTATTCGGCTTTAAAATCATTATATCATAAAACCCTTCGCTTTCCGGAATATCATGAATGGTTTTTCCACCAAAAGTGTCAATTATGTATTCGCTGCCAATGCACATTCCAAGAACAGGTATGTTTGTATGCTCAATAATTCCTTTAATAAAATCAAACCTTTCCTTGCTGAAATTTGTCCCGCCTGAAAGGATTATTCCATTGTATCTTGAAAACTTTGGCAAAGTATTGTAATAATCACTAACCCTGAATTTTATCCTAAACTCCCTAAGCCTTACAAGGAGTGTTTTCATATAACGCGAGCCATTATTAACTACTAAAATCATGATACCACAAAACCTTTAATATAATAGTATATAAGAGTATTTAAAGCTTTTTTATAACATGAAATCCCATTAATAAACTATCTTAGAATAAGAATATTTATAAATAACTAATGCGAAATATTTATAAAGTTTTTTGCCATTTATTTGGCGGGGGAATTAAAAAATGGATGATTCAAAAGGTTCTAAAAAATGCCCTAGCTGCGGTTCAACAGAGTTCTTGATTGACAGGCAGGCAGGGGAAACTGTTTGCAAAAAATGCGGCACAGTTATTGAAGAAGATACAATTGATTATGGCCAGGAATGGAGAGAGTTTTCAGGGGATGCAGGGCAAAATAAGAGAAGAACCGGCAATCCATTAACTTATATTAAGCATGACAAGGGAGTAAGCACCAAAATTGGAGGCGTCGGAGACCTTGGAAGAATCAGCGGAAGCGAAAGGAAAAGAATAAGCAGATTAAGGAAATGGCATTCAAGAATCAGCACAGCATTGGAGAGGAATGTAAAATACGCCTTGGCTGAATTAAGAAGGGTTGGAAGCTTTCTAAATATTCCCCATGTGGCAATGGAAGAAGCTGCCAAGATTTACAGGAACGCTGCAGAGAAAGGGCTTGTCAGGGGAAGAAGCATGGAATCAGTTGTTGCAGGGGCATTATATGCTGCTTGCAGAAGGCAAAAATTTCCAAGAACTCTTGATGAAATCAGCGAAACATTTTCCATAGACAAAAAAGAGATAGGAAAAACCTATAGGTTCATTTGCAGGGAGCTTGGAATAAGAATCTTGCCGACATTCCCGCTAGACTATATTTACAGGTTTGCTAGCGAGCTTAAATTAAACCCTAAGACTATTAGCAAATCAGTTGAAATAATCAACAAGGCGCAAGAGGTTGAAATTACCAGCGGAAAAGGACCAATGGGCGTTGCAGCAGCAGCGCTTTATGTGGCAACCCTTTTATGCAATGAAAGAAAAACCCAGAGGGAAGTGGCTGATGTGGCAGGAGTCACAGAAGTCACCATAAGAAACAGGTACAAAGAACTGATTGACAAGCTAAAACTTGGAGATGTGGAAAAAGGGCAATAAGCCCTTTAATTTATTTTTTTGAATTTTTTGACTATTTCATCAATGGATTCTTGGGTTTTAAATCCTTTAGGGTTAATATGCGTCCTTGCATAGCCTAATTTTGCAATCCTTGGCTCAATTCTTAATTTATGCCTTTTGCAAACTGAATCAGTTGTATAAAACCAAGGGACATTTGCTTCTGATTCCTCAGCAATTTTTTCAAAGAAATCAGGATGCTCTTCAAAGCTTTTCATTTTAGCAACCAACTCGCCATCAAATAATTTGCCAACAAACAAAGGGCCAATCAACACCCTTTTTTCAGAACATTCGCAAACCTCTTTAATGCCAATCTCCCTTGACAGGCATTTAGGGCAATAAGAGATATAATCAATCTGCTTGATTAATTTGTCAGCCTCATTTGCGCCCTTGACTTTCCTAAAATAAGCCCTGAAATAATGCCTTGTGGCATGAGAAAAAATAGGCTGCAATGCAACATCATAAGAGCTTGCAATATTAATAATTTCTTTTATTAAAATCCTTATACCTGACTCATAATAAAATTCGCTTAAATAGCTATTGCTATGATACCTTCTTTTGCATGTTTTAGGGAAAGTGCCGCTTAAAGCCCCAGTATCAGTTGCGCAAACGCTTAAGATTCCCCCTCTTGACAGCTTTTTCATTGCATCAGCCACAAAATAAATGGGGCTGCCAAAAGGGTCAATGTCAATAGCGTCAATGCCTCCCAAGTCATTGTTGCGCAAAAGCTCGCCAGCATCCAGATTCAGAACCTCGCAATTCTTTGCATTATTTAATAATATATTTTTTTTAATATTATTGACTGCTGATTTTTTCAAATCATTCATTATAACCCTTGAAAAACAATTTGATTCATTGGCAATCCTAATGCCCCTTATTCCCGAAGCGCTGAATAAGTCCAAATAAGACTTTTTTTTCCAACCCAAGCTTTTAATCAGCAATAAATGGATATCCCTGTCAAAAGACTTATTGTCATTCAAAAAAACCTCATCCTTCCTTGTAGGCACATCCTTTTTCAATATATTGACTTTGGCGCTGCCTTCTTCATAAATCATATGATAATAATTAAAAAATGCGCATTAAAAAATTTACTCAATAATTAAACACATTCACCTGATAGATAGTTGCCCCTTGATTTTCAAGGGCTTTCGCAATTTTTTCCCTATTTTCAATTGCAAGGGCAATCATGCATCCCCCTCCTCCGGCACCCATTTGCTTGGCGCCCAAAACCCCATTATCCAAGGCAGTCTGGCAAAGCAGATTCAATTTAGGCGTTGCGCTCGGGGTTGACAAATACCCATTAAATTCATTTTCTATTTTTTGCTGCTCATTCATCAATTTTCCCAACATTTCATAATCCCTATTGATTAATGCATCTTTTCCTTTAATCACTCCTGAATAAACCCTTTCAAAGCAATCAATAATGCTGCAATTTTTTGAATTAATCAAATCCATTGTCTCGTTAAGCACTTTTTTGGCGCTTCTTGGCTCATTAGAGTTTGCAATAATAATTGGCAGCGATCCAATATTTAATGCTTCAACGTTTGGCTTTTTTGTATCAATGAATGTTGCCCCGCCAAAAGCTATTGAATACTGGTCCATTCTTCCGCAGCTTATTTTGCAATCATCATGTTCTGCCAGATAAGCGAGCTCGGCAATCTCCCCAGTTTTTAATCCAAGGCAATATTCAAGATTAAGCGCTTTAATGAATCCAACAGTTATTGCTGCGCTGCTGCTCATGCCTGAGCCAATCGGAATCTGCGAGGATATATTGACAGCAAAGCCAGAAGATATCTTATCTTCAAGCCTGCTGTAAGCAGCAGTCAAATATTTGAAAGAGCCATTTGGAGAGATTTTTGAATGAACAGAATATTGTTCGCATTCTTTGATATCTTTGCTATAAAATCTGATAATTCCATCATTAGCCTTTTGAAGATTAATACTCATTTCTAAATCAACAGCACAGGCAATTACTGGATATCCCATTAAATCAGCCTTATCGCCAAGCAGGCAAATCCTTCCAGGAACAACAATATCAACCATGACAATTAAAGAAAAATGATTTAATTTAAAAAACTAATCATTCAATAATGACATCTTTAGAAATGCTCTGACCAGGAAGACCCCTTTCAAAAAAAGCCCTTACAGCGCCTCTCCTTCCATGTAATGCAGTGACTTTTCCAACAATATCATGGGTTTTGGCTTTGAAAACAACTTTTTTTCCAACCAATTCCTTTGCTTTATCAGGATTCTCAGGCATTATAATCATCTGATTGGTTGTCTGCGTATTGCTTCCCCTTCTATAGCTCATTATTGTGCCTTTCATATTAATCAACTAATAAAACATTTATTTTTAAAGCTTTTGGCAACAAAAGCCTTATTTTTTGATTTTTTCAATCAATTCCTCCATTTTAATGACAAACTTGTTGGTATAGTTATACATTGCCTGCAGCTCCTTTGCATCAACATTGCTCCTAAGCCCGTGCTCAATATCCTTGGATGTTTGGATGATTTTTTGCGCAATAAGGCAGTACTCAAAATCAAGCAATTTTTTTTCAGAAAGCTCTTTTAATGCATCAGGAATTTGCTTTGGCGCAGGAGGCTCTTTGCCCATAAGCATTAGAAGGCTTTGCGTGGCTGACACAACAGCGCCTTGCAGATTATCAACCAATCCTTTATTGATGCTGTGGTAAGTCATTTTCATTAATTGCTTTGCAATGAATAACTGCCTTTCAGCATCCTCTGTTTTTGGCTTAATAAATCCAGCTTTCAGAAGCTTTTGCAAAGTCTCAAAAAAACCTGTATCATAATAGGCTTTCGCATCCCTAATCATTGTAAAAGTCACGGGGCTGCCGTTTGAAATATAATTCCAAAAATTGGTCAAAAATATCACTTGGCAATGGATTATTTTATTAGCCAAAGAAGCAAGCTCCCTAATATCTTCCTTAACAGATTCTTCATCAATCTTTTGCGAAGCATTGTCAATAATAACAATTATATCCAAATCGCTTGACTTGTCAAAATCGCCTTTAAGCCTGCTGCCAATAAGGCAAACGCTCACAACATTCTCGTATTTGGCAAGCAATTTTTCAATAAAATAATCAATAATCTCAAGCATATTGGCTACTAAAAAAATCTTATTTAAAAACCTTTACACATTGCTTTCAGAGTAGCTCCAATAAGAATCCTTGCCAATAATGACATGGTCCAATAAAGGCATGCTCAAAAGCTCTCCTGCATTAATCAATGATTCAGTAACCATTAAATCCTCCCTTGAAGGGGAAGGGTCGCCAGAAGGATGATTATGAACAATGATTATTGATTTAGCGCATTCCTTTATTGCTCCCCTAAAAACCTCCCTTGGATGAACAGGTGAAGCGTCAAGAATCCCCTTAGTTATAACCTCTTCCTTCAATATTTTATTCTTTGAATTAAGATGAATCGCGCAAAAAACCTCCTGATTATAAGATGAATACCTCTCCCTTAAAAGCTCATAGACATCTTTAGCAGACTTAATGCTTGATATGCCCGCCTTTGCTTGATTGCACCTTTTGGATAATTCAAACAAAGCAACTAATTGGCAGGCCTTTGCCTGCTTTATACCCTTGATTTTCATAAGCTCAGATATTGACAACCCTGACAATTTAATCAATCCATATTGGCTTATCAGCTCATTGCTCATATCAATAACATTGCGCTCTTTAGTGCCTTTGCCAAAAATAATTGCCAATAATTCAGAATCAGACAAGGCATTGCAGCCCTTATCAATAAGCCTCTCCCTCGGCCTGCACTCTTTAGGCATTTGAGCAATCTTCACAAAATAGCCTAATAAATCTTTTTTTATAAAAACTTATGATAGCTTCCTTCCCTTAATCCTTTTATATTAATCTATAATAATATTTCAAATTAGCATAATACAGCTCAAGAGAATTTATGAGACTCATATCAACATTTTTCTTTTTGCATTTGTAATACTCATTGCAAAATTCCATATAAATATTTGCCATTTGCTCCAATGAATAGAAATCTTCAAAATTTTTTATCTCGCGCTTCAAAAACAATATTCTCTCTTTATTTTGAATATAACCCACAAGACCATCCTTTGCCATAAAAAATAAGGATTAATTGCGTTTTATATAACTTATCATTTAAACATCTTTATCTCAGTTTCGCAAATGCTGAACAATCCATCCTTGAGAAATGACAAAAACCTTTCAGGAGTGTATTTATAATAAGTGGTGTAAACAACGCTTTTCCCCCTTTGCCCAGTGACTTGGCGCTTGCTGTCAAGCAGCCTCCACTTTTTCATTGCGCTTAATGGCTTATAAAAAAGGCTTGGAGATTCATTCCTGTTAATCTGCAATTCTGTTTCAATATCAGTTAGGTCCACCCAATCATCGCGGGTTTTCAATAAACGGGCTGTCTTAATTGCCCGCTCCTTAATCTTGTTGGCTTTTGGGTGGTTGCCAAAGATGAGAAACATCACCTTATCCATGCTTTCTATATATGGAAATCCATATTTAAAAACAAGGAGATAAAACTTCCCCTATTCCCTTAATATTACAGCAATATTTATATATTAATAACATTTATTTATTAACTAATAATAAAAATTGATTAATATGAATAATTTAACTGCCATGAAAAACTTGGAGCATTCTCCAACGCTTAATACAGTATTAATGGTTGAAAATGCTTTAAAGAGTTCAAAGAACAGCATAATATCCATTGCTGATTTAAAGCGTTCACTACCTAAGCAAGTGAATCACAATACTTTAATGATAATATTGGAATACCTTCAAGAAAGCAACAAGATATTAACAACTCTTAAGGGCATTACTTGGGTGCATAATGAAAATCCAAAATTAATGGAAGCAGTCAGCAAAGGATTTGATTTTTAACCCATTTTTTCTAATAACCAAATAGTTTATTATATTCTTTATGATTCATTATCCCTAAAACAAATATAATTATTTCAGTTTCATTGCTTGCCAAGGTGTAAAGCATTCTCCAATAGTTAGGAAGCTCAACCCTAAAGAGATTTGTTATTCCATAATTTTTATAATACTTTTTTGGAATAATATTCTTGGCTATAGGGTTTCCATAATGAGGATTATTTTTTATTAATCCAAATTTATTAGTAATTGCCTTAATCATAATATTATTATATTTGCAATCATTACAAAAAGTTTCATAACTATTTTTAGCTTCCTCGGACAAAACAATCCTCAATTCTTCCATTGCTAAATTTCTTTAAAAAATTAGCTTAAATAATAGTTTGGGAAGGGTTTCCCCTATTCCCTTAATGTTTTTTAAGCAAGGAGAAAATATAATTAATAATGGATGAGCTTACAATATTCACTGACGGGGGAAGCAGGGGAAACCCGGGCAATAGTGCCATAGGAATAGTATTCTTGGATAATAATAAAAACATTATTTTAAAGCATAAAGAGTTTTTGGGCATTGGAACAAACAATCAGGCAGAATATAAGGCAATAATCAAGGCTTTAAAATTGGCAAAGCAGTTCAATCCCAAAAAATTGCGCTTTTACTCTGACAGCGAATTGGTTGTCAAGCAATTGAGGAGGGAATATAAAATAAATAACCCTGAATTGAAACTATTAAATGATGAGGTTTCAAAATTATCAAAGGATTACTTCTGCTCTTTTGAAAACGTGAGAAGGACCAATGAATTTATATCAATTGCTGACTCATTAGTAAATAAGGCATTGGATGAAGAATTAAGTTTATAATATTGCAAAATATTGAAAATAATATTATGGCAACAGCAATAGTCTACAAGACAATACATGGCTCAACTGCAAAATACGCCAAATGGCTTGGCGAAGCAATCAAAGCCGACATTTATGACATGGATTTGGCTAAAATCAGCATATTAAAAGATTATGACACCCTAATTGTAATGAGCGGAACCTATACAGGAAAAATGGAATGGGTTGATTATCTTAAAAAGAATTGGGATATTATTTTGGGAAAAGAGGTAATAGCTGTTGCGGTTGGGGCAGTGGCAATGAATCATATTTGGAGCAAGATAAACTATTTTTTCATACCAGGCAAAATTAAAAAGAAAATAAAATATTTCAAGATTTATGGAGACCCTGAAAATGGAGGAAATGCCAAAAAAGAAAATTTAAATCCAATAATTAAATATCTGCAGTCCAAAAATTAAGCATGCCCTTGTATTTGATTGGAGCTATTTTTTTTGCATTATTTAATAAAAAACCGTTGCAAGGAATATCATAATCAGCTGCAAAATGCTTATCCTTATCTAAAAATAATTCTTCTCTTGAATTATATTGCTTGATATTCACAAGCTCTGCCTTGCCAATTATTGCCCCTACTTTTAAGCTTGAAGGGTCAATCCCTAATTCATAGCATTTCTCAATATTAGTATTCATTGATGCATGGATATAAAACTCTCCCCTTAAATTAGTGCTCCACTTTCTTAACTCTATTGTTTTTTTGCCCAATACAATTAATTCAGCCCATGGCTGCTTAAGGGATAAAACCTTAACTTTCATATATACTATTTATCTATTGATTGCTTATTAATTTTTCAATATCTTTAGGCAAAGGAGAGATTATTTCATTATCATTTAAGATTATTTTATGCAAATGAAGCGCTTGGCGAGAGAGGGGCAAATCAATTTTTTTCCCGTTAATATAATCAAGGAAAATCTTGTCAGAAGCTCCATACATTTTGTCCCCAACAATTGAATGCCCCACACTTTGCATATGAACCCTTATCTGGTGCTGCCTTCCAGTCAATGGAATTATTCTGCACAAAGTCCTATTATTTCCCGAGATTATTGGATTGACAATTGTTTTTGCAGGCCTTCCTTCTTTTATTGCTGCCATTTTCCATTTTACAAATTCTCCTTTTATCTCCCCTATTGGGCTTTCTATGATTATCTCCTTATCAATTATCCCTTCGCAAACCCCTAAGTATTCCTTGCCAAAAATCTTGGAATCTTTTACTTTATCCCTTTTTTTGGCAAATACAACAATTCCTGAGGTTTCCCTATCAATCCTATAAACTGGGTAAACCCTATATCCTAAATCTTTTTCAAGCAATCTAGTCAAAGAGTTGTCAAAATAAAGCCCTCCTTCATGAACAGGGCAATTCCCTGACTTGCCAATAGCCAAATAATTATCATCTTCAAACAATACAGAATAATAGGAATCAATAACAGGCTCAGCCATGAAGCAATTGAAATTCAAAGCGCATTAAAAATCTTGCCTTAAATCTTTTTCTTCAACTTTTTTTCCATCTCTTTAATAAAAAAATTGGCTTCAGCATTCAATTTATCAAAATCCTTTCCGGACAATTCATTGATTTTCCTGTACTCAATATCCTTGAATAGCTTCTGCAACTTGGAAAATATGCTTATCAATTCATCATTTATTTTCATTCCTTGCAATAATTCCGGAACCTTTGAAGGGCTTGGCGCAACCTGCCCGTAAGCCATTAATGCTGCCTGGCTAGCGTCAAGGCAGGCAAGATATAATTCTTGCGCAGCGCTTAAAATATTTATTTTGCTTCTGTTCAAATGCTGCGAAACCCTTGTTGCGCAATTAAGTATAGCTTCAGGGCTTGGCTTCAAATCTCCTTTAAGCAATAAAATCTTCAAAGGGTTGAAAAAGCCAGTGTCAATAATGCTTATTCCATCCCTTAAAATATTAAGCACTACAGGCTCTGAATTGATAAGGTTCTGGAAAAAAACAGTCAATGTCACGACATTCAAATGAATCTTGTCATTGATTCTTTTGGCAGCCTCATTTAATTTATTGTTAAAATAAATCTTGAAATCATTATCGCTTATTACTTCAGAGTCATTGAATATTATTAAAACATCAATGTCTTTGCTCTTTGAATCATTCCTTGAGCTGCTGCCGAAAAATATTATGCTTTTTATTACTGATGTGAATTCAGGATAGATCTCTTCAGCGAATTTTGAAGCAACCAAATAATCATTGCCTGACCTGGGATTATTGTCCTGCTGCTTTTTTGCTGCCATATTAATTAATCACTTATCAATCATTTATTAATTTGTTGGAGCGCCGCTAAAACTGTCCCTGTTGTCTTTTCCCGGAGCCTGAGCCCCAAAAGTGCTTTGCATTCCAGCAAAAGGTCCTCCGAATTGCTGCCAATGAAAATCCGACACCCTGTGCCCGTAAGCAGAGCTCCTCATGGAATATTGGCTAGACATGTCAACATCAGTGAATGACGGACCCCTTCCAGTTGTATACATTCCACCCATTGCCCTTAAATTATTTCTTGCCCAAACCTTGTCAAACTCGGATTCCCCTTCAAATGATTCAGTGACAGCCTGGCCCTGAAAGCCGTTCTCTTTTAATATATCAAGCATCTTGTCAATATTAGCGTTGCCCCTGCCAATCATCATGTGGCTATCCTTTCCAAACTCTCCAATATTGTCTGCAATGTGCACGAATTTCACTGCGCCAGTTTTTGCCATTTTTTCAGCCTCTTTTTGCAAATCACTATCTGAATAATATTCCCCTGTTTTAGGGTCCTTGATTTTTGACTTAAAAACATTCAAATGCCCTATATCCAATGTAAGCCCTATAATTCTGTTAGCAGCTTCATCAGCCTCAGCATAGCTAAGATTCTTTTTATTCCTTAACTCCTCAGCAAACTTTTCCCTAGACTTTTTGACTATCTCTATTACCTCACTTGGCTTTCCAAATTGATTGATAGGCAGATTCTCTAACGCAAGAACTGGCTGAGCCTTTGTCTCATAAGAAGCCATAGCCATCCTTGACAACTGCTCAGGAAATACTTCTTGAGAAAAATCCTTTGCGCTTGCATAAAGATTTCCGTCTTTTGAAGAACCTTTGATATTAGCTAATTCAGCAGTGGTGCTGTTTATTTCAGTCTTTAAATCTTTATAACCATTAACCAAACCCATTAATTCTTTATGTTTATCCAATTTTTTATCTAATTCTTCAAATGCTTTTTTTCTTTTACTTTCATCTTCTTCTGAAAAAGCTGTTTTTAAATGATTTCCAAAATCCGGTTCAACATTATTTAAATCCCTCTCAATTTGATTCATTTTAATCATTGAATCACTTATTGATTTTTGAAGTTCATTTAATGAAGTGCTATTCACGGTTTTCAAACTTTTTTCAGGAGTTATTTCAAAAAGGGCATAATCTCCTTTATCTGTATTATTTATTTTTTTATATAAACTTTCTTCTGTATCATAATTTTTTGGCAGCCACTTGAAAGTGCTTTGCATGGGTTTAACCTGGCCAGTTGCTCTGTTGATCATTGAGCCAGTTTTTCCATAAATTGGCTTTCCGTCATTATCCTTATATCCGCTGTCAAACCAATCCTCTTGGCTTGCCAAAGCATTGGTTGGATGGATGGTTATTGGAACATTATGCTTTTTAGCATCACTCTCCCCCCAAGCCTTTACAGCAATCTTGTCAGCATTTTCAATAACTCTTTTGAATGTTTTAAAATTCTCCTCCCTTTGCTCGCCTGAAAAGATTCCATCCTTACCTTCCTCTCCTTTATAGCCCAATACATCTATTATTGGGCCATGAACAGCAAAATTCATCTTGTTGATATTAATCATTTCACCAGTTGCTTCCAATTGCTGCTTTGATACCAAATCAATCTGCCTAGCCCTGTCCTCCCTTCCAAAAGGTGAGCTGCCTGGGGGATGCATAACCATCATGACTGTCTGAAAGCCATGCATTATGGCTTTCTGCGTGGCAGCCAATGGGCCAAAGCCAATGCCTGGCTCTTCACCAATAGTTAATCCAGTAGCTGACAAATAGCCCTTGCTTTGCTCAGTAAAATAACTATTAGAATCAGTTCCGGTAAAATATTTAGAGTCAAAAGCCATGATTAATATTAGAGCAAGCTTTTTTTAAAACAATTTTGTTTTCACTTATGTAGGCTTAAAGTGGCGCTTTCAGTAGGCAAGCCGTTCTCATCCTTGAATAAGCCATAAGCTTCTTTGGTGTTTGATTTCACATTTTCAGTTATTTTTTCCAAATCATTTTGGTACTTGAATTTGGAATACTCCGGCTTTTTATCGTCTTTTTTGCCTAAATTAATCCCGAAAAGCTTGAATAACGAAGTAAATGGAAGCGTGAATAGTTCAAGAATGCTCGCAGGTTTTGAATCAGCTTCCTCATCTTTCTTTTCCTTGCCAATAAAATCCTGACCCCCCAAATATTTTTCCAAATCCTCCTGTATAGCTTTAAGGCTTTCACCCACAATATCCTTGAAAAAATCAATATCCTTCATAGCTTCTGTTTTAACATAATCATTATAATCTTCATTGCTCATAACATAAGGGGTATAAGTGATTTTTGTGCCAAACCTGTGATGAAAAGCCCTTCCTCCAGAATCAGTCTGCACAGGATAAGGCCCTGTCTTGAATTCAAACTCAACATCAACAACTCCAGTCACTAATGAGCCGGCTTTCTCTCCTCCAGCCAAGCATCTAAGCTTTGTCTTAATCAGGCTGGTATCAAAACCGATTATTAAATCAGGGTCAGTTGTTCCTGAGCCAATATTTAATTGTTGAAGAACATTATAATGGGGCTTAATCCAGTCAAGCTGCAATCTAAGACTCTCCACTTGGGATTTCAAATAATTCTTGTTAATCTCCTTTCTTGAAGTCATGTCTTTTTTGAAAGCATTTTTCCATAATTCATATTCCTGAAACCTTCCTTTTAGAATCCTCTTAATTCTTTCATTAGCTTTCAAGTCATCAATATCCCCCAATTTAGTGATAGTTAAAAATGAATCAACAAGGCTTGCATATTCCATACCTTGGGCAACCTGCATCTGGTACATTCCACCCCTGCCTTTTTTTGAATCAACCTCATCCAAGAATATTCTCCTCAGATTTTGCTCAGCGGCAAAAACCTCCATCTCATCTTTTGAATCCAATTTGGAGAAGATGTCAAGCACTGAATCAAACTCCCTTAAAGAATACAATAATTTGGTTATTGTCTGGATTATGCCATTAATCAAGCCCATTCCCTTATCAACATTCTCTTTGGCATAAGCCCTTCTCTGCGAGATGTCTCCAAAAAATGCGCTAGTGGGGCTGGCATTCAAATCAATCCCTATCTTTTCAACGCTTTTAAAAAATATCCTTAACTCATTCAGCGCAAGCCCGTAAAACTTTTCAGGCTTTTCAAAAGGAGAATTATATTCAAGTTTATACTGGATTTTCCAGCCATTGCTGTCAGCAACCCTGCCTTCTTTTTGAATCTCTTTAATCTTATTCTCAAGATCTTTTCCTGAAAGCTTTTTATCATCTTTTGCCATTAAGTAATTTATTACACTTAGGATTTATTAAACTTTTTTAAATCAAGGATTAATCAAATAATTCCATGAATTGGACAGAATTCTTCCATGAAAACTTCATAAAAGGATGGAGCAGCCCGGAATCATACAACTTATTTGACACTGCAGCTTACGCAATATTGGCAATAATCTTGTCATGGGCAATCTATAAAATACTCAAAGGCAAAACAAAATTTGATTTAAAATTATTGCTAAAAATCCTTCCCTTCATAATCTTAGGAAGCATTATAAGAGTCTTTGCAGACACAGGGTTTTATGACAGGTTCTTTTGGACAGTGACTCCTGGGGTTTGGCTAATGATGGCAGGCCTTTTTTTATTAACCTTTTTTTTGGACAAATTGGTTAAAAAAAAAATCCTCACCTATTTCATACCAATAATTTTCATATTATTCCATTTGCCGTACTTTAAAATAGCCAATTTGTCAGCAGTGCCATTATATCTGCTGTTTTTCTCAATATCAGTAGCAGCAATAATACTTCTCTCAAAAAAATTGCCTTTTCTTCGCGGTAAATTAAGCTTTGCTGTAATGCTTAGCCATTTTTTTGACGCAACAAGCACTTTTGTAAACATTGACTTTTACAACTACATTGAAGTCCACTTAGTCGGCTCATTCTTCACCGAGCTGCTTGGAACTGGCAGCATAATGTACCTATTAAAAATGGCAGTCCTTTTGCCCTTGCTATATTATATGCAAAAAGACAAAGACCAAGAGTTCAACAATTACTTAAAAATAATAATCTGCGTCTTAGGGCTTGGCCCAGGAATCAGGAATTTTATAACATTATTATTGGGAGTTTAATTTATTGGTAATAATATTCCCCTGAGCTTTTCTGCTCGCTATCCAATTGGCTTCCCAATTTATTCGCCCTTGGCCTCTTGGTGTCTTTGTCTCGCCTGAATGTGATATTTAATTCTTTAAGGAATAGATTCATTCCATCCCTCATTATCAATGGGCCATTTGTTTCTCCAGTCTTTGCCGGCTTTCCAGTAAAAATCATTAACCTGTCACTTAAATAATCCATAAACAAGATATCATGGTCTATCACAAAACAGCTTGCCTCTTTTTTCTTGACAACATCCCTTATTATTTCAGAGACATTAAGCCTTTGCTCAACATCCAAGTGCGCGCTCGGCTCATCCAATAGATAGATATCAGCTTCCCTTGACAGGCATTCAGCAATAGCCACTCTTTGAAGCTCCCCTCCGCTAAGCTCAGAAACCTTCCTATTTAATAAGTGGCTTAAATCCAATCTTTCAATCAATGATTGGGAGCATTTAATTAAATAAGCCCTCACAATTGAATCCTCTTCTGCCTGAATATACTGCGGCTTGTAACTAATCTTTATGGATGAATCAACTGAACCAGTATCTGGCTTAATCATTCCTGAAAGAATCTTTGCAAAAGTGGTTTTGCCAATTCCGTTCTCCCCCAAAATCCCTACAATCTCATTTTTCATCAAAGAGCCAGGATTTATCTTTAATTCAAAATTTCCTAATTTTTTTTCAATTTTATCCCAAGAGATTAATGGAATCCTTGAAAGCGAAATATTGGGCGCTTTGACTTCAAACTTTATCTCATTCTCCCTAAACCTCATATTATCCTCTTTAATATAGCCTTCCAAGAAAGTGTTGATTGCCTCCCTAATGCTTAACTGGCTGCTGACAATACCATACGCCCCGCTCTTACCATAAATAATATTCCCCAAATCCGCCAAGTAATCAAGCATGATTAAATCATGCTCTACAACAACGCATGAATCCTTTGAAAGCCCCACCCTCCTAATGATATTTGAAATCCTCAGTCTTT
>CAZMEY010000009.1:0-19329 GCA_964565435.1 Candidatus Woesearchaeota archaeon
CCAAACTCTTCTTTTTTTGCCCCTTTCTCCATCCTTGTTATCCGGATAAGCTTTTGAAGTATTTTGCCCTGTGGATAGATTAGCTTTCCTCCAACTTTCAAATAGCTTAAAAGGTTTTTAGGCTCCTCATCCAAGCTGCCGAATATTATTATTGAATCATAGGGAGCAAAATCCGGAAATCCTTTAAGCCCATTTCCGAGCACTAAATCAATATTTGAATGTTTTTTAAGGTTTTTTTTCGCTTTGCTATAAATTTCCTTATTTATTTCAAAACTTATAATCTTGCCTTTTTTGCCGACAATCTCTGACAATAACGCTGTTGAGTATCCTGTGCCTGCGCCGATTTCATAAATAGTCTGCCCTTCTTTTGGCTCAAGCAAGTCAATAAAAAAAAGGGTTGTAGTGATTGAATTCATTGATTCTGATTCATTGATTGGAAGCGGTGCATCAGAATAAGCCAAATTTTTCAGATAATCCGGCAAAAAATCCTCCCTTTTGACCTTATCAAACGCTTTAAGCACGACTTCGTTTTTAATTAATTTATCCTGCTTCAAAGCACTTAAAATGGATTTTTTGCCCTTCATTAATAAAATAATAGATGCCGAAAGTTTTTTTAAACCTTTTTTTATTAAAGATAGATATGGATGAAGAGATTATAGTAATAGGGCATAAGAATCCTGACCTGGATACTGTTGCCAGCAGCATAGCTTATGCTGAATTCAAAAAAGCGCAAGGCATAAACGCAAAAGCTTATGTTTTCGGCAAAGTTGATGACGAGACGGATTTTATTTTGAAAAAATTCGCAATCCCTTCACCTGAATCAATTGATTCATTAAATGGCAAAAAAGTAATAATTGTTGACCATTGCGCATGCTGCCAAATGGCCCAAGGTTTTGAAGGAGCAGAGATTATTGAAGTTATAGACCACCATAATATTTCAGGAGATATCAAAACTTCTAAACCAATAAAATACCATTCGGAGCCTGTTGGCTCAACATGCACAATAATTGCCAAATATTTCTTCAATGATAATATTAAAATACCTAAAAATATTGCTAAATTGCTTTTGGCTGGAATGATTAGCGATATGGATTTGTTTAAATCCCCTACAACAACAAGCGTTGATTTGAAAATAAGGGACACTCTTAATGAAATAGCTGTTTTGGATATTGAAAAATTGGGCATTGAAATGTTCAAAATCAAAAGCAATGTTGACTCAAAAACTGATGAGGAATTGATGAATGATGACTCCAAAGAGTTTGAATTGCCTAAAAGCACTAAAGCATTGATTTCACAGATTAAATTAATGGATATTGAATCATTTCTGAAAAATAGAAAAAAATCAATGATTGATTTAATGAAAAAGAAGAATTATGATTTAGTGATAGTTATTATTACTGACTTATTAAAAGAGGGCAGCGAAGTTTTGGCTGTTGGAAAGACCCAAATGCTTGAAGAAGCGCTAAAAGTGAAACTTCAAAATGAATCAGTTTTTATTCCCGGACTCTTGAGCAGGAAAAAGCAGATAGTTCCCCCTTTAATGGAATTAAAATAAAATTTTAATAATTTTAAAAAAAAATAAAAAAAAAGCTGCTAAAAATTTTTAGCAGCTTCCTTTTGAACTTGAAGCAAGATTAAGCGAGCCTACGCTTTCGCAGCCGGATAATTCCGGATGCAATGAGCAGAAAGATTCTGCAGGATTGCTTGCAATAATATACAAGGGGTCAAGATCGCTCCTGTAAATATTGTCAAACAAGTAGGTTGGGCTTGCTCCAATGCCTAACTGGTTGGATAATACAATATTTGCATCCAATAGTTCTAAGCCTTTGCTTGAATTGGCGCAACTCATCAATTCATCATAGTCTATACCTGAAGCGTTTGCTGCAAATGATGCGTTAAAGCTTGAGCTTATGTGATTTAATATGAAATCTCCCCAGTTCTCTGATATATTCATTGCGCATATTTGGATAATATCCAAATTAAGCTCTGTTGGCCCGTGAAGGCTGCAATAATAATTCCCGTTGGATTTCAATTCGCATGAAGCTAAAGGGCTGTATGTTGTATCCCATTCTTCTTCAGTGCAAGCCAATCCATATTGGGCTACAGTTTCAGGGTCCGCGCATGCTGCATCATATGAAGCTTTGTACTGAGAAGCATAAAGATTCATCTCTGATTCAGTTGAAACATCCACAATGTAGTGCATATTTAATTCTAATCCTGGAACTGCTTTTTTTAGATTAATCATATTTTGCTGAGCAGGAGTTCCATAAGGGCATTGGCTCATAACAAATAAGTCAATGGTTGGATTAACTGATTCAACAGCTGACAAGTTTTTTACCCCTTGCATTAAGAGAGTGTAATAATCTCCTGATTCTTTCAAATAGCTTCCAAGATATTCATATCCTGAGCTGTTGATGAAATCCTTGGATAATAATACTGCTGGAAGGCTTGTTATATTCATTGAGCTGATTAGCTGCTTTCCTTTTGAAGAGCTTGAATCAATTCTTTCAAGGGTATAATTGAATTCCTGGCTTAATGAAGTGATTATCCATGAATCATTGCATAAATCGCAAGTATTGTCATTTATTAAATACACTGTTGGAACAACTTCCGAAGTGGTGTTGCCTGCAAATAAATTACTGGCATTAGGAAGATTATAATATAATACGGTAACTAATATGCCGAGAATAAACGCTGCAGGCAATTTCCAGTCAATATATGAAATTGCACCTGAAGCCTCTTCCTTTTTTAGAGCTTTTTTAGATATTTTTTTCTTAGCCATAACTTTTATTAAAAAATGCTTAATTATAAAAACATTATGATTGGAAGGGAAGAATTCATTAAAGCGGGAAAAATAACTGGAATAGCCAGAAGATTTGCTTTTGATAAAATAAAGGAAGGGTTAAACATTTATGATTATGTGAAATCTATTGAGGATAAGATTTATTCTCTTGGAGGAAAGCTGGCTTTCCCCATTAATATAAGCATTAATGAATTCGCAGCCCATGACACCCCAAATCATAAAGGCGCAGAGGAATTTAAGCAGGGGCAAGTTGTTAAAGTGGATTTAGGAGCAATGTTTGACGGCTACTTAGGGGACACTGCATTCACTGTTGAAATTAATTCGGACAAATATTCTGAATTGATTCTTGCAAGCAAGGAAGCATTGGAAAATGCCATTAAAATCATCAGACCAGGGGCAAAATATTGCGAGGCTGGAAAAATTATTTATGACACCATTAAAAAGCGCGGCTTCAACCCAGTGATTAATCTTGGAGGCCACGGCCTTGGAAGGTATAATCTTCATGGGGATGTGTTCATTTCAAATTATGACAATGGAAGCGCTTTGAAATTTTCAAAGGGCCAAATGATTGCAATAGAGCCTTTTGCCACAAACGGGATTGGAAAAGTAGCGGAATCCTCTGTTTCAAAGATATATTCATTTATCAAAAAAAAGCCTGTAAGGATGGAGAGCTCCAAAAAAATACTCAGCTATATTGAAGAGACTTTTAATTCATTGCCTTTTGCAAATTACCATTTAATGGATAAATTTGGGGCTTTGCAGGTTAATATGGCTTTGAAAGAATTGGCAAACAATGGGGCATTGTATAGCTATCCGCAACTAAGGGAGATTTCTAAAGGCATTGTCAGCCAGGCAGAGCATTCATTATTGGTTGATGATGAGGTTATTGTTACGACACTTTAATAAATAAGATATTATTATAATTTTTCATGAAATTGGCAATAATTGGCACAGGGTATGTTGGATTGACAAGCGGGGTTTGCTTTGCAAGCAAAGGACATGAAGTATCATGCATTGACATTAATCCTGAAAAAGTCAAAATGATTAATTCCAAGATTTCCCCAATTTATGAAGAGGGAATGGATAATTTATTGTCAAAAGCCATTGACAATAAAAAATTGATTGCAACATTGGATGCTAAAACTGCTATTGAAAGCGCTGAAGCAGTTTTTATCTGCGTTGGAACCCCAAGCCTTGATGATGGAAGTATTAATTTGGATTATATCAAATCCGCTGCTAAAACAATTGCCAATAATATGAATAATTACAAGGTCATTGTTGTGAAAAGCACTGTTGTGCCAAGAACAACTGAGGATATTGTAGGAGCAATACTCAAAGAGTCTGGCAAAGAGTTCGGGCTTTGCATGAATCCTGAATTTTTAAAAGAGGGTTCAGCTATTAAGGATTTTTTGCAAGGAGACAGGATTGTTATAGGAGCAAGCGATGAAAGGGCAGAAAAAGTTATGCGCGAGGTTTACAGGGATTTTCCGCAAAAAATCTTTGCCACAAATCCGAGAACCGCTGAGATGATTAAATATGCAAATAATTCTTTTTTGGCTACAAAGATAAGCTTTGCCAATGAAATGGGAAACTTGTGCAAAAAATTGGATATTGATTCCTATGAAGTCATGGATGGCATAGGTATGGATGAGAGAATTAACAGGAGATTCTTGGACTCTGGTGCAGGATTCGGAGGCTCATGCTTTCCAAAAGATGTCAAAGCAATTGTAAGCAAGGGATTGGCAGAAAAAGAGCAGATGGCTTTATTGAAATCAGTCCTTAAAGTGAATGATGAGCAGCCAAAAAAAATGGTTGAGCTGCTTAAAAAGCATTTGCCCAATCTTAGCGGAAAAACTATTGGCTTATTGGGGCTTGCTTTCAAAAAAGGCACTGATGATTCAAGGGAAGCTCCGAGCTTAATAATTATTGATGAATTGATAAAAGAGGGCGCAAAAGTCATTGTATATGACCCTAAAGCAATGAAGCACTTTAAGGGAGGGAAAGTCATGCTTGCCAATTTAGGAAATGAAGTTATTGATAAATCGGATGCAATAATGATTGTCACTGAATGGGATGAATTCAGGGGCATTGACTGCAAAGAAAAAATCGTGATTGATGGCAGGAGAATGAATCCTATAAATTGCAAGGTTTATGAAGGAATCTGTTGGCAATGAAATATTAATAAATATTGAATGATTATGAAAACCTTCATGGAAAACACCTATGAAAACCTGATTTCTTCAAATATCCAAACCGGGTCTTTAAGGGAATATTCTGCAAAAAAAGGAGTTAGCTTAAAGAATGTTTTGGAAGAGCTAAACCTTTGCGGAAAATACTTCGCAGTGCTGGTCAATGGCAAAAGAATGGATGAAAATTACATCACTAAAGAGAACGATAAGATATTGGTATTGCCAAAAATCGCTGGCGGAAGCGGACTAGAAAGGATTATTTAAGGATTTTTTTGTTTTTTCTTATTTATTTTTTAAATGCCAAAAGGTTTTTAAAAACATTTTTTTATAATTAAAACAAAATGAATAAATTGCTGGAATTAATTAATGAATGCTCATCAATGCGCGAGTATAAGGCAAATACTGAAATGCCTGAAAGTATAGTTTATGATTATTTAAATTTGAATAAAAGCAATTATGTTTTGCTTAAAAACGGCAAAAAAATGGTGGAAGGCGAATCCCTTTTGGAAGATGATCACTTGCTTGTTTTTTATAGCTTTATAAAAAAAAAGGATAATTATTAGAATGAAAACAGTTGACATCTATTTAATAAATGAAATGAAAAATAATTCAAAAGTCCCTGATTTAAAGAATATTATTGGAAAAACCTTGACTTATAGCTTAGGATTAAATCTTTACAAAAAAGGATTAAGAGAAGAAGAAAGAATGGAATATTTAATTAATTATTTTAAAAGGGAGTCAGAAAAATATTGCCCCAATTTTAATATTATTTTAGAAAATGAAATGAAAGGGCTTGAAGGAAAAATATTGCGCAGCATCTCTGATAATTTAAGGGTTTTGGCTGGCAAGATTTAAATACAACTTATCCCTTTAATGATTTAATGGATTATACTTTAATGATTAGCGAGAAGCCTGATGCTGCCAAAAAGATTGCCCAGGCTTTGGCTGATAAAGGCACATTCTTGGAAGACAAAAACGGCAAAGCCAAGTATTTCTGGTTTAAAAGGGATGGCAAAAGCTACCTTGTTCTTCCAGCTGTTGGGCATTTGTTCACTTTAAGGGATTTAGAGAAAGGAAAATGGACTTATCCTGTTTTTGAGAATGAATGGATTCCTACATTTGAAGCAGACAAATCCGCTTATTACTCAAGGCCTTATTATGATAATTTTGTAAATTTTTCTAAAAAATTTTCTGATGTAATAGTGTGCACTGACTATGATAATGAGGGGAGCGTCATTGCTTACAATATTTTAAGGTTCATTCTTAAAAGGAAGAATGCTAAAAGAATGCTTTTCACAACTTTAACCAAAGAAGAGCTTGTTGAAAGCTTTGAGAAAGCAAAGGAAGACTCTGACAAGGGAATGGTTAATGCCGGGCTTGCCAGGCACCACATGGATTGGATGTATGGAGTGAATATTACTAGGGCATTGACTCTCGCGCTTAAAAGCGCAAGAAAAGGCTTTCATTTGATAAGCACTGGAAGAGTGCAGGGCCCAACGCTTAATATCTTATGCGAACGGGAATATGAAATAATGGCTTTTGTGCCAAAAGAATACTGGCAGATAAAGCTTAACTGGAATAATGATTATGAAGCTGATTATAAAGATGGAAGGATTTTTGACAAAAAAACCGCTGACAAGATATACGATGACTGCAAAAGCAAAAAAAAAGGCATTGTAAAGGATGTAAAGAGAAGCGAATTGGCAGTAATGCCGCCAAACCCTTTCAGCCTGTCAACGCTTCAAAGCGAATGCTACACTCAATTTAAATACAATCCTTATCTTACGCAGCAAATAGCACAAAAGCTCTACACTGGCGCCCTAATAAGCTATCCCAGAACAAGCAGCGAAAAGCTTCCGGAAAAGATTGGATTTAAAAAGATTTTAGAGCAGTTAAGACAGCAGGCATTTTACAAAAGATTCTGCGACGAATTGCTTGGATTAAAGGAATTGAAGCCAAATGAAGGAAAAAAGGATGACTTAGCCCACACAGCAATCTATCCGACAGGCGAGGCTCCAAAAAGGTTAAGCATTCAGGAAAAAAATGTCTATGATTTGATAGTGAAAAGGTTTTTGTCAACTTTCAAAGAGCCTGCAGTCAAGGAGAACATGAAGGTCTTGCTTGATGTTAACAGCCACGAATTTGTTTCAAGCGGCTCAATAATAATAAAAAAAGGATGGATTGACTTTTACGGAAAATATTACAGAAGCAAAGAGCTCCAGCTGCCTGATGTTAAAGCCAAAGAGGATGTGATTATCAGCAATGTTTCAAATGAGAAAAAATTAACTGAGCCGCCAAATAGGTATTCGCAGTCAGGAATAGTTTCAGAGATGGAAAAACGGGGAATTGGCACAAAAGCGACAAGGGCATCAATAGTCAAGACATTGAATGACAGGGGATACATTATTGATGAAAGCATTAAAGTGACTAAATTAGGCTTAGGAGTTAATGAAGCATTGAAAAAATATTGCCCAAGAATTATCAGCGAGGAATTGACTAAAAAGTTTGAAGAGCAGGCTGATTTGATAGAGGATAATAAAGAAACCAAGGAAAATGTCATAATACAGGCGCAAGAGATACTAATTGACATTTCAAATGATTTCAAAAAAAGCGAGAAATTAATAGGGGAAACCCTTAGCCAGGCATTGGAAGAGTCATGGAAAGAGCAGAGCAATGTCGGGAAAAAAATGGGAATATGCCCCAAGTGTGGCAATGATTTAGTAATAATGTATTCCAAAAAAAATGGGCAGGAATTTATAGGATGCTCAAAATACCCTGAATGCGACACAACTTATTCATTGCCAAAAACAGAGTATGAAGCCTTGGGTAATAATTGCAAGGATTGCAAAGCCCCTAAAGTGCTCATTGGCAAGAAAAAATTTGAAGCCTGCCTAAACAATAATTGCCCTTCAAGGGTTGCAGGCATTTGCCCAAAATGCGGCCGAAATCTAAGAGTAATGTATTCAAAGAGAGGCTCAAGATTCATAGGATGCTCAGGATTCCCTAAATGCAATAACCTTTACTCATTGCCAAGCAAGGGCGAAGTAAAACTGATAAACAAGGCATGCCAAAAGTGCAAAGGCCCATTAGTAAGCATTGACGGGATTGACACCTGCTTAAATAAGGAATGCAAGCAATCACAATAAGATTTTTAAATAAAAGATGAGGATTTAATATTCACGTGATAATATGCCTAAACCAATAGTTGATTGCAAAAAATGCAAAAGACATTTTACATGCGTTTCTGTATGCCCAGTGGGAGTATTTGAAGAAACCGAAGAAGGGTGCGTAAAAGTTGCAAGGCCAAAAGACTGCATTGGCTGCGGCGCTTGCGAAGCTAATTGCCCGGCAGGTGCTATAAAAGTAAAATGAGTATTCCAAGGAGTGCTGACTTTCTAAAATGCTACTAAGCATAACACAAACATTCATAGGCCTATTTTTGTTAAACATCAGCTTTAACAGCTTAAAAAAAAGCGTCATACGGGGATGGAGGCAAGGATTTTCAATAACATTGATTATAGGATTTATAATAATGGTTTATGGATTATTAAGTATGGTAGTGGATATACCTTTAATAATAAATAATATATTATTATTTGTCTCATTATGCGCAATGACTGCATCAATATTCTTGATATCAAAGATGAACGGATTAAGCGCCTAAAAATCCCCAATGGATTTTTGAGGCATTAGCTGCTTCTCAATCACTGGCTCGCCATAAACCCCATCATAGCCGGGCAAAACCTTCATTGACTTATCCCTTAAACTCTTCACAACCCTGCCTAAGCCTGAATAGCTTGAATCAATTGCTTTCAAATCAGCGTCATAAAGCAAGGAATATTCTGTGCCAAATTTATTGATTAAATCATTGTAAACTGCCACAACTAATTTTGTGCCAACCCCTTTTCCAGACATTTTTGAAATAATTTCTATTAAAGGAACATTGTATTTATAGTCAGGCGAATTGGCAGGCTTGAAGCCTTCAGGCTTGTCAGCCAACTCCTCAACCCTGTGAAGAACCCCTATTGTAAGCTGTTTATGGCACACTGGGCAAATATTATTGTTTTTTTGCGACTCTTTTGGCTCCAAGCAAACATTGCATTTCCTGTGCCCGTCAAAATGGTATTTTCCATAGCTTGGATCAACCTCAATAGTGAATGCCAAATCCCTGTTTTTAATTGATGAGCAAAGCTTGTCATAGGAAAAATCAAGGATATTGCCCTTAAACGCATTGGCTTCCCTGCCAATCCTGTCAACTCCTGGCCCGTGGCAGTCGCTGTTGCTTATCAGCAATTTATTACTTAGCTGGCTTAATCTCCAATTCATCAAAGGGTCGCTGGACAATCCGCTCTCATAGGCATAGATCCTATTGGAATATTCTTTGTAGCAATCCTCAAATTTGTCAAACCCGCTCATGCTTCCAAACATGCTAAACCATGGAGTCCAAATATGCGCAGGAATAACCAGTATTTTATCACTAATCTTAAAAGCTATATCACATAATTCAACGCTTGTAAGCCCAATGATTGGCCTGCCATCGCTTGACAGATTGCATTTCTTGCCTTTTTTTTCCAAATAACTCCTGAGAGAATCATTGAATTGGTGCACAACTTCAAAGCTTGGAAAAAACAATACATGATGAACCCTTTTTACCTTGCCATCCTGCGAATAAATAGTCGCTATCTCTGACGACAGCATAAACCTCATATCATTGTATTTGCTTTTGTAAAATCCATTATTCAAATCAATGGTTTCATTTTTGACTTCATCAATCCATTTAGGGTGAGTGATGTCACCTGTGCCTATAAGATTCAAGCCCTTCATTGCGCCAAAAACAGAGAGATGCTTTATATCCATTGATTTGCTGGTAGCTCGGCTGTATTTTGAATGAATGTGAAAATCGCCATAAATCATAGATTACACAAAACTCTTCAAGTTTAAAAAATGATTTGAAAAAAAAACATAAAAATTTTAAAGGGATAATATTAAACAATTAATCATGGCTGAAGATTTAAGCGAAATTTTGCTAAAAGAAAAAAAAGGATTAATAGATTTCTTAAGAAGTGATAAAGAATTTGCCAATGATATAAAAAACCATGATAATGTTGACGCTAAAGAGATTTTTTCATATGATTTAAAGGTTGAGCAGATATTCAATAATTTGGTTTTATATGGTAGCTGGGAGGGGCAATCAAGAGTTTGGGGAATAATTAATAAAAATTATGGCAATATTGACAATTATCATACATGCATAACAATGGAAAAATTAAGGAATATGGATATTTCGGGCCCATATGATTGGGACCCTCATGACTCATATAATGACCATGCATAAAGAGTGATATTATGGAAATAGAAGCAAGAGCATTCATAAACAGCGCTGAAAAAATGGAGATAAAGATAAAGGGTTTGGGCGCAAGCTTTTTAGAAAAAATAAGGATTATTGACGACTGGTATTGCATAAATTCAGCTAAGGATTATTCTGAAATCAAGATGGATAAGCCTGGCTCTTACGGGCTTAGGATTAGGACTACTTTTGCAGAGGATAAGAAAAAATTTGAGATTAACTGCAAAGTATTGGAAAAAGAGTTTGACCACTGCGCATTTAATGAATATGAAACAGAAATAAAAGACTTGGCTGAAATGGAGAAAATATTGGAATCAATAGGATTCAAAAAGTTCTGCTCAGTTGACAAAAAAAGAACCAGCTATAAATTAATGAATACAACAATAAATATTGAAGAAATAAACGGCTTTAAGCCCGCAATTGAAATAGAAATAATTGATGACAAAGAAATAGAGAAGCATCAAGACAATATAAAAAATATTATGAAAAGTTTGGAAATAAAAGATGGGGATATTATAGAAAAAAGCATAACAAGGCTTTACATGGATAAATACTCAAAATTCTAAAAAAACTTATCTAAACCAGTCTGGCTCTTTTTCAAAGAAGCATCTTCAATCTGCTTTATAGCTGATTCAATCCTGGATTTTGCAAACTCGTGATTATTGCATAAAATATCAAACAATTTTTCGGCATTGATTTTGCCAAATTTCAAATCAATGCTTGGCAGCACTGGAGGATTAATGAAGAAGTCAAATATTTCTTTAGGCTTGATGTCAAAGACCCAGTCAACGCTTGCAAAAACGCTGTCAAAATCTTTTTTTTCCAAAACCAATTTGTAAGCTTTTTTAGGCCCCAATCCTTCAACGCCTTTAGGGTTATAGTCAGTGCCAACCAAGATAGCTATCATTATCAATTGCTCCCTTGTGATTTTCAGCCTTGAAAGCTCCTCTTTCAATATTATCCTCTCAGGATAGATTGTTGTATACAGGTTTTTTCCTGGAATCTTCCTCTTGCCTGTAATGTTTAGATTTCGCACAAGAAGAGGGGCTCCGAATAATAAGCTGTCATAATCTTGGCTAACACTGGCATAAACATCCCCTGATTTTGACATATTGGCAGCTTGTGCCTCTCCTTCGCTTGGCGCATCAATAAATGGAACTCCCAAAGCCTCCAATAACTCCTTAGCCTCCAAAACCATCTCCTGGGTAAGAACTGCTGACTGCATTGATTTTGATTTAGCTTTTTCATAATCACCTTGAGCTAAAGCTTCCTCATACTCCTCTTTTGCCCTATTCCTTATATTCACACGGTCGCTTATTGTCCGGTTCTTAAAGCTTGGAGGCTTGCCATCAAAAACATAGCAGGGAATTACCCCCTCTTTTAAAAGATTAATAGTCCGATAAAACAATCCGCTCAAATGGCTAGTGATGTTTCCTTTGGAATCAGCCAAAGGAGAGCCGTCATATTGCCTGATAATTGACAAGAATTGGTAAAGCGCATTATAGGCATCAATTGCGACTCTCTTTCCTTTCAAATCAGATAATTCAATTTTTTTCGGCTCCAAAAGAGCTTTGAGATTAACACCCATTAACAATTCAGTATTTTCCATTATTTTTTAAATTAACGCTTACATAAAATAATCCATGAGTGAATTGGCAAGCATTGGAAAAAACACTGCCTGGCAATTGTTTGGCAAAGGATTGGGAACAATAATCTCAATGGCTGTAGTTTTTTTCATCATAAGATTGTTAGGTCCGGAAAATTACGGAACACTCTCATTATTGACAACAATAATGGGATTGGCTTACTCATTCTCAAGCCTTGGCCTTGAAGCAAGCATGCCTTTTTTTTTGGCCAAATACAAAGAAAGCCAAAGGGATTTGATAAAAAAATTCCTAAAAATCAGGGGAGTTCTCATAATTATTGCATCAATTACGCTGTTATTACTATCAGGCTGCATTATTGATTATTATGGCAACCCAGAATTAAAGGACTATTTGCCAATAATCGCGATATCATTGCCATTTTTTATAATAATGAATATTGCCCCCCACATATTGCAAGGGCTCAAAAACCTGAAATCCTCAAGTATTGCTGATTTGATATTCAACATTGCCAAATCAATCACCCTACCATTCATAATGCTATGGGGGCTGGCAGGAGCATTGTTTGGCTACTTGGCATCATATATCAGCCATATAATTTATTCTTACAAGAAAATATTTGAATTATCCAAAAAAAGCTGCAAAAAGTTCTCCCACTATGCCGAAATAACAAGATTTTCATTAATAAATTATGCCTCAACAATAATTTTTTACATTTCATCATCATTATTGCCGCTAATTCTGGGAAAAAATGAGCTTGAACTAGGGTATTTTGACGCCTCTTTAAGGATTGGAATGATAATCACCCTGCCTTCAACAGCTTTGATTACCGCAATGATTCCCTCCTTAATAGGGAAAAACGCTGAGGAAAAAAAATCAATTGTGTCAAAGATAATAACTTATATTGCAATCTGCGCCATTCCACTCATATCATTCTTTTTATTTTCCCCAAACTTTGCAGCAAAAGCAATACTTGGGGATGAATTCTCAAGCATTGGAAGCATTATCCAAATAGCTGCAATAATAAATCTTTTCAATATAATAATAAGCCTATTTGACGCATTGTCTTACAGCGCAGGAAAAAACAAATATATCACAATAAGGCATATCATAAGCTTAGCAGCAATACTTATGCTTTCAGGCCAGGCATCAACAGCCCAAAACACCTCGCTTATAATGCTTTTTTCAACAATCTGCGCAGCCGGCTTCATAATGATAATGTCCATGAAATATTGCAGCATTGATTTAAAAGCAATAATTAAAACAATAATATTTTGCATGCCTTTGGTATTGTTTTTCGCAATTGATATGGATTTGTGGCTAAAAGTTTTCGGCGCAGCATTAAGCTCAATTATTTACCTTATTTTGGTATGGAAAAAAGCATTGGATAAAGATGACAGGGAGCTATTCGCAAAATTTGCAATTAAAATAAAATCAATGATTGCAAAATAAATTAAAGGGCATAATTTAAAAAAGGAACTAACACTAATAATTACCATGAAAGTCTTTGTGCCCCATTACACTTGCAAATCATCTTTTGAGTCAGGAGTTGTATGCCTCAAAATAATGACTGATTATTTAAACAATGTAAGGATTAACGAAAAAAAGCCAAATGACTTGTCGGAAATAGCCACTAAGACTGCCAAAAAAATAGCTGCCAACTCGCTTAAAATCCCTTTAAGCTATGAATTGATAATGCTTGGTATAGGCAATTTCAATGCCGAATTGATTAGGCAAAAAGAATCATACAAAATGGATTATGAAGGATTGCTTGATTATGAAAAAAAAATGAAATCAGAATTAATGGATAAGGGTATGAGATTTATCTTGGCAAGGGAGTTTGAAGAGGAATTGATTGAAAGGCTCAAAACTTCGCCGCAAATAATATTGGTTGATTTCAACAAGCTTTACAAGCAAATCAATCTTGGGATGGGCTGGGTGATTGCATTGGAATACAACCCTTTAAGGGATGAATTAATAATCTATGACCCTTTATATTATTCAAGGCTGCCAAAATCAAGAAATCATGAAAGGCTCAGAAACACGCCTAAAAACAGGTATATCTCATTTAAAAGGAATTACTTTATTGACGCGCTCAAAAACATTGATGAAATAATCATATCAGCAAGGGATAATAAGAAAAAAAGCACTTCAAAGCCGTTCGTTAGAGAGTTTTTTGCAATTATTAAGAAGAAATCAACCGATATATGAACCCTTTGTATATATATTATAACCATTATATTTTTAGGAAACATAATTTAAAAACCATCAACTAATAAGCCTTGATTATGAAGAAAATCTTTGTTTTAACCAATAGGGGCACAATAGAAGAGCAAGATAATGAAAAAATTGTCCAAAGCCTGATTAAAGAGACTGGACTACCCATAAATATTGCCAAAAAAATAGCATTGGAAGCAAGGGAAGAGATAGAAAAGCTTAATGTTGATTATGTCAGCGGTCCATTGATTAGGGAGTTAATTAATGTTAAATTATTAAAATACGGGCTTAATGACGCAAGAGACCTTTACACAAGGGTTGGGCTGCCAATATATGATGTCACTCAATTAATTTATAGCATTGACAATGAAAACGCAAACACTCCCTACACTCCTGAATTTGTCCACAAATCATTCGGAGACCAAGTATCCAAAGAATACTCATTGCTAAGACTTATTCCAAAAGATGCAGGCAGGGCGCACATGTCAGGAGATATACACATTCATGATTTGGATTATTTTATCAACCGCCCATTCTGTTTTGAAGTTCCGGCAAGGTTATTCTTAAAATACGGAGTAAAAACCGATGGAGTTGGAGTATCAACAGCTGTTGCAGGGCCTGCAAAGCACTTGAATAGCGCAGTAATGCAGCTGGCAAAGGTTTTGCAAGCAAGCCAGATGAGCTTTAGCGGAGGCCAAGGGTATGATTTCTTAAATACTGTTTTGGCGCCTTATGCTCGCGGAATGAAATATGAGGATATAAAGCAAGCAATACAATATTTCATTTATGAATTAAGCATGTCAAATTTCAGCAGGGGAGGGCAAACCGCTTTTACAAGCGTCAGCTTGGAGATTGATGCGCCAGATTATTTGAAAAAACAGCCAGCATTGCTTCCTGGAGGAGTAACTAAAGAAGGAGTCACTTACGCTGATTTTGAAGATGAATCAAAAACTATTCTTAACGCATTTCTAGACACTTACATGGAGGGGGATTATAATGGTAGATGCTTTTCTTTCCCCAAGCCTGAATTCAAGCTAAGAAGGAGCATTACCAAAACCAATAAGCATGATGACACCTTGCTAAAAATATCAAAATTGGCCAGCAAGTTCGGAGCCCCTTACTTCCTTAACCTTTCAGCGCCTTACATGCCTGACGCTGTTCAAAGCCAATGCTGCAGATATTTCCTAATACCTGACAGCAAACAAATGAAGCAGATAAATGAAGGAAAATTAAGGTTCGGAAGCTTGCAGACAGTGACTGCAAACCTGCCAAGATGCGCTTATGAAAGCAAAGGCGACGAAAGATTAATGTATGAATTAATTGACGACAAATTTGAGATTGCAAGAAAGGTTTTTGACGCAAAAAGGGACACTATAAGAAAATACTTACTTAATGGCGGAGCCCCATTCTTAACCCAAGAGTTTGAAGGAGAGCCGTATTTTGATTTGGAGACAAGCACTAACAGCTTCGGATTCGTAGGGCTTAATGAATTGGTGCAATCAATGACTGGAAAGCAATTGCATGAAGACAAGGATGCATTAAGGTTTGGATTAAAAGTGCTTAATTATATGAAAGAAAAGACTTTAAGAATGGAAAAAATGACAGGAAAAAGATGGAGCCTGGTGCAAACCCCGGCAGAATCAACAGCCAACAGGTTTGCTAAGCTTGACGCAAAATACCAAAACAATGTCGCAAGGGGAGAAAAAGGCTCAAAGAATGTCTATTACACAAACAGCAGCCATGTCAATGTAGGGGCAAACATACCCTTATGGGATAGGATTAAGATTGAAAGCAGCTTCCATCCATTATTAATGGGAGGGGCAATAACCCATATATTCATGGGAGAAAAAACACCTAATCCAGAGGCATTGACTGACTTCATCAAAAAGATTTCAACAAAGACTTTGTGCTCCTATTTTTCATTCACTAAAGACATGACGCAGTGCAAAGACTGCGGAAAAATGAGCAATGGAATGAGAAACACTTGCCAATTCTGCTCAAGCAGCAATATTGAATGGTACTCAAGAGTCACCGGCTATCTGACTCCAGTGAAATCATGGAATGAAGGGAAAAAAGCCGAAATGAAAGACAGGGTGAAATATTCATTATGAAAAAAGAAGATAACACTTTAACAGTATTTACAATGCCCTCATGCCCTAACTGCCCGGCAGCAAAGAAGCTGTGCAATGAAGTGGCAAAGGAATTAGGCATTAAATTAAGGGTTGTTGACATAAAAGAGGATTTCCTGACAGCCCTTATTTACCAAGTGATGGAAACCCCAAGCATAGCAATAAATGACGAGACAATTTACTTTTCAGAGGTGCCTTCAAAGCAGGCATTGATTAAAGAGATTAAAACCTTTATTGAGTGATAAAAAAATGATTTTGAAAATAAAAAAATTAAACAATGATGCAATAATTCCTGAATACAAGACTAGCCAAAGCGCAGGAATGGATTTATGCGCAAGCGAAGATGCAATAATAAAGCCAATGGAGATAAAATTAATCTCAACAGGCTTGAGTTTTGAGATTGAAAACGGCTTTGAAGCCCAGATAAGGCCTAGAAGCGGCTTAAGCCTTAAAGGAATAACTGTTGCAAACAGCCCGGGAACAATTGATGCAGACTACAGGGGAGAGATAAAAATAGTTTTAATCAACCTTGGAAAGGAAGATTATAAGATTGCCAAAGGGGACAGAATAGCACAGGCAGTAATAGCCAAAGCTGAGCAGGCAACAATACAGGACGCTGACGAGCTAAGCGAAACAAGCAGAGGCAGCAAAGGATTTGGAAGCACTGGATTAAGATGAGTTTGGAAATGATTATAGCTTTTGAAGGGACTGATGGTAGCGGAAAAGGAACGCAGGCAAAGATGCTGCAAAAATACCTTGAGGACTTAGGAAAAAAAGCAGTTGTTCTTGACTTCCCCCAATACAATACCCCTACTGGGAAAAAAATAAAGGAATACTTGTCAGGCGAAAAAAAGCTCTCCCCTTTGGAGATAGCCAAATTATTCTATGAAGACCAATTGGCTCAAAAGGATAAAATCAATGAATTGGTGAAAAACGGGACAATCATAATACTTGACAGATATACTTTAAGCACTCAAGCTTACCAGGGAGCAGCAGCCAAAACATTGGAAGAAAAAAAAGAGATAATTGCCACAATAAGCTCTTGGCAGCAAAATCTGCCAAAAATCAATGCAGGAATCTTCCTTGACTTGCCAATAGGGTATTCATCAAAGAAAGTCATTGAGCGCGGAAGGGAGCTGGACATTCATGAAAAAAACCTTGAATACTTAAAAAAAGTCTACAATGTGTATATGGAAATATATTATAGCAGGGGATACGAAAAAATTGATTGCCTAAAAAACGGGGAGCAGAAATCAAGGGAAGAGATATTTGGCGAAGTGCTCAAAATAATCAAAGAGAAAACTGGCCAAGCCTTCTAGTCATTATTTTTTGCGAATTATAATATTTTTTTATATTGGATACCTCTGTTTTGGACACCTTGGCATTCCTTCCAAGCCAGTTAAGGGAGAAAATCAGCAATTCATCATACATGCCCATCTCTTTTTTGTTTGATATATTGGGATTGTCAACCAATTTTATTTTGCTTTTAATGGCAATGACTTTTAGCCCATCCATTTTTGAGCTTACCCTTAAAAGCCATGAAAGGTATTTTCCTTTAGAATCATTGGGCAAAATGGAAAGCAGCCTATTGAATATACCCTCATAAAGCCCCAAATCATTACCCATTAAGACTCCTAAGCAAACTGCAAAAGAGCCTGCAGAAATGATTATTGAATTAAGGAAAAAAAACATGCCTGCCTGCTTAAAGCCTATGAATATCAAAATGAGTAAGAATCCTGCAATTATAAGAGTGGACTTTGCCAAAAGCTCAGCGCACCCCTTGTAAGCCTTGATGAAATTATATCCCGACAAAAAGGAATAAAGCGCTGTAAAAGAAATAAGGAAATAGTTAATCAATGAATATTCTTGCACTATGCCAAAGCTTCTGATAAAAACAAGCAATAAGGAATAAATAATTAGCGGGGAAAACAATAAAATAAAAGACTTTAAGCTTGGCTTCCTTGAAAGAGAGTAAGTGAAGATGCAAAAAAGGCATGCAAAAGCTATGAATGAAAACTGCTCAAAGATTCCTATGATAATCAGCGCCTCTGAGCTGAGCAAGAAAAGGTTTCTCATAAGCCCCAAGGAAAGATTCATTATGAGAAAAAAAAACGACATGAAAAGGAGCTTTGACTCGGAAAAGAAATCCTTATTTGATAAAAAAAGCATGAAAAAAACGCTGAGTAACAAAATCATTGAAACAATGGAAAAAACGCTCTCAATATAGTCAAAAAAAGCAATGCTGAAATATGCTGATAAAAAAACCAGGCTCGTGCTTATAAAAAGCAAATACAGCAAAAAAACATTTTTCATAATAGTATTAATTAGAGCAATCCAATATTTAAAATAATTGGCTTTTGGCAAAGCTCCCAAAAATATTGAAAATATTTAAATAATGAAGAATAGGATAATAAGCTTGAATATGAAAGCTTACTTTGCGGGATTGCAGGATTTATCAAGCGTGGACTATCCTGGCCACATGTGCTCAGTTATTTTTTTTCAAGGCTGCAATTTGAAATGCCTGTTTTGCTATAATTCCGATAGCTTAAAATTATCCAAAAAAACCTCCATAGATGACATTTTAAAAAAACTAAAAAAAAATCTGGGAGTGATTGACAGCCTGATTTTAAGCGGAGGAGAAGCGCTAATACACGAATATTCAATAATCAAAATAAAAGAATGGGCAAATGAGCATAAATTATTGCTTGGCATTGAAACAAACGGCACATTCCATGAAAGACTAAAATATTTGATGGATAAGAATGTGTTTGACTTTGTGGCAATGGACATTAAAAGCAGGTTTGACAAGGATGATTACAAAAAAATCACAGGCATTTCCAGAATATACGGAAATTTTCTTAAAAGCTTTAAATTATTAAAAAAATCAAAATTGCCCCATGAGTTCAGGATGACTGTAACCCCAACCCTCCATTCATTGCAAGACATCAAGGAGATTAATGAAAAGGTTGCTCCCTCAAAGCTGGTTTTGCAGAGATTCCAGCCAGGAGAGAATGTAATGGATAAATCCCTTAATGACAAA
>CAZMEY010000010.1:0-18667 GCA_964565435.1 Candidatus Woesearchaeota archaeon
CACTTGACTTTTAATCAAGGGGTCGTGGGTTCAAATCCCATCGGGCTCAGAAAAGTGGTAGGGAAAAAACATGGTTGAAGAAAAAAAGGATTCGGGGGAAGAAATGGTTCTTTCGCACAATTACAATCCAAAATTTGAGCTTCTAGGCGAAAATGAAGCTTCTAAATTGCTTGATGATTTAAACATTAAATCAAGCCTTGAACTGCCTAAAATGGCAGTCAATGATCCAATAGCAAAGCTTTTTAAGGCAAAGCCCAATGACATCTTTAAAATCACAAGAAAAAGCTATACTGCAGGAGAGAGCGTTTTTTACAGGGTGATAATTGATGAATAAAGAGATTAGCAAATTATTGCTTGATGCGTATTTTGAGCAAAAAGAATTGACTGGGCATAACTTGGAGAGCTTCAATGTTTTTGTTGATAAAAGTTTGCAAAAAATTGTTGACGAGAATAAATACATAATACCTGATATTCTGCCAAATGATGTTACTGAATTGAAAATAAGGCTTGGAAAGATTTGGATTGAAAAGCCAAGCATTAAAGAGGCTGACGGAACCAAGAGGATGATTACTCCCGCTGAAGCAAGGCTTAGGAACATCACCTACGAAGCTCCATTAATGATTGAATTGACTGTAATAAAAGATGATGTTGAAGAGGAATCAAAGCAGGTAATGATTGGCAGCTTGCCAATAATGGTTAAAAGCAAGTACTGCGCATTGACTGGATTGCCTGAAGAAGAGCTAATCAATATGGGCGAAGACCCTCATGACCAAGGAGGATATTTTATCATTAACGGCACTGAAAGGATTATAATTGTTGTAGAAGACTTGGCTCCTAACAAGATATTGGTTGAAAAATCATCAGCAAAGAAAGGCTTTGTTTCAAAGGTTTTCAGCGATGACGGCCAATACAAAATACTTCACAATATCTACAAGGAAAAAGACGGAGTAATATTGGCAAACTTTTCAAGGGTTAAAGAGGTTCCTGCTTTCGGTTTATTGAAAGCTTTGGGATTCGCTGAAGACCAAGAAATAGTTGAATTATTGGGATTGCCTGATGATTTGATGGGCGAAGTCTATATTAACCTATTAAAAATCAGCGATTTGAAAAACGCCAATGATGCTTTTGATTTAGTTGGAAAGAAGATGGGAATCACTTACAACTCAAGCATAAGGATTGAAAGGGCTGAAGAGATAATTGACAAGAGCTTATTGCCCCACATTGGCCATGACAAGAGCGCAAGAAAATTAAAGGCTTATTATTTGGCTAACATGATTAAGAAAGCACTTTTGGCATCGCATGGATTAATCTCAGTTGATGACAAGGATCATTACAAGAATAAAAGGCTTAAGCTATGCAAAGAGATGATGGAGTCGCTTTTTAGGTCAAATTTCAAAATGTTCATTGTTGACATGAAATACAACTTTGAAAGATTGGTAAAGAAAGGAAAGATTCCATTGATTAACAGCATTGTCAGGGGAAAATTATTGACTAGCATGATTAAGAAAAGCCTGGCTACTGGTCAATGGGTTGGCGGAAGGCAGGGAGTCAGCCAGCACTTGGAGAGGAATAATTATTTCGGAACATTGGCTCATTTGAGAAGGGTTGCATCTCTTTTGACAAGCCAGAGGGAGAACTTTAAGGCAAGGGATTTGCATCCAAGCCATTACGGTAGATTATGCGTAAGCGAGACTCCTGACGGCCCTAATGTAGGCCTTAGAAAGAACTTGGCAATAATGTCCGAGATAAGCATTGAAAACAGCAATGATGAGCAAATAATTTCAAAGCTCTCAGAGCTTGGATTAAAGAGGTTTTAATTAATGGCTGATGTATTTTTTAATGGAATAATAATAGGAACAGTTAAAGAGCCAAAGGCTTTTGCTGAAAACATTGTCAAGCTAAGGAGAAGCAATCAATTAAGCTCAAGCCTTAACATAAGGTATGATGAAAAATCAGATTCGCTTGAAATACTTACAGAGGCAGGCAGGGCAAGAAGGCCATTGATAATCGTTGAAAATGGGAAATCAAAATTGACTGCTGAACTGGTTGAAAAAATAAAATCCGGAATGATTAAATGGAATGACTTAATTAAATTGGGAGTCATTGAATACTTGGATGCTGAAGAGGAAGAGACTGCATATGTTGCATTGGATGAAAAAGACTTAAACCCTAAGCACACCCATTTGGAGATAATCAAGGCAGCTGTTCTTGGCACTCAAGCAAATCTTGCTCCTTTTTCTAACCACAACGCCACTGGAAGGGTAATGCTTGCAGCAAAAATGATTACCCAAGGACTTGGAATCTATACAACTAATTATAATCTAAGGATTGACAGCGATGTAAGCATTATGCATTATCCGCAAAAGCCAGTTGTTGACACTGCAATCTATGACAATGTTAAATTTGACAGCCACCCAATAGGCCAGAATGTAATAATCGCAGTAATGACTAATGAAGGATACAACATGGATGACTCCATAGTCTTCAACAAAGACAGCGTTAATTTAGGATTATTCAGATCAACATTCTTCAAGCCTTACAGCTGCGAAGAATTAAGATACTCAGGAGAGAAAGATGAAATCACAAGATTGCCAAACCCTGACAAAGGAGTCAGCAGATTAAGGGGTATGGAAGAAGATTATGCTAAATTGGAAGAGGATGGAATAATCTATCCTGAAGCTCAAGTCAATCCAAATACAGTGCTTGTCGGTAAAGTAAGCCCTCCAAGATTCTCCCAAGGAACCGAGGAGTTCAGGGTTGAAATGAAAGAGAAAAATGATTCAAGCATTGCATGCGAGAGAGAGAACGGAAAGGTTGATTCAGTAATAATCACAGAATCAGAAGAAGGAAACAAATTTGTCAATATTAAAATAAGGCAAGCAAGAACACCTGAAATAGGTGATAAATTTGCAACAAGGCATGGACAGAAAGGAGTCATTGGAATGATGCTTCCAAGAAAAGATATGCCTTTCACTTCAGAAGGAATCTACCCTGATGTAATTTTCAGCCCCCACTCAGTGCCAAGCCGTATGACTGTCGGGCAATTGATAGAGGTTATTGCAGGAAAAGTAGGAGCATTAGCTGGAAGAAATGTTGACGGAACAATATTCACAGGAGAGACTGAAAAAGACTTAAGAGGACAATTGCATGATTTGGGCTTTAGGGAGAACGGTTCAGAAACCCTTTATGACGGAAAAACCGGAAGAATGCTCAATGTCAGGATATTCATTGGAAACATTTACTACATGAGATTAAAGTATATGGTTTCAAACAAATACCACATGAGAACAAGGGGGCCAGTGCAATTATTGACAAGGCAGCCAACAGAAGGAAGGTCAAAAGAAGGAGGACTGAGACTTGGAGAAATGGAGAAGGATGTCTTGGTAGCCCATGGAGCAGCTTTATTGTTAAAAGAAAGGTTTGACTCAGACAAGGAAATAATGCCTGTTTGCACAAAGTGCGGAATGATTTCCTACACCAACTATTACAGGAATAAGGGAGTATGCAGTGTGTGCGGAGAAGACGCTCCAGTTACATATGTTGAAATGAGCTACGCATTCAAGCTATTGCTTGACGAGCTGAAAAGCCTATGCATATACCCTAAATTAAACATTAACTACAAGGATTGATAAAAAATGATTAGCGTTATAAAAGAAAAAATTGGAAGCATTGAGTTCAGGGTTTTAAGCCCTGAAATCATTAAAAAAATGAGCGTTGTAAAACTCATCACGCCCGAATTATATGATGCTGACGGATACCCAATAGAAGGGGGATTAATGAATCTTAGAATGGGAGTAATAGAGCCAGGATTAAGATGCAGAACCTGCGGCGGAAGAGTCAAAGAATGCCCAGGGCACTTCGGATACATTGAATTGGCAAGGCCAGTCCTTCACATAAAATACATGGAATTTTTATACAGCGCGCTAAGAAGCACTTGCCCTAAATGCGGAAAAATAACACTTGACGAAAAAACACTTGAAAAGCTAAAACTAAAAGCAAAATTAACTGAAAGAAGCCAAGGAAACCTTAAAGCATGGGATATTGCTAAAGAGATAATTTCAAAGGCAAAAAATGCCCTCGCTTGCCCTCATTGCGGAGAGAAAAGAATAAAAATAAAGCTAAAAAAGCCATATTTCTTTTATGAGGATAAAACAAGAATAACTCCAATAGACATAAGGGAAAGGGTTGAAAAGATAAGCGATGAAGATTGCCAACTATTGGGAATCAACGCAATAGGAGGAAGGCCTGAATGGATGGTATTGACTAATTTGCCTGTTCCTCCAGTAACAGTTAGACCATCAATCACTCTTGAAAGCGGGCAAAAATCAGAAGATGACTTAACCCATAAATTGGCAGACATTGTAAGGGCTAACCAAAGATTGGCAGAGAACCTAAACGCGGGAGCTCCAGAGATAATAATTGAAGACTTATGGGATTTATTGCAATACCACATAACAACATTTTTCTCAAATGACAATAGCCAAATACCTCCAGCGAGGCACAAAAACGGCAGAATCATTAAGACATTATCAGAAAGGATTAAAAGCAAAGAAGGAAGATTCAGGAAAAACTTGGCAGGAAAAAGGGTTAACTTCAGCGCCAGAAGTGTTATAAGCCCAGATTCAAATATCAAAGCCAACGAAGTTGGAGTGCCAAAAATAATGGCCCAAGAATTGACTGTTCCGGAAAGAGCCAATACATTAAACATGGAATGGCTTAAAAAAATGATTGCAAATTATCCTAATTACCCTTGCGCACTATATGTTTTCTCGCCTGACGGCAAGAAAAAGAAAGTCACTGATGAAAGCAAGGAATTGATAATAACAGAATTAACCAATGGATACATTGTTGAAAGAACCCTTCTGGAAGGGGATACAGTATTATTCAACAGGCAGCCAAGCCTTCACAGAATGAGCATAATGGCCCATAAAGTAAAAGTATTGCCAGGCAACACTTTCAGGGTTAATCCTTTAGTCACAGACCCTTACAACGCAGACTTTGACGGTGATGACATGAACCTTCATGTGCCCCAAACAGAGGAAGCAAGGGCTGAAGCGGATGAATTAATGGAAGTAAGCACGCAAATAATCACTCCAAGATACGGATTGCCAATAATTGGCTGCAAGCAAGACCACTTAAGCGGATTATACACCCTTACAAGGGAAGGGGAAAAATTCAGCAAAGAAGAGGCATTCCAATTGCTTGCAAGAGTAGGAGTCTATGATGCGGATTTAAAATTTGACAAAGCTGGAATGGTTAGCGGAAAAGACATATTTTCATGCATATTGCCAAAAGATTTCAACTACATTGGCAAAAGCGGAATAAAAGACGAAAAAAACCAGGACTATGTTGTTAAAGTGTCGCAAGGAAAATTAATCAGCGGAGTCATTGACGACAAAAGCTTAGGTTCAAAAAAAGGATTGATGCTTGCAGATATAGTGAAAAATTACGACAGGAATGAAGTCAACTCATGCCTTCAAAGAATGTCCCTTTTAGGAATAGCAGTACTGGATATGAGAGGATTCACGGTTCTCAGCAGCGATTCAGACTTGCCTCAAAAAACAACAAATGACATAAAAACAGAATTGAAAGAAGCAATACTCAAAGTAAACTCAGACATTGACTCATTCAAGAAAAAGGAAATGATAGCATTGCCTGGAAGAACCCTTAGGGAAACATTGGAGCAGAAAATAATCAACACATTAAACATTGCACGTAACAATGTAGGATTATTGGTTTTAAAAAATGCTTCAAAAGATAATTGCAGCATAATAATGTCATCAAGCGGAGCCAAAGGTAATGTGCTTAACTTAGCGCAGATGGCGGGATGCGTAGGACAGCAGGTTTTAAGGGGATTCAGGCTAAAAAGAGGATACAATTCAAGAGTCCTTCCTCACTTCAGGAAAAATGACTTAGGAGCAATGGCTAGGGGATTCATAAGGCATGGATATAAAGTAGGATTAAGCCCAACAGAATTCTTCTTCCAGGGAATCACTTCAAGGGATTCGCAAATGGACACCAGCCTTAGAACTCCAACAAGTGGTTATTTCCAAAGAAGATTAATTAATGCATTGCAGGACTTTAAAGTCTACAATGACTTAAGTGTAAGGACTAGCAATGGAAACATAATACAATTCAAAAGCGGAGAAGACGGAATAGATGTATCAAAAAGTGATGGCGGAAAAATAGACATTGACTTAATAATAAAAAAGGTGCTTGAACTATGAAAATGGAAGATGCAAAAACAATATTGCCAAAAAACATGGCTGAAGAATTAGCCCAAAAAATTGAATCCTACGGCTTAAAAGATTCAAAAGCTGAAAAAATAATTGATGAAGTAGTCAAGGCTTATGAGAAATCATTAATCTGCCCGGCAGAAAGCATTGGAGTAATATCCGCGCAAAGCATAGGGGAGCCCGGAACCCAGATGAACCTTAACACAAAGCACTTCGCAGGAGTAAGCGACATTAAAGAAACCAAAGGATTGCCAAGGCTTATAGAGATATTCGGGGCAAGAAAGCAAAGCTCCACTCCCGGAATGAAAATCTTCCTAAAAAAGCCGCAAAACAACGATGAGAAATTTGTCAGGCAATTCAGCGCCAACTTATTGGAGACATTGCTCAAAGATGTAACAAGCGAGATAAATGTTGACTTGATGAATTTCAGGGTTGAAATAGTTCTTGACTTGAACGAGATGAGAAACCTAAGCATACCTATGGAAAAAATAATAGACCAAATAGCGCAAAGCAAGCTTAAAGCAGAAGTTAAAGATGAAGGCAACAAGATTTACCTAAACTCCAAAGTCCAAGAGGTTGATTCATTATTCAAATTAAAAGTGCAGGCTTCAGAGATTTTCATAAGCGGAGTGAAAGGAATAAGGCAAGTATTGCCGCAAAAAAAATCAACAGAATATGTATTGATAACTGCAGGAAGCAACTTAAAACAGGTATTATCAATGCCTGAAGTTGACAGCCAAAGAACAATAACAAATGACATCTTTGAAATAAACAAGGTTTTGGGAATAGAAGCTGCAAGAACATCAATAATAGAAGAAACAATGAATGTTTTCAACGAGCAAGGCCTTGCAATAGACATAAGGCACATAATGCTAATGGCTGATGTAATGACTCATGATGGAATGGTTAAAGGAATAGGAAGATACGGGGTTAGCGGGCAAAAATCAAGCGTTCTTGCAAGGGCAAGCTTTGAGGTTGCGCTAAAGCACCTATTTTCAGCATCAGTGCATGGGGAAGTTGATGAGCTTAAAGGCGTTGTTGAAAATGTAATGATTAACCAGACAATACCTGTTGGAACTGGTGCTTATAAGCTAAAATTAAAAGAGGTTAAGAAAAAATGAATGCAATAGACAAAATAAAGAAAGCAATGGATGACAACAAGCTTATAATTGGGGAAAAATCAACCAAAAGAGCTGTCAAAGCCGGAAAGGTTTCATCAATAATAGTTTCAAAAAATGCGCCAAGCATTGTTGAAAAAGAGCTTGAAGCCATGGCAAAGATAAGCAACTGCGAATTCTCAAAGGTTGAAAAAGACAACCTTGAATTAGGAGTAACTTGCAGGAAGCCTTTTGGAGTAAGCGTTCTTTCAATAAAAAAGTGATTTAAAAGATGCAAAGCGTGATAAAACTGGATTCAGAGCAAATACAAAAACTTGCAATCTTTGAATCAATAACCAAAACAAGCCTCAAAGACTTCTTTGAGGATGAATTAGAGATAATGTTCATAGTGAACTCCAAGGATTTGGGAAAAGCAATAGGCAAAGGCGCAAGCAATATTAAATTATTGGAAAGGAAATTCAAAAAGAAAATCTTAATGATGGGATTTGAGCAAAATTATAATGACTTTGCGAGAAACATTTTTAAGCCAATACCAATAAAAGAAATAACATTGCAGAATGGATTGCTGAGCATAATAATATTCGGCTCGCAAATGGCATTCCCAAGCAAAAAGGTTAAAAAGGCTAAAATGCTTTTAACAAAATACTTTAATGAGATAAAAGATGTAATCGTAAAGGTGTAAAAAAAATGGCTAATAAAACAAGGGGATTATTTGCAGGAAAAAAACTCCAAAGCAGAAGGGAGAAATTCAAATACTCAAGGAAAGGCTCAAGAGAGCAAGCATATTCATTATGGAAAAAATATGATCCACTGGCAGGAGCTCCGGCAGCTAAGGGAATAGTAATAAAGAAGAAAATAGTTGAAAAGAAGCAGCCCCACTCAGGATTAATCAAATGTGTAAGCGTCCAATTGGTGAAAAACGGCAAGGTAGTTACAGCCTTTGTGCCAGGAGACGGTGCAATAAAATTCATTGATGAGCACAACGAAGTAGTTATTGAAAGGATAGGAGCTCCGGAAAGGGGAGCCAAAGGAGACATACCGGGAGTAAAATTCAAGGTAATAAAGGTTGCAGGAAAATCTCTTACACAGCTTAGAAAAGGCAAAAAGGAGGAAGCCAAGAAATGATGCTATTTAATAAATACGACACTTCAAGCATAACTGTCGGAGACCAAGGATTAGTCAGATACATTAATTTAAAGCAAGTAATAGTTCCAAAAAGCCAGGGAAGGAATGTCAAAAAAAGATTCTGGAAATCAAAAACTCACATAATTGAAAGGCTAATGCAAAAAATAGCAGTGGCAGGCCACAAAGGAAAAAAGCATTCAAGAACCAGCGGAAGAAACACAGGAAAATACACTGTTCAGAAAAAAATAATAGTTGACGCTTTGGAAATAATTGAGAAAAAAACCAAAAAAAACCCAGTGCAGGTAATGGTTGATGGCATAGCCAATTCAAGCCCTTGTGCTGAAATCACAGTAATTGAATACGGAGGCATGAAGCACCCTAAAGCAGTGGATGTTGCCCCCCAAAGAAGGATAGACTTAGCTCTTAGATGGATAAGCCAAGGAACTTACCACGCATGCGCCAACAAAAAAATGACTTACGCGCAAGCATTGGCTAATAATCTTATGCAAGCAGCAGAAAATGACTCTAAAAGCTTCTCAATAAGCAAGAAAAACGAGACAGAAAGGCAGGCATCAGCAAGCAAATAAAGATTTGAATAAAAAAAATTATAAAATATTCACTCCATACTCTTTGGATAGCTCTGCAATCTTTTCAAGCTCAGAATCATTTAAAAACAAAGGATTGGGATGAAAAATCTCTGAATCAGGCAAATCCTTTCCGCTCTCAAGCACTTTCTTAATGCAGCCATAATAATTCACACTTTTTAAAATGCTAAAAGTCAAAGCTTGCGCCTTTCCAAGGCTTGTAATCCTCGAATTTCCTGCACTATAACCGTTTTTTTCACAAACATACTCAATTTTTTCATTACATTCCAATTTTATTATTTCATAACTAAATCTCTTATCTTTTTTATTAAAAATGCCATAACCAGATATAGTAATTCCTTCATTATCAATAAAGCAAAAAAATTCCTTAATATTTTTCTTGAATATATTGACTTTAAAATTCGTCGCTCCAATCGCCTGATAATAGCTTTTGCAAAAAGATTTAATGTTTTTATATTCTTTGTCCATATTAATTTCCATAATTTTAATTAGCTAAAAAATTAATAATTAAAAACCTTACTCCATGACGTAAAAAGGTTAAATTTTTAAAACCCTCATAGTTTTCCTATTAATTATACTAAAAAATATTAGGTGTAAAATATGGCAAAAAATGAAGAAATAGGCATTGTGGATTTAATGCACACTCCTAAAAAAATAAGGAACTTGGGCATTATCGCGCACATTGATCATGGAAAAAGCACTTTATCAGATTCATTATTGGCTGGTGCAGGGCTTTTAAGTTCAAGAATAGCAGGACAGGCAAGAGCTACTGACACATTGGAAGAAGAGCAGCAAAGGGGAATAACAATCCTTGCAAGCGCTGTAACAATGGTTCACCATCACAACGATGAATACTACTTAATCAACTTGCTGGACACTCCAGGGCACGTTGATTTTGGCGGAGAGGTTTCAAGAAGCCTTAGGGCAGTTGACGGAGCATTAGTGGTAGTCTGCGCAGTTGAAGGCTGCATGCCCCAAACAGAAACCGTATTAAAGCAATCAATCAGGGAAAGGGTTAAGCCAGTATTATTCATCAATAAAGTTGACAGAATGATTAAAGAGCAAAAACTCACTCCTGAAAAAATGCAGGAAAAATTCATAAGCATAATCAACAAGATTAACAAAATGGTTGTAAGCTTGGCGCCTCCAGAGTTCAAAGAATCCTGGCAAGTAAGAGTGCAGGACGGAAGCGTTGCTTTTGGCTCAGCATACAGCAAATGGGCACTAAGCGCAGGATACATGAAAAAAACAGGATTAACATTTAAGGATGTAATTGACGCCTACACAGGAACAGATGAGGAAAAAGAAAAAAAGCTTGAAGAATTGGCGAAAAAAGCGCCGCTTCATGAAGTAATCCTTGACATGACAATCAATCACCACCCAAGCCCTGAAGAAGCGCAAAAGTACAGGGTTCCTCACTTATGGAAAGGGGATTTGGATTCAGAAATAGGAAAATCATTGAAGAACTGCGATCCAAAAGGCAAAACCGTCTTTGTGGCAACTAAAGTGAAAACAGACCCAACATTCGGAGAATTGGTTTTCGGAAGGGTTTTCTCAGGAACACTAAAACAAGGGCAAGACCTTCACTTATCAGTTAAGCAAAACAATCAAAAAGCGCAAAAACTATTCATAATGGTTTGTGACAAAAGAACACCCCTAGATGAAATACCTGTGGGATGTACTTGCGCAATCATAGGAGTAAAAGATGCAACAAGCGGGGAAACCTTAAGCGAAGGAGAGATAACTCCTTTTGAGGGAATAAAACACATCTTTGATGCAGTAGTCACCAAAGCAATAGAAGCCAAAAACCCGGCAGACCTGCCAAAACTCATCCAAGCATTAAGGGAAGTCAACAAAGAAGATCCAACAATCACGATTAAAATTGACGAAGAGACAGGGGAAAACCTAATAGCAGGACTAGGAGAGCTTCACTTAGAGGATGTAATTGACAGAAGAATAATAAAAGAAAGAAAAGTCCAAGTCAAGGCAAGCCCTCCAATAGTGGTTTACAGGGAAGGAGTAAGCGCAAAGAACCCTGAACCAATTGAAGGAAAATCACCCAACAAGCACAACAAGTTCTACATCCATGTCTCCCCATTGGAGCCAGGAGTGATTGCAGGAATAGCTGACGGCTCAATACCTGAAGGAAAAGCCAAAAAGCTTCCAAAAGAGCTATGGAAAACATTAAATGATGCAGGAATGGATAAAGATGAAGCAAGGGCAGTAAAAGAGATCTTCCAAAGCAATGTCTTTGTAGACATGACCAAAGGAGAAGTCCACATGATAGAGATTATGGAATCAGTCCTTGAAGCATTTGAAGGAGTAATGAGAGAAGGGCCTCTATGCAGGGAGCCAGTGCAGGGAGTAAAAGTCACATTAGTGGATGTAAAAATGCACGAAGACTCAATACACAGGGGACCTGCGCAAATAATTCCAGCAGTAAGGGACGGAGTCAAAGACGCTTTCAGGGAAGCCAAGCCAACAATGCTTGAGCCAGTCCAAGAGATAAGAATTGACGCTCCAAACCAATTCCTAGGAAACATCTCCAAGCTAATAAGCCAAAGAAGAGGGCAATTAATTGACTCCCAATTTGAAGGGGAAGAATTAATAGTTCTAGCAAACATTCCAGTAGCGGAAAGCTTCGGATTCACTGGAGACCTAAGAAGCGTCACAGAAGGAAGAGGAGTATGGAGCCTAATGGATTCGCAATTTGAAAAGCTTCCATCAAGCCTTCAGCCAGGAGTAATCCAATCAATAAGGACAAGAAAAGGACTCACAGAAAACCAGTGAAAACTGGTCTTTTTTGTTTTTTATTTTAATTAAAAACTTGCCCGCAAAAAGCGGGCAAGCAAAATCTTTAAAAAAGCATAAAAGTATTCAATAACTATAAAAAAAACAAGGTGAAATGAAATATGGCAAAAGCAAAACCGCATTTGAACTTAGTTTTCGTAGGTCATGTAGATCACGGAAAATCAACATTAATGGGTAGAATGCTATTCGAAACAGGAGTAGTAAGCCCACAAGAACTTGATAAATTCAAGAGACTAGCAGGAGAGCTAGGTAAAGGAACATGGGAATATGCTTACGCTATGGACGCTACTCCAGAAGAAAGAAAAAGGGGAGTAACTATAGACTTAGCGCACAGGAAATTTGATACTCCAAAATATGAAGTAACATTAATTGATGCTCCAGGGCACAAAGACTTCATTAAAAACATGATTACAGGAGCAAGCCAAGCAGATGCAGCATTATTGGTTGTAGCAGCTGGTGAAGGAGTGCAGCCCCAAACACAAGAGCACGTATTCTTGCTAAAAACATCAGGAGTAAAGCAAGTAGCTGTCGCATTAAACAAAATGGACACTATTAATTATGACCAAGCAAAATACAATACAATAAAAGAGGAATTGAAAAAATTGCTAGGAAGCGTTGGATACAAAGCTGACGAAGTTAACTTCATACCAACAAGCGCACTTGACGCAGAAGCATCAAATGTAAAAGCAAAAAGCCCAAAAACCCCATGGTACACTGGGCCAACACTTTTAGAGCAAATAGATTCTTTTAAATTGCCTGAAAAACCAACAAGCCTTCCACTAAGGGTTCCAATCCAAGATATTTACACAATAACTGGAATCGGAACAGTGCCTGTCGGAAAAGTTGAGTCAGGAGTATTGAAAAACAACTCAAAAGTAATCTTCATGCCTGAAAACTTAACAGCAGAGGTTAAAACAATAGAGATGCACCACGAAATGGTGGAAATGGCAGAGCCAGGAGATAACATAGGATTCTCAGTCAAAGGAATTGACAAGAAATCAATCAAGAGAGGAAGCGTAATGGGAACTCCAGAGAACCCTCCAACTGTTGCCAAGAGATTCAAAGCGCAAGTAATGATATTGCAGCACCCAACAGTAATAACTGTAGGATACACTCCAGTAATCCACTGCGGAACATCCCAAGTGGCTTGCAAGATTGTTGAAATAACAGCGCAACTTGACCCAAAAACAGGAGGAGTCAAAGCTGAAAAGCCAGACTTCATAAAAAGGGGAGACGCAGCAATTGTTGTCTTTGAACCATCAAAACCAATGGTAATAGAAGAAAAGACATCAATACCCCAATTGGCAACATTCTCAATCAGGGATATGGGAATGACTATTGGAGCAGGCGTCTGCATCAAAGTTGAGAAAGCTTAAAGCTTTTTCATCCAACTTTTAATCAAAAGAGGGGGCGAGCAATCGCTCCCTCAAAATTTTTCTAAAAATTTAAAATACTTCAAAGTGCTATTATAACTCTTAAAAAGCCTTTAATCCACAGAAATCTTTTTAAACCATTCCATTTTATTTTAAGGTTATGTCAAGTGTAAGGATAAAACTGTCAAGCACAAATATAGCGCAATTGAATGATATTTGCGCCCAAATAAAAGACATAGCTGACAGGATGAAAGTGAAAATGAAAGGGCCAATACCTTTACCACGAAAAGAGTTAAGGGTTCCAGTAAGAAGGGCTCCAGGAGGCTCAGGGACAGAGACCTTTGAAACCTGGGAAATGAGGATATCCAAAAGAGTTATAGACTTGGCAGTAAACGAAATGGCACTAAGGCTTATTATGAGAATACCCATGCCTAAAGGCGTCAATGTAGAAATGGAAATAAGGGAATAAATTTCTTAAAAGCATTCAGGAGTATATTTAGCCTGAATATTTGCAAACAATTCATACGCAGCTTCAAACTTTTCATTGCCAGAATATTTTTTCTCCATTGATTCAAGGCAAATATAGATTTTCTCAAGCTTGCTGCACAAAGAATCAAAATCAACACTAGCTTCATTCAACCCCTTAAGCTCCAAAACAATTCCATCCAAATTGTCAAATGCCATCAGATAATAATTAATAAATGCCCATGCTTAAAAATATTTTTAGGCTTAAATATAAATGCTTAATGCCCAAAAAAAGGCAAATAAAACAAGGATATGGATAAAATAAATCTTCAAAGCATGCCTGCCAATAAGGCAAACAACTTTCATAAATCCATTCCCCAACTCCTTTGATTTCCACTTAATTAAGAATCCCCCCAAAAAAAAGCCTAAAAAAAACACTCCAGCCCAAGGAACAATAGGATAATAATCCCAAGTGCTCAAAAGAGGATAATTAAACCCGATAATTGAAAAATACTTATTATCAACAAAAAGACCATTGACAATATTTTGAATGCTCAAAATAGCCAAACCTGCCAATCCCCCAATCCAATTATTATTGACAATAATCGCCAAAAAAGTGCAAAAAGAGATTAAATGCAAGATTCCAAAAAACACATAATCATTAGGAAATAACATCCAAGTGCCCAAAGTGATAACCAAAGCCCAAAAAGACAATTTCAAACCCTTATTAAGCAAAGCCCCCCAGCCCTTGCATATTAATTGAAGATAAGCCGATGCCCCGCTAACTCCCAAAAAAAGCAGTGGAATAATCATCTGAAACCTTCCAACAAATCCGGAATATAGCTCAATTTCCATAATTCCAAAATAATCAATATACAATAAGGCGTGAAAAACTATCATCATAAGGACTGCAACGCCCCTTAAGAAATCCAAAAGCCAAAGCCTTTTCATTTGTAATAATAAATCTCCTTGGACTTATAAAACTTTGACAAAGCAAAGCCTGCAATAAACCCTGCAGCATGCGCAATATGGGCAATGCCGTCCCCTCCAATGAATGAAAACACTATCTCTATTAGCAAAAAAATAGGGCCCACAATGCTGATTTTCAAAGGCACTGGAAAAGGAAAGATGAAAATTTTGGTATTTGGCTCAAAGACAACAACGCTGCCAATAATTGCATAGACAAAGCCGCTAATGCCCAAGCCATAGATTCCGGGATTAAAAAGCCCAAAAACAATATTAGCCAAGATAACGCTTATGAAAAAAAGCTTTACCATAAAATCCTTGCCCTTCCTCATCTCCAAAAAAGAGCCGAACATAAAAATTGCCCAAGCATTGACAAACAAGTGCTCAATGCTTGCATGAAAAAAAGCGTTAGTGACTAAAATCCAAGGATAATTCAAAACATTAACACTATTAAAAAGAAAAATGCCCAAAAGCTCTTCATTCATAAACCTTGAAGCAATAAAACAAATAACGCAGGCAATAAGCAAAAACTTTGTAAACTCGCCCATAATTCTTGCCTTTTTAGGCTTCTTGGCATAGAATTGCCTCAAATCTTCGTCATCATAATAACTATTCATTCTATAATTCCTTCACAATCTAAAGTTTTAAAAGTTTTTAATTGATTTTAATAAAACATGATTAAAAAAATAATGCCAATAATATTAATAATAATCTTATCAGGCTGCGTAAAAGTCAACTCAACCGAGCAATTAAGAAGGGATGGCTCAATGAATGTACTTGTTATAATCCAATCTCCTTATTTTTCGCTAACAGATTCAATTAATAAATCAATCACTCCAAACCCCAACATCACCCACATAATTGACTTTATCAATTCATCAATAATATATTACTTCCCCAAAGCCAATTTATCAGAGAATGACTTATTCATTAGCAAGAATGAAAGCCCTGACCTAAAAATTGAGCCATCAGGATTCTTGGCAGGAGACACTTTCAAATACTCCCAAGAATTCAGCTTCCCATATTATTATTACACTTATTCAGCGAATTTCTCTAATGCGTCATTTAGCGGGCCGAGCAACTACAACACAACAGAGATTATGGAAATATCGCAAGATTATGGAATAGATTATGATATCATTTATTTTGGAGAATTGTCAAAAACAAATGGGGAAGAACTTACAGGCAAAAAAGTGAGGTTCAATTATGAGGAAGGAAAGGAGTATTATTTAACCTTTAAGGAATTCTTTTTATTCAACTGGATTGGCAGGATGATTGAGCAAAGCAGCATATGAAAGCTTTTAAAAAACCCAAAAATTCAATAATTTATTATTTGCTGTGATGGCGGAGCGGTCCAACGCGCAAGATTGGAAATCTTGTCCCAGCAATGGGGCGCAGGTTCAAATCCTGCTCACAGCGCAACAATTTAAAATATCCAACTTATTAATAATCAATAATGAAAACAAATATTTTGCCATTAATCATGGCTTTATTACTCATTCCTGCCTTTTCCCAAGGAATGCTTGGCAGCAATGACAGTTCCCAAGGACAGCAAGAAACAATTAACACAACAATTGCAACGCAAGGATTAATTGATTCAACAACTGGCAGGGTTCAGTCAATGACTATGTCGCAAGTGAGAAGCCAAATTCAAATAGCAGTCCAAAATGGCTCGCACATTAGGATGATGGTTCAAAACATGTCTGTTGAAATTGCAGAAGGCTCAGTTAATGTTGAAGCTCTAATGAACAACGAGCAAAAAATAGTAATGACTTCAACAATGTTAAGGCTAAACAACGAAACAGTAACAAACGGCTCAGGCATTATGGCTCAAACCAAAATGACAATAATGAACCAAGGGGCAGCAGTTAATTTAACTATCAAAGTCCAAAACGGGACAATGAACATGACTCAGGAAGGAGTGAATGTAATGGTAAGAAACATGGAAATGATAATGGAAAACAATTCCATGTATCTAAATATTTCAAATAAAGCAATTGAAATAAGTGTTGTTCCATTGCAGGCAATGGCTGCTGCAAAGATTCAGAACCAGACAAGAACAAGCGCTGAATTAATTGTTGAAGGGGAGACTCCAAAATACCAGATAAGGGAGCAAAAGAATGTAAAAGTTTTGGGATTATTCCAGGCAAGAATGGATGTTGATTCAAAAATCAACGCATTGAACGGAATCCTTGAATCCCAATCAAAGCCTTGGTGGAGCTTTTTAGCCATAGAGTCAGAATAATAATTTAAAACTTTTTTTTTATTTTTTTTATTTTAAGAAAATGATTTAAATACTCATTTATTGATTTATCTTATGGATATTAAAAAAATCGTCAAAGAGCATTATTCCAAAGTGGCAAAAACAGGATGCTCATGCTCTTGCAATAATAAAATGGCTGATGCCAAAAAATTGGCCAAAAGCATTGGCTATTCCGATAATGAATTAAGCGAAGCAGGCATAGCCAATTTGGGATTGGGATGCGGCAACCCTGTTGCTTTATCTGATATAAAAGAAGGGGAAACAGTCCTTGACTTGGGCAGCGGGGCAGGCATTGACTGCTTTTTGTCAGCCAAAAAAGCGGGACCAAAAGGCAAAGTCATTGGCTTGGATTTTAATGATGACATGCTTAAATTGGCCAGAAGCAATGCCAAAAAATTGGGATTAAAAAATGTTGAATTCATCAAAGGGGATATTGAAAAAATTCCACTGCCAAATGATTCAATCAATGTGGCAATAAGCAATTGTGTAATAAATCTTGCTCCAAATAAGGATAAAGTCTTTAGCGAAATTTACAGGGTTTTAAAACCTAATGGAAGGATGTATGTGTCTGACATAGTTTTGCTTAAAGAGCTTTCAAAAGAGCAAAAAAGCGACAAGGGATTAATCTCAGGATGCGTTGCAGGGGCATTGCTGAAAAATGACTATATTGAAAAAATAAAAAAAGCGGGATTCAAGGCAGAAATACTAAATGAGGATAAAAAAATAAGCAAGGAGCAATACAGCGGAATTCCCCTTGAAAGCCTGAAAATAAAAGCAATAAAATAATCAAATATATTTCATTATCTCGCATCTTTTGCAAATCTTTCCGGAACATGGCTCGCCGCAAGATTCGCAGGAATTAGGGCTGCCAAAATCCTGCTCTTTGGCATTTTCTTTCATCTTCTCCAAAAAATTGATAATACAGCTTTTTATCTGGGGATTTTCTTCTTCCATTTTATTTAACATATTCCTGAACTTTCTTCTATGCGCGTCAGATGAGCAAGGGCATGGCTCAAAATTGATTTGAAAGCCAAGCAGTTCGCAATATCTTCTTGTCTCTTTGTTTGATACAAAAAACAAGGGCTTCACTCTTGGAACAAAAGCCACTGATTTAATTTCGCTTGATTTAGGGCCCTGCCTTTCAGCTCTTGAATAATCGCTCCTGAATAGATTCATCATGAAAGCTTCGGATTCATCATCCAAATTATGCCCTGTTGCGACATAATCAAAACCCTTATCCTTTGCGAACTTATTAAGCATATATTTTTTGAATGTTCCGCAAAGCATGCAATAAGAATAATTTAATCCTTTCAAATCAGCTGATGATTTAATGGAGAGCAAATTTTTTCCATAGGATTCCATTAAAGAGATTTCATTCAATTTAACTCCAATTGATTTGCATATTTCCCTCAAATTTTTTAAATTTTTATCAGTGTAATCACCGATTCCAACATCAATAATAACTGCTTCAACATTATACCCCAATTTTTTCAATATATGCAAGCAGACAGTTGAATCCTTGCCCCCGCTTACAGCAACAACAATTTTATCATTAGAAGAAAAAAGCTTATGCTTGGAAATAGTTTTCCTGACCTTTCTTTCAATACCTTCCATGAATTTCATATCATCAATTGATGCCATAATTGCCTTAAGAATCGGTTTTATTTAAAAAGATTTTTTTAGGCATTTTTTGTTTTTGCAAGCC
>CAZMEY010000011.1:0-585 GCA_964565435.1 Candidatus Woesearchaeota archaeon
TCAAAAAGCAAGCGCAGCAGTATCATCAACCGGATCAATTGCCTTAACAAGGCCAACAACACCAGGATCAATTAACAGCACAACAAGCGGATCAAACAATTATTTAGGAATAGGTGACTGGTCAACAGCAAAGACATTCAATTCAACAGTAAGCGGATTTGAATGGCTTGCAAACAAAACAATAACCTACAACGAAACAGATCTTAGAGCTTATGAAATCTTAGGAGTTACATCCCAAATTTCATTAAATAATGCAGGAAAAGTTGAAGCCTATGGTGGAGTTGAATTAACTGTTACCGGACCTGAACAGATTCCTAAAGGATTTTCAATACCAATCTTTGGCAAAGACTACCAAATAGTTAACATAAAAGCTGACGGAAACGTAAGCTTAGGTGAAATGACTGATTTGACTGGATTAGTATCAGGACAGACTGTGCAAATCCCAGGAAAAGCATCAATACTTATTGGAAGCTTTGACTCAATAAACAATGAAATAGAAGTAACAGTAACAGCAGCTAACACAACACAAATGTATAAAGGATACATGCCAGTTACAGGAACTTCATCAACCAAAGAGTTTGACGG
>CAZMEY010000011.1:595-18286 GCA_964565435.1 Candidatus Woesearchaeota archaeon
ATCTTAGAGGAGTATCAGGAAGCTACACTGTTGACTTGTCATGGAGTGCTTCAGCAATTGAATTAAAAAGTGGCTTAACAGCAGAATCTTTAAATTCAAACATTGCAGCATGGACAATGACAATATCAAGCAGCGCAACTAACGGAAACCTTACAAGCATAAAGTTCAGCTCACCAAACAACTATGATAATAGAGTATTGTTATCAGAAGGCCAAAATGTTGAAATAATGGATTATTTCAATTTGACTTTCAATGGATGGAGAGATCTTAACACAACTTCAATATCAGCACTTCCTATCTCAGGAATAAGCAGCTCAAATGCAGGAACAAACAACTTGAACTTCTTAGACAATGAATCTGAAGCAGTAAGCGTTGCAATTGGAGGAATCAAGAATGCAGATGCAACAGGAGCAAGAAGCTACAAAACAACACCAATAACTCTATTAACTCCAGAGAACAGGTATGTCTTTGACTTCGCTGGAGTAAATGTCACAGGAGAAGATGATGTTAACAACACAATTGCTGTAAGAAGCGCAACAGACGAAGCAGTTATATTGCACTATGTCAATGGAACAAATTTCACAGCAACTACTGGGTTTGGTTTACTTGAAACATCAGGAGCAAGATACAACATATCCTATATCTATGACGCAACAGCTAACAAATACACCTCAAACATGAGTCTTATAGGATTAATTGCAGGAAATAGCACAGATTTGTATGGAAACTACAAAAACTTGATACCACAATATGCAAGTGTACTTGGATGGAACCAAACTGCAACACAAGCATATTTGTTCCACACAGCAAACTCAACAATTGCAGGAACATTAAAAATTGTGGAAAATGATGGAGCATCAAGCACAATAGAAGTATCTTACGAAAACAACGCAGTAAACTCAGTTAAAGTTGTTGGACAAGACCTGAGTTCAGACAACCAAATGTATTCCGGATTTGGAAGCATGGTTGCAAGAACAGGAGGATCAGTCCAAGTAACTCTTCCACAAACCAGAAGATATGCAAATGTATGGGTTGGAAGAAGCGCAACAGAGACTAAGAATGTCGCTGTAGGCGAAGAGATTGATGGAGACGGCTGGACAGTTGAAGGCGCAAGCGTTTCAAGCTCAGGAGGAGTAACTCCAATTGTTCCAGGTGTTGGAAGAAGCGATGTAGAATACTCAAGCCCAGTAAGCTTGACTAAACCAACAATTGTTATAGGTGGAGGAAACGCCAACAAGTTAACTGCTGAATTAGCAACTAACGCTGAAGGAGTATCCACTGCTGACTTAGTAGCAGCAAACAACAGAGCTTATATAGAATTGATTGAGAACGCTTTCGGCGGAAGCCAAACTGTTTTAGTCGTTGCAGGAAGAGACGCTAAAGACACAAAAGTCGCATGCCAAGCTCTTGCAGCTCATGTCTTAGGAACTAAGACTTTGAGCCTTGCCGGAACTACAGCATGGCTTGATACAACTTCAAGCAACTACAACTCAGTAAGCGTAATTGCTGAATAAAACCTTTTAAATTAATGATAATTTGGGCGGAGGGGAGCCAATCCCTTCCCCCGATTATCAAATTATATTCTAATAATTCATTGCCAAAGATTTTTTAAAAAACAACTAATTAATTAATCAACCATGGCCAAGAAAAAAAATACCATAAGAATCAGCAAAAAAGCAATAAGATTCTGGCGCGCAATAATTATATTATTACTAATCTCTGCAGGGGCTTATTTGATATTTGATTATTTCAAGCAGCAAAGAATAAACCAAATAATCAATGAAAGAAACCTTTACTGCAACACCACTTGGCAGGATTATATCAATGAAGAGGTTGCCCCCCAAATGACGCAATACATTGCAAACAATTGCAAATGCGTTTATGAAAACATTTACACTATGGAAGAATTAAGCTCAATGTGCCTATGCTATTGCGATTTATACGAACTTAATGGCACATTTATAACAGATGAATTCATCCCCTTGTTTAGCGCAATCAAATAATCATGTATAAGGATTTCAAAATAAATTTTGAGGACTTTGGAATAGCTGCAAAGCAGTTTAAAAACCCCACAGGAGGCTATATTAAAGAGAAATTTGAGGATTTCATAGTTAAAGAAATCCCTAAAATTCCGAATAAAAAAGAAGGGGGATACACTTATTTTACTTTAAAAAAAACCAATTGGACAACAATGGATGCCTTAAATGCAATATCCAAAGCCTGCCACACTAGCTGGAAAAGATTCGGCTTTGCGGGAACAAAGGACAAAGCAGCAATAACTGAGCAATTAATCAGCGCCAAGGGAATTAATGCAGAGGATTTGAAAAAAGTCAAGATAAAAGATTTGGAATTAAAAGATTTTTTCCAAAGCGATGAGCCATTAAGGCTTGGGGACTTGCTTGGCAACGAATTCACAATAACTGTAAGAAATTATGAATCAAAAGATATAAAAAAATCACTGGAAGAGTTCAAAAAACTGTGCAATAAAGGATTGCTTAACTATTTTGGCGAGCAAAGATTTGGCATACAAAGGCCTAACAATCACTTTATTGGAAAAAACATTTTATTGCAAAACTATGAGGAAGCATTGAAAGAACTGCTTGCAAAAACCTATGAACAAGAAGGCAGCCAAAGCGCCAAAGCAAGGCAATATTTGTTAGACAATTGGAAGGACTGGAAAGGGGCTTTTGAATTGTTCCCAAAATATTTGACTATTGAAAGAATGGTTTTATCACACTTGGCAAAATATCCTAATGATTATGTCAATTCAATAAGAAGATTGCCAAAAAACATTGCAAAAATACTGGTTTATTCATACCAATCATATCTATTCAATATGGCATTATCAGAGCTATACAATAAAGGATTAATAGAGGATTTTGAATTAATCCTTCCCGGGCATGAATCGGACCTAAAAAAAATGGGCTCAGCCATCTATGAAAAAATACTTGCCAAAGAAAACATTTCACTAACCGATTTTAAGGTTTCAAGCTATCCTGAAATAAGCTGCAAAGGAAGCTTAAGAAAAGCGCTTATCTATCCAAAAAACTTTAAAATAGTAGAGATAAAAAAGGATTATTACACCATAAGCTTTGAGCTTGAAAAAAGCGCTTATGCCACAATGATATTAAAAGAGCTGGTTGGATGAAAAAAGAGGCAATAATTTTCTTTATAATGCTGGCATCAAGCATTGTTTTAATAAATCCAACAATTGAATGGGATGAATATGTATACCTAGCTCATGCAAAATATTTCCTTGGCCAAAGCCCATATTTTGAAAGCTTTAGGGCACCAGTAATGGCATTAATCTCAATGCCTTTAGCGTATTTTTTTCCCAGCAATCTTGAAAAAATAGCAATACCAATAATGTCAACAGCAATACTTGCGCTGTTTTTCATAAGCATGTACCTATTGGCAAAGGATTTCAAGCCAATGATAATCCTTCTTTGCTTTCCAATATTTGTCCAATATACCCAAAAATTAATGGCTGAAACATTACTGGCATCATTGGCAATTCTTTCAGTTTATTTTATGAAAAACTATTTGGAGAAACACAAATTATTATCTTTTATCCTTAGTTTTTTAATGGCAAGTTTGGCATTTCTCACAAAATACCCTTTGGGAATAATGCTGCCTATAATAGGGCTTATTTATTTAGCGCTTGAAAAAAAAGACAGCCTCTTAAAAAAAGCAAGGAATTTATTCCTAGGAGCAATAACTTTTATCCTGCCCATTTTAGTTTGGGTGAAATATATCACCTTGAATGAAATAATAAGGGGGCTTAACTTTGTCTCAGTTGAATCAGGATTCTTTTTTTACCTGCAAAACATATTAATAATAATAGGAGCAACTCTTGTTTTGCTGTTATTTATTAAAAATTACAAATTTGAAAAAAAAGACCTATTATTCATCATTCCTGCGCTGCTAATATTCCTGGTTTTCCAAGCAATCAAGCATAAAGAAGCAAGATACTTAATCCCAGCCCTCCCCTTCATATCAATTTTTTTGGCAAAGATATCCGAAAAGAGCAAATATTTTATGCCAATAATCATTGTTTGCTTCATTTTATCAACAATTGCTCTTATGAGCCTAAACGCGCTCACATGCGATGACTCAAAAGGCTATGAAAAAATAAGGGATTTTGTCAAAGAAGAAGGCATTGGAGTGACATTGTCCAACTTTTGGCCAATCCATGCCTATTATTCTAACGGGCCAGTATGGCATATCTGCGAACCTTGTGAGTTTGAGCAGGATATAATTGACCAAAATGCAGAATACATAGCCATTTTCAGCTACAGCCCCTGCGCCAAAACAAATTATTCAAAATATGAATTAGTCAAAACAATCAATGAAGGCTGCGGAACAATAGATATTTACAAAATTTAATATAATAACCTTTTTATATTAATTGTTTATTATCCTATCTAATGGAGCTAATAATCATATTTATACTTGCATTTTCGTTTTTAATGCTTTTATTCAGCATTACCTGCGCCATCATATTTATAGACAATTATGAAAACCTGTGGATTGACCCAAAGCCGAAGAAAAAATACTCAATAACTGCAATAATCCCCGCATATAATGAGGAAGAATCAATACAAAAAACAGTAATGAGCGTCTATAACCAAAATTACCCTAAAGAGCTAGTGGAAATAATAGTTGTAAATGACGGAAGCACTGACAATACAAGAAAAATCTGCGAAATAATGGAAAAAGAAGGCATAATAAAGCTAATCAATAAAAAAAATACAGGAAAGGCAAGCTCTGTAAATGCAGCCATTTCCAAAGCCAAAGGCGAGCTGATATTCTTGCTTGATGCAGACTCATTTGCTGCCAAAAACTGCTTCAATCACTTAATAGGCTATTTCAATAACCCCAAAGTTGCGGCATCCCTTAGCAGCATAAAATCATCCAGGAATGAAAGCTTTTTTGAAAAAATGCAATGGATTGAATATTCAATGTCAACAATTTTCAGGAAAGTCCAAAGCCTTTTCAATGCAATGTATGTGGCTCCAGGCCCGGGAAGCATGTACAGAAAAATTGTTCTAAAAAAAATAGGAGGATTCAATGAAGAGACATTGACAGAGGATATGGAGATGGCTCTAAAACTCCACAATAATGATTACAAGATTGAATACTGCCTAAATAGCATTATATGGACAAAGACTCCATCATTTCTTTTAGGGGTTTTAAAGCAAAGAAAAAGATGGTGCGCAGGATACATTGAGGACTCAATAAATTATAAAAACTTTTTATTGAATCCAAAAAAAGGCGCTTTAAGCGCATTATTATCCTTTAACATGTTCTCAATACTGTCAATATTATTCTTATTATCCTATTCGGCATTTAATTTTGTAATTGATTTATTCAAAGAGCTTGACTTTTTGAGAATGATTGATTTTAACATAAATTTTGAAAATATGAAACTTTTCCAGCTCTATTACACAATAAATTTTGATTCGGTTTTCTTTGCAATAATAGCAATTTTTTCATCAGTGCTAATCTATATTAGCCTAAAATCAAGCAATGAAAAAGTCAAAAAAAAAAGCTTTATACCTCTTTGCGCCGGATACGCTTTTATATACTCTGCCCTTAGCTCAGCATTCTGGGCAGCCGGCATATTCCACAAAATATTTTTAAGAAAAAAGGGGGAGAAATGGTATGGTTAAGCCCAAAAACAGCCTAAAATTCTACATAATAATCGCTTTCTTTATGTCAGCAGCCCTTTTCGTATCCGGCCTTAGCATAGGATTTTTGTTTAATGATTTAAAGCAGAACAATATGCAGGAAAGCTTTGATTCAATGAAAGGAATGGTTGAAAACGCGGAGCTTGAATTGGTTTTAATGGATTTTTTAAAAGAAGACCTTAAGTGCGAATACTTCATGACAAGCACCAAATTAATGGCAACCGAATCCCATGAGCTTTGGGCAAAAGTAGTCCTTTATGAAAAAAACGGGATACTCAATGATGAATATTATTCCCTTAAAAGAAGCTATGTAAACTCGCTTATAAAAAATTGGGTTTCAATAGAGAAATCAAAGCAAATATGCGAATTAAACTATTCAACAATACTTTATTTTTACATAAATCCAAACAATTGCCCGGAATGCTCAGAGCAGGGAAATGTATTGGATGCAATAAGAATCTATTACAACAATGAAATACTTATTTTTCCGCTTGACGCAAATTTGGAATTGGATGCAGTTGACATATTAATCAATGTATATAATATTACGGAGTATCCTTCGCTTGTCATTAATGGGGAGACGCATCTAGGGTTTTTGGATTACCAAGAATTAAAAGAGATATTGGATGAAAAATGATAATAATACTCAGGATTGGCCATAGGAAAGAAAGGGATAAAAGAATCTCAACCCACATAGGATTAATGTCAAGGGCTTTTTTGGCTGACAAAATAATCTATTCAGGAGAGCATGACGAATCCTTAATAGATTCAGTCAACAAAGTCAGCAAAGCTTGGGGAGGGGGATTCACAGCAGAATACTCTAAAAACCATATAAAAACAATAAATGAATATAAAAGCCAAGGATTCAAAATAGCCCACTTGACAATGTATGGATTGCCCATCAATGGCAAATTAAAGGAGCTAAAAAAGGAAACAAACCTTCTCATAATTGTCGGAGGGGAAAAAGTTCCAAGAGAAGTTTATGAATTATCTGATTACAATATAAGCATAACCAACCAGCCCCACAGCGAATTGGGGGCATTGGCAATATTCTTGGACAGGATAAATGACGGCAGAGAGTTGTCAGAAGAGATAAAAGGTTTAAAGAAAAGAATCAAGCCAAGCGCGAAAGGTAAAGAATATTATAAATAAGATATTTTTGATACTCCTAATTTTTTTTCAATATCTATTACATTTTCTGCAATCTCCTTAAGTAATGCCTCATGGGTGACTATAATTATTTGGGGGATGCTTGAAATATTATCCAAAGCCCCCGGCAAAGCCTTTACATCATCGCTGTCAAAGCCGGAAGTTGGCTCGTCAAGAATCAAAAGCTCAGGAGGGGATAGATTGTTCATCTCCCCTGCCAAATCGCTTAAAGCAAGCCTGTAAGCAAGCGCGGCGCTTGTCTTTTCTCCCCCGCTTAAATGGCTTATAGGCACTTCTTCTCCAGTGCTTGAGTAAGCCACTGGCTCATAGTTTTCATTAATCTCAACATAATATTCTTCATCATTATTCCTTATCTCCTCAAATTTTTTGGCAAAGCTGCCCTTGAAATCATTGAGAAACCTTGAGCGGATTATTCCTCTTATATCCTTGATATTGGACCTTAACTTATTGATGAATTCAATGCATAATTTATAATGGCGCTCATCAACCGCTTTTTTTGACTGCTCATCCAAAGCCTTGGCTTTTTCCGCCAATTCAGTTTCAAAAGACTTTTGCAAATGCCTTAATTCATTGCTTGAGCTTTCAATAGAGGATTTTTTTGACAATAGCTCCGCAAGCTTTTCATAAAGAGATTTTTTGCATGATTCAATGCCATAAATCTCTTCAGATAAATCAAGGGACTCTAATTTAGGCATCTTTGACAGCTCTTCCTCATGCGCCCTCTTTTGGCTTTTAAGCAATTCAACAGCCAAGCCAAATGAATCCAACTCCTTTGAAAGCGCATCGTTTTTTTTGGCAATATTTATCTTATCTTCAAGAGATTTTATGCTATCCAACAATTCTTTTAATTCATTAGAAAGAATATCTATCTCTGCCTCATTTTTTTGAATAATCCCATTTTTATGGGCTTCATTTATATCCTGAAGGCATGTCGGGCATTTTGCTTCAAGACCTGAAATATTATCAGATTCTTTTTTTAAGTGGCTTATCTTGTATTCAATGACCTTTGCCTTGGAGTGATTTGCCTGAAGCATACCTTGCAGCCCCTCAGAGCTTTCGCTTTCCCTAATTAGCAAGGGCTTTAATTTAGAAACCTTCTCATCCAATGACTTTATTTCCTCCACATTTTTTTCAATTGACTTTAGCAAAAACTCCCTCCTGCTTTTTTGCGCCATCTGCTTTTCGGCACTAATTCTAAGGTTTTTTAAATCTGCATCCAGTTTTTCCATTTCAGCCCTTTTTTTAGCTATTGAGGGGGCAAGAACTTCAAGCTTTTTTTCATTATCCATTATTTTTCCCTTGTTTTCCTCAATTTTTTTATTCAATGAATCAATTGATTCGCCCAAGCTTTTTATGAACTCCTTAGCCTGCATTACAACCTCATATTTTGAGGAATAATAATCAACCAGATGCTTGAGCTTTTCAAAGGCATCCTTGTATTTTGACAATTGAAGAATCTTGTCAATGAATTCCTGCCTCTCCTCTTTTTTCATTTCTATGAGATTCCTGATATTATCCTGCTTGGTATAACTTAATACCTGAAACATTTGGCTAGCCTTTGAATCCTTGCCAAAACCAAGTATTTCATAAACCAAGGAGTTTATGTCATTAGCCCTATTAAGGGCGTTGAGCTGCACACCGTTTTTCAGCACTTTAAGATTGTCAGAATCAATTGCTATTGAATCATTAACCCTTTTCAATCCGCGGACAATTTCATACTCATTGCCTGACTGCAGTATCTTAAGCTCAATAACCATATTTTTAGCCCCCCTTCTCATAATCTCAGCATTTGACAAATCAGATGAGCCGAACAATGCGTAATAAATCGCCATGAGTATTGTGCTTTTGCCGCTTCCAGTCTTGCCCCAAATGACAGTTATCTTGTCATTGAATTCAATAAAACTTTCTTTATGGCTTCTGACATTCTCCAATCTAAGGCTTAAAAGCTTCATTTCAAAAAATCCTCTCCTTTAAGCAATTCAATAATTCCCTTGGATTCATCCTCGTTAACTGCAAGATTGATTATATTTATTGCAGCAGAAATCTCGCCATCTTTAAAGCCCCTTGATTTAAAAAATTCAAACTCTATCTCTTCAATAGTTTTTTTCCCGGAAATTATTTGCTCGCAAAAAGAATCCTCCAACTGGTTTAAATAGACCCTTGAAAGCAAATAATTATTCTTCATTGCCGCTTCATTGACAGCCTGCCTGTTAATCTCCGATTTAATTCCCTCCCTTAACCTTCCTTTAAGGATGAAAAAAACCATTTCCTTATTTGAGGGCTTGAGTAATCCAATCATTTTATCAGTTGCAGCCAAAGGATTAAGCCCAGTGCAGTCAATCTCATGGATAATCACTTTCCGTATATTTAATTTCACAAATTCATAATTTTTGCTTGAAGTGTCATAGTCAATGAATCCTTTAAATTCGCTTCTCATCTCATTCAAATCACAGTTTTCAGTGCTACCAGGATACAATAATTGCGCATCCCCTACAAGAGTGGAAAATTTTTCATGCCAATGCCCTGAAATATACAAATCAAAACCTTTGGGGAGCATGCTCTTTTTTATTGAGCTAAAAACAGGGCTTATATCCTCAATTATATGATGAAACATGAAGATGCTAAAATGGCTTTTAGGAATATCTGGCTGCAGATATTCAATCTCTGAAGAGATATTGCTCTTGCCTGGAATGCCTGCAATAAATAATCCATTGAATGATTCCCCTTTCAAAATAACCCTATCTTCCTTGGCTTCATAGTATTTCTTGCTAGTAAGATTCGCCAAAAGGCCGACGCTTTGCAAAACATTGAGAAATGAGTCGGTTGCGCTTATGTCATGGCTTCCAGATATGCAAAAAAAAGGGATTCCCCTCTCTTTAAGCCTTTTTAATTGCTCAACAGCAAAGATAATCACATTTATTGCAGGCTTTGCAGTGTCAAACAAATCACCTGCGTGAAGGACAGCTTCGGAATTATTGTTAATCGCGTAATCAATAACCTGCTTAAAAGCGCTAAAAAAATCATTTTCCCTTTCAGCAACCTTGAAATTTTTCCTGCCCAAATGAGTGTCGGAGAAAATCACAATTCTCATATTCCAAACCCTTTTAGATTTTTATTATTGCCAGCATCTTTTGCAATCTCTTCAAAATTAAAAACCTTTACAGGCATAGGGAAATCAATGAAAGGGCTGGTAATGATTGCTTCCCCTTTGTCAAGAATCTGTATCTCAGCGCCTTCATCGCTGATATTTTGCGAGCTTGACTCAATGACTGCTGCCCTGTCAGAATGGGAAGGCATGCCAAGAATGACTTTTGTATTCATCTGGCTTAAAATCTCCTTGGGTATGAGGCTTGGCATCTGCGTTATTGCACAAAGACCCACCTTGAATTTTCTTCCCTCCCTGGCGATTTTTTCAAAAACATTGCTTCCATGGCTCAAAGCATCAATGCCCAAAACCCTTGGAGCTTCCTCAAAAATCACCAATAGTTCAGGATAATTATTAAAAGCTTCAGGATTGGCTTGCTTGGATTTCCTGTAAAAATTAAACATCCTTCTCACAATTGCCGAGCTAACAAGCTTTTCAGCCTCGCTGCCAAGCATGGAGGTATCAATAATTATTATCTTGCCTTCAATGCAGGATTTCTGAATCAATTCAAAAATGCTTGAGCCTGACCTCTCAGATAAATCAAAAGCCAAACCCCTTTCGCCGTCATCAAGCTCCAAAGTATAGCCAATCCTTCTCTTTAAGGCATAAAGCGTTGCAGGGCTAACATTTCTTGAAAGCTTCTCCCAAATGGAGTTAATGGTTTCATCAATTAGCAGCGCTCTTATCCAATCCTTTCCGAAAACCTTAAGCAAGGCGTCCATTGCCTCTTTTTGCGCATCAGATAACTCAGTTATGCCATGGAAATCAGCAGGCACCAAATCCTGTGAATGAATCCTTAAATCAACGCTTCCGAAATTCTCCCTCCAATTAGGTGTGAAATAATCAATTTTTTTATTACCAAAGCTTGACAAGCCCCTAAAACCCTTGCCTCCATAGTACTCTGAATGAGGGTCAATAATTAGGCAAGAAGTGGAATCAGAATCCATCAAGCCCTTCACAAACACTTTGGTAAAATTGCTCTTGCCTTTCCCTGTTGCAGCGCTAATCAATACATGATGGCTTACAAGGGTTTTTGCAGGCAGTTTGACAAAGATATCTTTTAGGCATTCGCCTCCTGCGCGCAAATATCCAATATTAACTCCCTCATTGTCTTTCATGAACTCTAAATCTTTTGAATCAATCCTTCTAACTTTTGAAAAAAAAGAGGGAATTGTCCTGGCAAAATAAAGCTTGTCAGATTTAACCCTTAAAATCTTGGCATAAGCCAAAGGGTAAAACCTCTCCTTGTCATCAAAAAATTCAACCTCCCTATCAAGCTCAAGCTCTTGGCCGCTCATCTCCTCAATGAATTGTTCCGGAATGCTTGAAGAAATCATTTTGTCAATTATTTTCAAATAAAAAGTAAGCCCCTTATCCTCGCAAATCAATAAATCCCCAACGCTAATGTTTGAATCATTCTTAAGCCTTATAAGCAAATGCTCGCCAACCCTTCCGCCAATAACATGCCCAACAATCATGAATTAAGTGATATTTTTATCCATTTTTAACGCTTTTGATAAAAATTCCCCTAATATTTATACATTCTCTCATCCATTAAAGAGTGAAAGCTTTTAGATAATGCATCAAGCTCCAAATCAGAACCCTTTAACTCCCGCTCAATCCTTAAAAAATCCCTTTTTTTTTCAAAAGAGCTAACTCTTGCCAATTTATCAGCAATATAAAGGGGATAAGGGTAACCAATCATTTCAGAGTCCTTGCCAAAAAAAGACAAGACCCTAAAAGCATTGATATAATCCAAATAATCGGGCAATTCAACTTTGTAACAAAACCTTGAAGACGCATCCAATTTGACAACAAAAGTCTTTATCTCACCTTCATTTTCAAAAATAGGATAATAAAACCATTCAGCATTTTTAGGGCTTGCCTTATTAATCAACCCCAAAACGCTTCTGCCATTCATAGTCCTCATCCTTGAAGTCTTGCAAAAACCCACCACATTATTTTTATCTAAAAAAGCTTTTTTAACAATATCCTTTTCAAAATCAGTTTCAGCAACCAAAGGAGAGTCCATAATTATTAGTTTATCTTTGCCTTGCGCCAAGCACTCCACCCATTCAAAATATTTCATTGCCTTTGCCGGCAACTCCTCAATCTTGTAGGAATCAGCGCCTTTCAAATCCAACTTTATCAGCTTTCCATTATCTAGATAAGCAATCTCATATTTTTCCTTTTGGATTACCAGCAAATAATATTCATGCACTTCCTGCCTGATTTTTTTTAGCCCATCATGCTCAACAACTGCAGTTTTTATCTTTGAAACCATCCAAGAGCCGCCGTCAGATAAAATAGCGCACCCTCCATCAATGCAGACAACATTTTTGGAAAATTTTCCCCCAATCAATGAAAAATTTTTTCCATCAATCTCTTTCCCAACTAAATCATTGCCGCAAGGCTTCAAGCTGTCTTCCCCAAGCAAATGCCTAAGCGCTTCAATAATCATATAAGCTTCCTCTGGGATTTATCATCCATCCTGCACTTTATGGTGCTCCAAGAATGCCTGACAAACTCATCAAGCTCCAAATGCTCACCATTGACAAACTCATCAACAAACCTTACAGTGTTAGGGTCAGAAGGGTAGCCGCTTCCAATGGCAACCCCAAACCTTTCTTCCAGTCCCTTAACCATTGCATCCCTGGTGACTTTGGAGATTATGCTTGCAGCCCCAACTATTGAATATTTATAATCAGCCTTGTGCTCAGCCACTATTTCAATATCCTTATTGACCAAATAATCTTTAATCTCTGCCTTGAACTTTTCAGGAATGGGGTGCGGGCAATCAATAATTACTTTATCAGGATTAAGCTCATTAATTATCTCAGCCATCTTCATAAATTCCAAAGTGTTAAGATTACACCCCAAAGAATTCTTTGAATCAATCTCTTTGGCGCTGACATTCCTAATTGCGCAATTCAAGGATTTTTCCTTAATCAAAGGGAATAATGCCTCCCTTTTTTTTGCGCTCAAAGTCTTGCTGTCAAAACCGAGCCCGTCAAAGCTTTCAGACTCATCAATCAATACCCCGCAAATAACCAAATTGCCAATAACAGGACCCCTTCCCGCCTCGTCAATGCCGCAAACTTTTGGCAAAATCAAATCCCCTCTTTAATGAACTCTTCATGCCCTAAATGCACTATAAAATCAAAGCCATGGCTTTCTGCAAAAAACGGGATATCGCAAGCCCCAAAGCAGGTGCCAAGCCAAAAATACATCTCATAATCCCCTGCCAGCCCCTTTTCAATAGTTTTATAATCCTTTTTAAGTCCATCAGGCAATTGCACCAAAACCCTCTTTGCTTTTGACTTAATAAGCTCTTTTTTAATCCTTTCATAATCAATTAAATAACCCATAACTTATTTAATGCCGAAAGCTTTTTTTAAACATTATGAATATTCCTTCAGTTGCTGATTACGAATTTTATTTTGAAACCGCTTACGGCACAACCAAAAGAATAGTGATTACTGGGCATCCCACTTTCGGAGAAAAGAAGAAATTAGTAACAAATATCAAAGCTAAAAGGTTTTTTGAATCGCTTTACAGCCAGCTTACTGCGCTGATTTTGCATTTCCCCGATGCTGACAAAGCCTCAAAATTCTACCAGGAATTAATGGAATCAGCAATGAGCATTGATGACTATAAAAAGCATTTAGGGGCAATCAATTGGGCAAGGTCAGCCATCAAAAAACTATTCTACGCTTTCAGGAAAAAAGAGATTGAGCTCAACGTGTTCTTTGGAAGGTCAAAAGATGTATTAAAGCAAATATCAAAGGATTTTGATTACCTAAAAAAAGCAAGGCAGCATTTGGCAAAATTCCCAAGCGTCAAAAGCCTAAAAACAGCACTATTAACAGGATTCCCAAATGTCGGGAAGACAAGCATCCTAAGCCTTTTGACAGAGAGCAAGCCGGAGATAAACAATTATCCTTTCACCACAAAATCCATCAATATAGGTATAATGAAGATTGATAACCAAAAAATACAAATAATTGACACACCAGGATTGTTGGAGCGACCCTTGGAAAAACTTAATCCCATTGAAATGAAAGCAATAATAGCACTTAAGCACTTGGCTGATTTAATACTCTTTGTTTTTGACCCAAGCGAATCAAGCGGCTACAAAATGACTGAGCAAAAAAGGCTTCACAAAAAAATAACTGAATTGTTCCCTGAAAAAAAAATGATAATAATAGCCAATAAATCCGATTTAACACGAGACTTCAAGCAGGGAATCAAAGTGTCCTGCAAAACAGGCGAAGGAATAAATGAATTAAAGAGCCAAATCTTCAATTATTTTTTCCCGTGATTTTTTTTCAAATAAGAGATGATATTTCTCTTAACCATATTCAAATCCCTGAATTGAACATGCCCTCCAGCAGCAGGTATATGCCCGCCGCCGCCCGCAGATTTTAACCCCTTAATGCTTTCCCTTGCAAGGGCATTCATGTCAACACCTTTATCTTGCCTTCTGTAGCTAATGCTCACAATCTTAGGCTTTTTTGAAAAAATGACAACAGTTTTATCAGGGTGCTTAAAGCTCACAATAGTTGATAATAATGAGCCAATTTTGTATTTTGGATTGAATGCGTAAAAATACAAATCCAATTCCTTATATTCCTCTTTTTTTGTTTCAAAATCCTCGCAAACCTCTTTTAAATAAAGGTTTATTTCATCGCATAAATGCCTCAACTCATGGGCATTCTCCAAAAAATCCTTTGGGCTTGAAGAATCGCGCAAAACCTTTAGAGCCAAAAGCGCGCCATCATTGCCTTTGGCAATCTTTCCAGAATTTATTATGTCGCCTAAATAGCCGAAAAAGGAGTCAGATAAATAATCCTTATCCTCTTTTGGCTCTTCACCATATTTTGAAAAAACCTTTTTTATAAACTCTTTATGGTGCACTGCGCCGCTATCCGCAATGATTCCAACGCAAGCAACCCAATCCAAATCCGAAATGTCAACCATTCTTGAAAATATATCAAAGCAATACTTTGTTGCAGGAGTGTAAGTTTCATTGCCAAAAATCTTTTGGTTATAATAGTGAATATTTTTCTTTTTAGGCAAATCCTGTATGCTATGGTGGTCAATAACCAATATATTAAACTCAAAATTCTTCGCAATAAAGGAGTCCTTTCTCAGCTCATCATCAACAATTATCAATAGATCAGGATTTGAATTCCTCAAGCCATTAATCAAGGGCTCATCATTGAGATTGCCAGAAGGGCTTGGAAAAAAATCGCTAACCTCTTTTTGCATCCTATTAATCGCTTCAAAAACTATCTTTGCGCTGCAAACCCCATCAGTGTCCAAATCAAAAATAAGCGCAATCTTTTTTGAATGGATTATCAACTCCCTTATTTTTTCAATTTCCAAATCATCAATCATTTTTTTACCCGTTTCTTCTTTTTTGCCAGACGCATTTTTTTATCATAAATATAATAAGTGATTGTGAAAAAACCCAAAACAGCAAACAATTCAATTGTTTCAGAAATAAGCAATAAAAACTGGTTAAGGACGAGCTCAGCCAATACATCAAAAGTCTCCCCAACCATTAAAAGAAGCAGGACAATTATTGAACTAACCCTTAATTTCATATTAGCCAATTGAAGGGCAAAATAAAGCGAAAATATGATTATTATCCCCGTAACAAATGACAAAATCCACAAAGCCATGTAATTTTATATGTTTAAAAATTTTTTAAATCCTTGCCTTTTAATAATATCTTATGGAACTATCCCAAATAATCCCATAATATTAATAATTGGGCAATTTTTGGCAAAAATAGGATTCTTTGCAGTATGCATATATTATGGAAACATATCATTAAAGGGCTGGAGGGGCAAAAAAAACCCAATAATCACAATAATAGGAATAATCTTTTTAGGCATAATCTCATTTTTTGGGGGCATAATACTCAAAAGTATATTGGGACTGGATTTTATATTGGCAGAATACTTAACAGGACTTGCAATAGCCTTGGCAAGCATGTTTTTATTGTCAATGATTTCAACAGGGTTTGAAGTAAAAAACAATTACGCGACAAAGATGGATTTGAGCGCAATAATGAATGATTTAAAAGAGCTCAAAATACAGGTTGCAAAGATAACAAAAGCGCTTGAGGATGAAAAAATAACCCCTAAAGAGCTGAGCGAAGAAGACATTAAAAACAAATTAAAGGAAGCCCTTGAAGCAAAAGGCCTAAAAAAACTTTCAATAATATCTCTGACAAAGCACATTGACTACTGGACTGCAAACCTATCAGGAAGAAAAGAAGCGATAATTGACGCATACACTGGAAGCATAAACGAAATAAAAGAATCAAAAAACTTTTTTGAAATAATATACAAAAAGCCATTTTTCACCATTGGAGCAATCCTTTCAATGATATTCTTAATATTTTTAGGCGCAAATATTGACCAGCAAACCATAAATTCATTTAATGAAATCTTTGATTATTCATTTTTAATGCAAGAGCCCCTCCCTTTGGGCTGCATAAGGGCATCAGAGCTATTGGAATCATTGAATAAATCAGACATTAAGCCAATGGGAAGCATTAATGCCACCCTGCTTAACAAAACTGTTTTTGAAAAAACAGGCACCTATTTAATTATTGACAAAACAAGGACTGCAAACGATTTCATAATAGCCTTAAGCTATGAATCCAAAATATCTGATATTGCATCAGAGATAACTGAAAACCCTACAGAAAACATCTACAAATTAAGGGTTTGCGTATTAAAAAATAATTATGAAGCCTGTGAATGCATAGGCAAAAAGCAAACAGACCCAGCATTCACAGCCCCCTACCTAATAAAATTGGATTTAATCAATGAAGTGATTCTTGCAACAATACAATCATTGTTTGAATCAAGCATTGGGGGAATCTTTGGCCAGTAAACCGCGCCTATAGCAGCTCATTGCCAAAATATTCCAATCCCTTTCATCCAAACCCTTAAGCAGATTATTGCTAAATCTTTCCAAATCACTATTGACTCCTTTTCTTGGAATTCCCTTATCAATCCAAAATAAGTCATTAGGCTCGCAATAAAGCTTTGAAAGCAAATCCTTCCCATTCAATTGATTGCAGCACCCGTTGCTTAAATTGTTGGCAGAATAAACGCCTTCATAATAGACAGGCAATAATGCCTCTCCATTCATTATAGGCACCTTATGCCCGGAGATATTATATATCTCAATCCTTAAATCAAAGCTTTTTTCCATTGTCCAAAAATATTTCAAATTAAGCTCCAATTTAACGCTTTTTTCAATAACTTCTTCCAGCCCGCTCGCCAAAGGGGCACTCAACTCCTTTTGTTTCAATCATTTTTTTACCACCATTTTTTTTGTTTTTGGCTTTCCTTATTTTTCCAAATTTTTGCCTTTTCAAAAATAATAATTATATTAAAATTTTTTACAAAGCAAAAAGAACTAATTGCTTAAGTTCAATAGAAAAAGAAAAACCCAAAATCAGCCAATAATCCATTATTTTTCCAATTAGCCAATTTCATAGGTAAAAAAATAAAAATCAGGCATTTTTATAGTTTTTCCTTAATCCGTATTAAAGCCCGAGCCGTTATATTTAAAAAAGTGTCTTGTTCTTATTTTTAATAAGATTACTCCCCGGGGTAGCACAATGGTGGTGCGTCTGGCTGTAGATAATTACTAAGTCAT
>CAZMEY010000012.1:0-288 GCA_964565435.1 Candidatus Woesearchaeota archaeon
GTATTCAACAATAGCTATTAAATTATCATTAACCTGCTTGAATGCATCTCTCCTGCTTGAATGAAGCTTTCTTGCGTTAACTCCCCTGATTATGGCGCAGGCATCATCACTTGAAGAGTTATGCATGCAAATAGCGACTCCGCAGAAATCCGTTTTCCTGATAAACTTTGCAGCGCAGGCAATGTTCATTCCAGCATCGCTTGAAGGCCTATCTGAGCTCCTCTGGGCGCCAACAAGCAGCACCGGAACAGGGACATTATCCAAAATAAATGAAAGCGCAGCAGAGGT
>CAZMEY010000012.1:298-15331 GCA_964565435.1 Candidatus Woesearchaeota archaeon
TCCAAATAAGGGCCAATTAACAGCTTATTTATGAGCAATATGTTTAACCTCGTCAAAAACGAACTCAGCCATTTTTTTATAATGGCTAAATCTCATGTCATCGCTAAACATATTGCCCATAAATAAGCTGTTAATTGGCCCGTATTTGGAAAGCTCAGGAAACATTCCAATCAATTCCTCAGGGTTAAACCTGCTGACAACCCCTCCAGTCCTATAATCAACTTTGCTGGCAATAGTTCCTCCAGTATGCAAAATGCTGATAAATCCCTTGCCCAATTTGGCATTTTTTTTTTTGCCCTCTTTTTCTTCCCTAAATTTTTTTAGCAATTTAATCTCGTTAATCCTTTTAATATTAATGCCAATATTATATCCATTATCCAATTTCAGTATCAAAGTGTCATCAGTCAAATAATCCGGGCGGTTTAAAATAATCCCTTCAAAAACCTCATCTTCCTTGATAACCTTCACATAATCCAATAAATCAATCTTGCTTTTTTTTAAAAAATCAAACACTACCTTTGAATACATATTATTAGCAAAATATCCCAAGATTTTAATACCTTTTGGCATTGCAGGCATCTTTTAATGTATTCACAATCCTTGCCCTATTATATCGCTGAATCATTATTAGATAAATATTTGCAATATTAATTGGCCACAAGTTGCCTATAATGCAGCAAGCCGCTGAAAACAAATGCACTTTCTCATTAAACCTTGCCTCCTTTTCATATTTTATCAAAGCTTCAAGGCTTCTTTCTTTTCCAATATAATAATTATTTGCCCTTCCCTTGTTTTTGAAAATATAAGTCACTGCTTTTTTAGCAAGTCTTACGCCTAAAAACTCATACAATTTTGAATTCTCAAAGGGCTTAGGTCTAAAATAATAATGCGAATATATCTCATTTAATGCATTTCTTGCGCATCTCACATCTTTGGCAGAGTATTCTATTCCCCCAATTTTTCCCAAAACCATGAATACTGATCTAAACCTATCTTTTTATAAAATCATTCATGGATGAATATCCAATAATCTTTCTCTTTTTTGCAGTACCCGAAGCGCTCAAAATTAACGATCGTGCCAATTGGAAGTTCATTAACAGATTTTTCAATAATAATTTCATGTTCTGCCAAGGGCTTTGCGTCAACCTCACCTTTTTCATTGATTATTGGCAAAGCCTCCAAAACCTTAGCCTTTTCCCCAGAAATATCCACATAAGGTGCAATGGAAACATCCTTTCCAAACTCTTCTCCAGCATATTCCCCAATTATTTCATCCTTGCCAACTTTTGAAATCTTCACATTAAAGCTGTTTTTAAGCCTGATGACTTTGGCATCTTTTGATAATTTGGCAATAATGAACCCTTTTTCATTAACCCTTAATTTTACTGCATCTTTTGCTTTAATTGCCTGATAATGCTTCACTGTTTTTTCCAAAATCCTTCTATTAATAGCATAAACTTTGTCCATAGGAATATGCTTTTTGGACTTGCTCACACCTAAATCAATAACCAATTCCCTTAAAGTCTCTGGCTGAATGCCCTTTTTTAGCATCCCCTTGATAGTTGATAATCTAATATCATCATAACCATCAACTATTTTCTCATCAACTAATCTCCTAATCTCCCTGCCTTTAGTCAATCCTCCTTCTATCTCATACCTTGAATACAAAACATTTACAGGATGGCTGGTTATCCCGCACTTTTCCCTAATATAATCCTGCAACTCCACCCTTTGAGTCCAATTAGAATCCCTTAAAGCATGGGTTATCTTTGAATCCTCTATTGAAGCAGTAAAATCATAAACAGGCCAGGCAAAATACTTACTTCCCTGCCTATAATGCTTGGTTTTGTTAATCCTGAAAATCACTGGGTCCCACATTGCAGAGTTCTTGCTTTTCATGTCTCCTTTAAGCCTAATGACGCATTCTCCCTGCTTATAAGTGCCATATCTCATCTTATTCCAATGCCTCAAACTCCAATTAATATCATTCATAGCGCAAGCGCACCTCTTCTTCTCAAAATGCTCCTCATCGCCGCTTTCCTTCTTAGGGCAGACGCATGCATAAGCAAAACCAGCCTTGATTAAATTGTCAGCATATTTGTAATAATCAGGCATATTATCCGAGAGAAAATATTCTTCATCATATTTAATGCCCAAAGCCTTTAAATCATCCCTTATGCCTTGGACAAACTCCTGCTTTGACTTCTCAGGATTAGTATCCTCAAACCTCAAAACCAATCTGCCATTATACCTTTTGGCATAATATTCATTCAAAAGAAATGACAAAGCATGACCAATATGCAATTGCTTCTCAGGGCCAGGAGGCAGCCTAAATGAGCACTTTCCCTTTGTAATTTCAGGAATCTCAGGCAAATCAATAACCTCCTCTTTTTTATCCAAAGCATGAGAATCAATCTTGAGCAGCTCTCTCTTTTGCTCCTCCATAGCCATCTTATTTACTTCCAAAACAACCTTATTAATCTCAGCCATTAATTTTTTCATATCACTTTTCAGAGAAGGGTCTTCCCCCAAAGCTTTAGGAACAATGGCTCCAATAGCTGCTTTGCCATCATGAGTAACTGCATTTTTGAGCGCAAAAAACTTAAGGTTCATTATCATCTCTAATCCAAAGGGCATTAAAAAAGTTTTTATGCAAGACATAACCCTTGTTTCCTTTGGAACTAACCTTTATTTCCGCTGGAACTCATATTCCACAAGATGCGAAGGAGTGTGCCAAAAATATATCGCCTTCATTTCAAGTGAAGACTATTATTCTCCAATATCCTCATTCCATAATTTAGGCTTATTTTTAATGAACTCTTTCATCAATTGAATGCATTCAGCATTATTCATATTTATTATAGTTGCCCCTTTCTTTTTGGAATAACTTTCAGGCCCCTTAAATGTGGAGTTCTCTCCAATAACAATTGTAGGGATTTTGTATAATATTATTGCCCCAGTGCACATCTCGCAAGGGGATAAAGTTGAATAGATAACGCATTTAGAATATTCCTTTGCGCTTAATCTGCCCGCGTTTTCCAAGCAATCCATCTCTGCATGCAATATTGCAGAGCCTTTCTGCACCCTTTTATTATGGCCTCTGCCTATTATTTTTCCATCTTTAACCAATACTGAGCCAATGGGTATTCCTCCGCTTTTTAATCCTTTTTTAGCCTCTTTAATTGCTTCTTGTAAGAAAAACTCGTGATTATTCATTGGCAAAAATTATGCAATCATCAATTAAAAATTGTGCGATATATATTAACGCGAGACATAAAAGTATTTAAATTAGCAGATACATAGTTAAAGTTATAAAAAAGTTAACCATCATTTTGGCGAATGAAGCTTAACTTCAAGATCACAATTTACTTTTGGCGAAGTAAATCACATAACGAACATTCTAAGTAGTAGTAAGTACCTGGACATTTAAATAGTTTTTGGTATTCACTGCTGTCAAAAAAAAATAAAACGGGGAGTGCGAAAAAAAAATGGATTTTTTAGTGGAAAACGCTCTTAAAAGTCAAGAGCAATTTAAATTTGCTGTCGGCAATAATGCAGGACAGGCTAACATCAAAGTAATCGGATGCGGCGGTGCTGGAAACAACACTGTTTCATGGTTGTACAATAAAGGCGTTGAAGGCGCTGAAACAATTGTATTAAACACTGACATACAGCATCTTAATATTAGCAATGCTGACCAAAAAATATTGGTTGGCAAAGAATTAACAAGGGGTCTTGGAGCAGGAGGCCACCCTCAAATAGGAGCGCAAGCTGTTGAAGAGAGCCAGCATGAAGTAAAGCAATTATTGAAAGGCTCAGATCTATTATTCCTCTGCGCAGGAATGGGCGGCGGAACAGGAACTGGCTCAGCCCCAGTTGTAGCAAGATTGGCTAAAGAGCTTGGAAGCATAGTAATTGGAGTGGTCACAATGCCTTTCAATGTTGAAAGGACAAGGGTTGACAAAGCTGAATACGGACTTCAATTATTAAGGGAATACTGCGACAGCGTAATAGTCATAGACAATAATAAATTAGTGCAAATCGCTGGAAACTTGCCAATGGCCCAATCATTTGCAGTGGCCAATGAATTGATATCAACAATGATTAAAGGAATAGTTGAAACAATTGCATTGCCAAGCTTGATTAACCTTGACTTTGCAGATGTAAAGGCAATAATGAAAATGGGAGGATTATGCATTATGGGCATAGGGGAATCCTATAGCGAGCACAAAGCGGAAGAGGCTGTTAAAAGAGCCCTAAACAATCCATTATTGGATGTGGATTATACTGGCGCTGAAGGAGCATTAATACATATAATGGGTGGGCCTGACATGACTCTTGAAGAGGCAAGCAAAGCTGCTGAATTAATAACCAATTCGTTAAAAGCTGATGCAAATGTAATATGGGGTGCAAGAATAGAAGAAGGCATGACTGGAAAGATGAGGATAATGAGCATCATTACAGGAGTGCAAAGCCCCTACATTGTTGGACCTCAAAGGGCTGAGAAGCAAATGCCTCAAAGCCAGAGCCAAAAAATCAGCAATGATGCATTAGGAATAAGGATGATTTAAGAAATAAAATCAAAGCTCCTAAAAATTCATTTTTATGAAAGGAGGCTGCGAAAATTTCTAATCACTCCCCCTGATTGATATCGAAGCAGCCCCTTCATATTTTTTTTAGAAAAAGGGTTCCCTCTCCCATTAGGAGAGGGAATTAAGAATTTTTTTTTATTTAAAAGAAAATATTTATTAATCTCCAAAAACAATTAAATAAACATGAAAGAAAAACTTTACAGAAGCAAGTCTGACAAGATGATTTTTGGAATATGCGGAGGATTGGCTGATTATTTTGAAATTGATTCAACACTGGTAAGGGTTATAGCAGTAGTATTGTTATTCATAAGCGGAGGCTTTATGGCAATAGCTTATCTTATCCTTGCAGGAATCATTCCGGAAAACCCAAACAGTTCATCCCATAAATCAAAGCATAAAAAAAGATAATATTTATTAATATGCCGCGGCAATTAAATAGGTATGAAAGAAAAGCTTTACAGAAGCAAAAAGAATAAAATGCTTTTTGGAGTCTGTGCAGGATTGGCTGATTTTTTTGAAATAGACCCCACAATTGTCAGGATAATCGCAGCAGCCCTGCTTATCTTTACCAATGGATTTGCTGTCCCGCTTTATATAATATTGGCAATAGTTGTTCCAGAAAACCCCAATGAAAAAGCTTCTCCCTCAAATGTTAAAACTGCTAATAATTCTTATGCGCTTGGCGCAGGGCTTGTAGTAATCGGAGCAATCATGCTCATGGACTCTTATGGAATAGTAAGATGGGATTCCTTATGGCCTGCAATACTCATAATAATTGGAGGATTCCTTATATGGGGAAAGAAAAAAAAATAAGCCCCAAAAATCCAGAGATAACTGGAGGAATAATATTAATTCTTTTAGGGGCATTGCTGCTTTTGCGCTCTTATGGAATAATAAGCCTTGGCGCAAGCCATTTTGTTTTATTGATAGGCCTTGCTTTCATGATATCCTTCATATTATCAAAAAATCCCGGATTATTAATCCCAGGAGTGATGCTGTCAATCTTTGGATTAATATTAATCCTTGATTTGGCATTCATCCCTTACTTATGGACTTTAGGGGTTTGCGCAGCATTCTTTGCAGTTTATTTAACCAAAAAAGAGGACACTAAATGGGCTTTGATTCCAGGCTCAATACTTTTTGCAATATCCATAATAATCATGCTTAATTATTATTTTGTGAATATAAACCTCTTCCCAATAATATTGATAGCTCTTGGCGCATATTTGGTATATAAAAATTTTTCAGGGAGAAAAAAATGACAAAATTAGGCTATGCTTTAATATTGATAGGCTTGGCACTTTTGGCGGCAAATTATGGATTAATAGATTACTCAATCTTTTACCATGACCTTGCATTGCCAATAATGCTTATTATTGCAGGGGCATTCAGCATCATTAAAAGCGTCTTTAAAGAAAATGATTTTTTGTCAGCAATGTCTCCAATAATAGGCATCCTTACCTTCATAATAATATTCATAAACATTTTCAGCATCCCATTGTTTTTCTTGCCAGCAAATGCTACTCCAATAATTAGCCTATCCCAAGCAGGCATTGAATCAAGCTTTTCATCATTAAATTTTTCATCCAATGCAACAAGCGCAATAATAAATTATGAATCAACCGAGAAATCTTCTGATTATTCAACTAATTATTCAATAAAAAACTCTTTTGGCGAAGGATACTATGATTTAGGCAGCTTCTCATTGGATAATCTATTGGTTGAAAACAATTTCGGAAAATCATCAATAATCAATCTTAATGATTTTGAAACAGCTATTTTAGAGAACAATTTTGGCGATTTGGAAATAGCTACTGGAGCAATTGAAAAAAGCATTGAATTATATGTTGAAAATAATTTTGGCAGCGCGTTAATAATTATTGATGCAGATGCTGAATATGAAATAATAACCAAAAACTCATTGGGTTCAATTAAAAACAATGTTGGGCTAAAAAGCAGCGGATATGACTCTGCTATTTATAGGATTAAATTAGTTGTTGAAAATGCGTTCGGAAGCGTTGAAATAGCCAAAAGATGACTTTTGGAAAGATTTTTAAAAATAATTATATAATACTTAATCCATGAAACTTTATTTTAATGTGCTAATAAATGCAAAAAATATGGAGCAATACCTTTCAATAAATAAAGCATTGCAGGAAATTGTTCCAGAAAAAAGCTATTTCTTTTCAGAAAAATCAGGATTCAGCCTTTATTCAAAGAAATCCGAATTGAAAGAAATCAATATTTTTACAAATATCTATGTAACCCAAAGGAAAATGGAGCTTCCAATTAAAGAAATTTCTGGAAACAACAGGATTGAAATCCTTCCAGAATCAATCAAGGATTCTCAAACCCTTGAAACATTGATTAATGAAGGGTTAAAAGATAAAATAAAGAAATTGGGCTTATAATTTTTTATTGCCCCATTCATTGAAAAAAACCAGCTTATCCAATTCTAATTTAACAGGGGGATTAGGCACTTTTCTTGCATAGCCCAAGGATAGCATTCCCCGAAGGGATATATTAGGGTCGTCAATTTTGAGTATGCGCATAATTTTTTCATCATCGTATGCGCCAATCCAGCTGGTGGCAAGCCCCAAGCTTTCCGCCTCAATCATCATGCTCTGCATTGCTGAGCTGCAATTCTGTATTGAATAAGCGGCTTCACCCCTTTGGCCGAAAAGCACTCTTAGCTTGCTGTCATCGCTAAAAACAGCAATGATTATTGGCGCTGAAGCAATCCAATACTGGCCCAAGCAGGCTTCAGAGATTTGGGATTTAATCTTCAAATCAGGAATAACCACAAATCTCCAATTCTGCACATTCCCGCTTGAAGGGCTCCATCTTCCAGCTTCAAGCACCTTGAATAATTTCTCATTTTCAACTTTTTTGTCAAGATAATCCCTAACGCTTCTCCTTTTTTTAATCAAATCAAGCGCATCCATAAAGGTTTTAATGCTTGCGGGATTTTAAAATATTTATGCTGTTTATAGAATTGTCTGATGTTTTTGATAAACTGTCAAAGACAACCAAAAGGCTGGAAATGACGGAGATATTAAGCGAGTTCTTTAATACATTGGACTGCGAAGAGATAGGATTCATTGCTCTTCTTTGCATGGGAAAGATTTTTCCAGCCAACAGCTCAAAGGAGCTTGGCATAGCAAATAACCTTATGGTTGAAGCAATATCCTTGGCAAGCGGGGCAAAAAGCGATGAAGTCAAAAAGCATTGGAACTTATGCGGGGATATTGGCGAGACAGCAGCAAAATACTTGGGGAAAAAAAAGCAGGCATCACTAATCAATAAGGATTTATCAGTCAAAGAGCTTGAAAATGTTTTGGAAAAGATACCGACAATTTCAGGCAAAGGCAGTTCTACAATAAAACTTAAGCTCATTAGCAGCCTATTGTCTTCAGTTTCATCCTCTGGCGCAAAATATTTGACAAGGATAATGATTGGCAGCATGAGAACAGGGGTTGGCCAGGGAGTTGTAAGGGAGGCATTGGCCAAAGCCTTCAAATTAAACCCGCAAGATATTGAAAATGCATATAACCTCTGCGCTGATTATTCAGTAATAGCCAAAAAAATATGCGAGAATCCAAGCTCAATTCTTAATCCCAAAATATTGCTTTTTAGCCCTGTCAATATGATGCTTTTTCTTAAAGCCAAAAGCGTTGGCGAGGCATTTGAAAGAGTGGGAAAACCTGCAAGGATTGAGGTAAAATATGACGGCATGAGGGCGCAGATACACAAAAAAGGCGAAGAAATAATGATTTTCACAAGGAATCTTGAAAATGTCACAGCCCAATTCCCGGATGCTGCCAAATTAATAAAAGAAAATGTTAAATCAGATTCAATAGTCTTTGAATGCGAGATGGTTGCATTCAATCCGAGCACCAAAAAACCGCAGCCTTTCCAGTATTTATCAAAGAGAATCAAAAGAAAATATGACATCAATGATGTAATCAAAGAGATACCAGTGAAATTATTCTGCTTTGATTTATTGATGCTTGGAGGAAAGGATTACTTGAATGAAAAATTCATTGACAGGCATGAAGCATTGAAAAAATCAATCAATGAAACAGATGATATAATGCTTGCAAAAGGCATAACAACTGACAGCGAAGCCAAGGCGGAAGAGTTATTCATTGAAGGCATTAAAGAGCAAGAGGGAGTCATGTTTAAAAGCATAATCTCACCATACACTCCAGGAGCAAGGGTTGGCCACGGCGTGAAGCTGAAAAGCCAAATGAAAGAGCTGGATTTGGTTATCACTGAAGCATATTATGGCAAAGGAAAAAGAAAAGACTGGTTTGGAAGTTACACTCTCTCATGCTATGATGAAGAAAGCAATTCTTATTTGACTATTGGAAAATTAGGCACAGGATTTAGCGAAGAGCAATTAAAAGAGATGAACGAGCTCCTAAAAAAAGAGATAATCAAAGAAGAGGTTGATAAAGTGATTTTATCACCAAAAGTGGTTGTGGAAGTTGATTATGAAGAGATACAAAAAAGCCCGACTTATGCAAGTGGGTATGCCTTAAGATTCCCAAGGCTTTCAAGAATAAGGCTTGACAAAAAGCCAGAGGAAGCAAGCACTATTGACATGGTAAAAGAGCTTCTATAATTATTGCAAATGGCTCAACAGATAAGCTTTCATCACAATGGTCAGGTAGGGATAACTATTTCACAGCCGCTTTGCAAGAAAATAAAATCTATTAAATATAAATAAAGCTTTCCAATCACTCAAACAAGGGATAAGCCAAATCTGATTTGAATCCCAAAACGCTTGAAAAATCAAAGCTTGATTCTTCATTGATATAGTAAGGATTTATTTCGCTGATATTAATGCTTCCAAAATACTCATAAATTTGCTCCCTTGAGCCCAATCCATCAATCAACCCCAGCTCAAAAGCCTTTTTTCCGCTAACAATCCTTCCATCAGAAACAATGCCAATAGAATATTCTGAGAGGTTTCTTTTTTCGCTGACAAATCCAATAAAATAATTGAATGAATCATTTATAATGTCAAAAAATATGATTCTTTCATCATCTCTCAAGTCCTTGAAACTTGAGCCCATGTCTTTTAGCGCACCGCTTGAAAGACTATTATAAACAGCGCCGTATTTTTCCAAAGTCCCGTTAATGCTGACATAAGCCATTGTTGCCCCAATGCTTCCGACCGAGCTTAAAGGGTCAGCAACAATGTAATCGCAGGCGCTTGCTATCAAATAAGCCCCGCTTGCCCCAGTATCCCTAATCCATGCAGCAACTGTTTTATTCATTCCAAGAATATATTCAGCAACTTCCTTTGAAGCAATGACTGTGCCTCCCGGGCTGTTAATTGATAATATTATTGCCTCAACATTAGGGTTATCTTCAGCGCTTTTTAGCATATTAATTATGGAATCGCTTCCAACATCGCCTGAAAGGAATGAATCATCAATCCCAATGCTTGAATGAATCTTTATTATTGCAACATTTCCCTCGTCAATATTATACATAATCCCAAGGATTGTTGAGCTTAAAATTATGAGCAAAAAAATGAATCCAAATAATACAAATAATTTACTAATATCATTCATAATTCATTAACAACCCCAAACTTTTTTATAATTTTCCTATTGCTTACAACCAATGTGCTGGCAATAAAGTCAGAAACCCTTCTCTTATAAGGGTCAAAAATCATTAAAAAGCAGTCAAAAGGCAAAAGGTTAAACAGGACAGTTTTTGAAATATTCCTAACTATTGCCTGCCAAAGGCTTAATTTATTGGATTTTCCAACAACCTCCAGCCCAATCATTTTTTTGCCAATAGTCCATCCAACCAGATACTCAAAGCTTGCCAAATAAAATGAAAAAATTAAGATGCTTGCAGAGTATCCTATGATTAATATTGCAAAGATTTTAGGGATTTCAAAAGCCTGCTCAACAGTCAATGATTCAATTCTCGCGCCGGAAGCCTCATAATAGATTGAGCTAAAAGGCATGAGTATCATGAAAAAAAATACCAATAAATCAATAATGTAAGCCAAAGACCTTTGGCTGAAATCAGCTGGGGTTTTAATATTTTTCACAGGCAAAAGTATTAAATTTTCCATTAGTTCATAAAAAGGTATGAATGCTAATAAATCTTGCGATAAAGCAATGGATGAAATAATTGAATTGGCCAAGAATGCCAAGAGCAAAGAGGAAGCAATTGCTATTAAAAGAAAAGTGCTTAAAAAATATTCATTATCAAGGCTTGCAGGGGATTCAGAGCTATTCCTTAAAAGCGGGCTGGAAATCTTTAAAAGAAAGCCTTCAAGAAAGCTTAGCGGAGTGAGCGTGATAGCTGTAATGACCAGTCCGGCAAATTGCCCGCATGGCAAATGCGTATTCTGTCCCGGAGGCGTTGACGCAGGAACTCCACAAAGCTATACTGGAAAAGAGCCTGCAGCGCTAAGGGGATTTGCAAATGATTATGACCCGTATAAGCAAGTGAAAAACAGGATAGAGCAATACCTCTCCATTGGACAGGTTCCTAGCAAGGCTGAATTGATAATAATGGGAGGAACATTCACTAGCAGGGATTGGGATTATCAGCAATGGTTTGTAAAGGAATGTTTTCGTGCGCTTAATAATAGCAAAGATGGTACTTTGGAAGAGATGCAAAAAATCAATGAGACTGCAGATTATAGGTGCGTTGGGCTGACTATTGAAACCAGGCCTGACCAGATAAGCAAGGAATCAATTAATAAGATGCTTATTCTTGGGGCAACAAGGGTTGAGCTTGGAGTGCAAAGCGCAAATGATGATGCGTTGAAAGCCAGCAATAGGGGCCATACTGCAAAGGATTCAATTAAGGCAATAAGATTGCTGAAAGAGGCTGGATTTAAGATTAATTATCACTTAATGACTAATATGCCGGGCATGACACTTTCAAAGGATTATGAATCATTCAAAGAAATCTTTTCCAATTCTGATTACAAGCCGGACATGATAAAAATCTATCCTATATTATTAATTAAGGGAACAAAGCTTTATGAAATGTTTGAAAAAGGAGAATGGATGCCTTACTCAAAAGAGCAGACAATAAACCTATTGGCAAGAATCAAAAGGATTGTCCCGGAATATGTGAGAATTATGAGGGTGCAGAGGGATATTCCAAGCTACAAGATTGAGCAGGATTTAAAAAACAGCAACCTTCGCCAATTAGTGCTTGAACAAATGTCAAAAAAGGACTGGAGATGCAGGTGCATCAGGTGCCGCGAAGCTGCTCGAAACAAATCAATTTTAGGCAAAATAAAATATAAAACAATTAAATATTCTGCAAGCAAATCAATTGAATATTTTATCCAAGCAATAGATGACACTAATTTATTGTACGGATTTATAAGGGCAAGAATCCAAGGTAAAACCCTGCTCATAAGAGAATTGCATGTTTATGGGGAGCAGGCGATTGTGGGAGAAGAAGGCAGCGTTCAGCACAAAGGAATAGGCAAGCAATTATTGGCTTTTGCCGAAAATTTAGCTAAAAAACTAAAATCAAAAAAAATATTAATCATTAGCGGAGTGGGAGTCAGGGAATATTACAAAAAATTAGGCTATTTCCTTAAAGGATATTATATGACAAAAAAATATTAATAAGCATATATTTTTATAATTATAATTAATTTTATTTAAAATGAATATATTACTAGTTTATCCAAAATATCCAGACACTTTTTGGAGTTTTAGTAAAGTATTAAGTTTTGTTTCAAAGAAAGCATCATACCCTCCTTTGGGCTTGCTTACTGTGGCATCACTGCTTCCAACAAATTGGAATAAAAAACTTGTTGACTGCAATATAAATAAATTGAAAAATTCTGACATTGAATGGGCTGATATGGTTTTAATCAGCGCAATGCTTGTGCAGAAAGATGACGCTAAAAAAATAATTAAAAATGTTAAAAATAAAGGAAAAATGATTATTGCGGGAGGACCAGCCTTCACATCATCATACCAGGAATTCTCTGATGTTGACCATTTTATTTTAAATGAAGGAGAAATTACCCTCCCTTTATTTTTGAAAGATTTGAAAAAAGGCAATCCCAAAAAAATATACACTTCAAGCATTCGACCTGACATAACAAAAACTCCTCTTCCTATGTGGGAGTTGATAAACATAAAAGATTATGCATGCATACAAGTTCAATATTCAAGAGGATGCCCTTTCAATTGTGAATTTTGTGACATAATAATAATGAATGGCAGAATTCCCCGAACCAAAACTTCTTCTCAAATGATGAACGAATTTGACGCATTGCATTCTATTGGCTGGAAGGGGGGAGTTTTCATAGTTGATGATAACTTTATAGGCAACAAAACAAATGTAAAAAAAATGCTCAAATCTTTGATTATTTGGCAAAAAAAACATGAATATCCTTTCAAATTTTTAACTGAAGCAAGCATTAATTTATCAGATGATGAAGAATTAATGAGCCTTATGAGCAAGGCAAATTTTGAAAAAGTCTTCTTAGGCATTGAAACTCCATCAGTTGAAAGCCTTAAAGAATGCAGCAAATACCAAAATGTAAATAAAGATTTGTTAAATTCTGTTAAAAAAATCCAGCAGCACGGAATGCAGGTTATGGCAGGATTCATAGTTGGATTTGATAATGACAAAAAATCAATTTTTAAAACTCAGATTGATTTTATCCAAAAATCAGGAATAACAACAGCAATGGTTGGAATTCTTAATGCTTTGCCAAAAACGCAATTATGGGATAGGCTGAAAAAAGAAGGAAGAATAATTTCAAACTCAACAGGAGAAAACTGCAATGATTCAGTGAATTTTATTCCAAAAATGGGAAAAAAAGCATTAATTAATGGGTACAAAATGATATTAAAAACAATTTATTCTCCCTCTAATTATTATAAAAGAATTGAAATTTTTTTGAAAAATTATATTCCAACAGTGAAAGTGAAATTTTCTTTATCATCAATAAAGCCTTTTTTAAAAAGTGTATGGGAAATAGGGATAATTTCAAAATCAAGATTCCTTTATTGGAAACTTTTTTTCAAAACAATATTCACAAATGCAAAAAAATTTCCTTTAGCAATTGAAATGGCAATTTATGGGCTTCATTTTGAATATATAACAAAAAAAATATTAAAAAGCAAGTTAGAGTAAATGACTAATTTTTATTTTAAATATGTTATAAAAATTCAAAATTTATATAAACTATGTATTCATAATATTTAATCATGATAAGCGAAATAATGACTAAAAAAGTCGCATCCATTAATGAGTCCAGCGCAGTGATTGACGCTTTAAGGATAATGGATGATAACCATTATAAGGAATTGCCCATACTTGATGCCAAGGGCAGGGTTTTGGGGATAATCACTCATAGCAGCATATTATCCAGGCTGAATTCAAGCCCAAATAGCAAGGCTGAAAATTTCATTGAATCAGTGCCTGAACTATTTGAAAAGGATTCAAAAGAGCAGGCAATAAGCTTAATGGTTAATTCAGGCATTACAGGCCTTCCTGTAGTAAATGAATTTGGCGCATTGAAAGGGTTTGTGAGCGATTATGACTTAATAAGCCATTACAAAAGCAAGCTTAAAGGGATTCCATTAACAGACATTAATATTAAAAAAATATCTCCCTTGTCTGAATTATCAACTATTGGCGAAGCAAAAAACCTTATGAGCTTTAATAAAAGGGATAAATTGCCAGTTGTTGATAAGAATGGAAAAATGATTGGAACAGTTCTTTCAATAGATATTATGAGAAGAATGTATGGAATGATTTCCAATAAAAACAATAAATATGATGTCAATGGGAAAAAATTTAGCATCCTAAAAAATTCCATCTCTGATATTATTGCCAAAGAAAAAGGAATAAGTGCAGTAGCTGATTTATTTATGGCAGCGGATGAAATGCTAAAGAACCATTTGCTTGGATTAATAATTGTCAACTCAGACAATGAGCCCATTGGCGCAATTGACAGGTGCAGCATATTAAAGCTATTAAAAAGCCTAAGCTCAGGCTCAGAAGCGAGCATTGAGCTTGCAGGGGAGATACCTTCTGGCTTAGGAAGCGAGATTAAAAAAATAATAAAAAACGGGCTTAAAGTGTCCCCTAAGATTCAGCCAAAAATTGAGGGGATCAAGCTCTTCATCAAGCTAGTCCACAATGACAATAACAACAACAAAGTTGACATGAGGCTTACTATTAAACTGGAAGCAATGAATGATATAATCATACAAAAGACTGATTATGACATAATCTTAACCTTAATGGATTGCATAGACAAAGCCAACTCAGCGATTAAGTCCAAATTCAAAAAATGAAAGATTTTTTAAAATAAACATTTTTTTTTAATTATAGACCTTATCAGCCCTGTAGTCTAGTGGTCAAGGACTTCTGGCTTTGAACCAGATAACCCAGGTTCGAATCCTGGCAGGGCTAT
>CAZMEY010000013.1:0-14558 GCA_964565435.1 Candidatus Woesearchaeota archaeon
CTCTAGGGTTAGTTGCGCAGTTTATTAGTTTGATTACTTCTTCAGGTGTTATTAATTCCTGAGGTAATAATTTTTTCTCGTTTTTCATTCCTGATTTAATCCAGCTTACTAGTTTTGGCAATTCTCCATTGTTTGACCATTTGTAGAATTTTTTAAGGGCGACTTTGTAGCCTTTCTTAGTCCATTCACTATAATTAGTGGTTTCAAGCCATGCTAAGAAGCTTATTATGTCGTTTTTGTCAATTTCTAGGAAGTTTTTCCCTTTCATTTCTTTGTCAAATCTTGACAGTAGGCACATGTATTTTTCTACTCTTGGAACGCTTAATCCTTCAGCGAATAAGTAGTTGTAAAAATTTAGCAAGTGCTTGCTGTTTGCTTCACTGCAGTGCTTGCAACTCTTTATTCCTTCTACTCTCCACGCTAGAACCTTAGCATATTTGTGGATTTGCCATCTTTCGTTCATAATTACCATTGCTCCTGAAGCACTATAAAAAGAACATGGGACGTTAGGAAAAGATAGCAGAATGTCCCAGCCGGGATTTGAACCCGGGTTACCGGCTTGAGAGGCTGGTGTCCTTGACCGGACTAGACTACTGGGACTTATTTATTAATTGTTATTTTGCATTTTTTAAAGATTGCCTAAAACAAGATTTTTTTAATAAGGGGCACATTATTTTACCAATGAAAAAATTGGTTTCCCCAGTTGTAAGTGTGGTTTTATTGGTTATTCTCACTGTAAGTATAGGTGTTGGTGCTTATTTTTTCTTTGAAGAAATATTATTTGAACTGCAGGGGAGCGTTGATGGTGACCAAATATTTGACAACTCCAATATTAGGCTTTTAAGTGTCACTGGCTCAAAAATGATAATAATGAATGACGGATTAAGCCCTATCAATGATATTTTAATATTGATTAATAATGAACCTCTTAATTTTACACTGCAAAATCCAATTCTTCCGGAGGGGATTATTGAAATTAATTATCCTCTTCAATTGGTGGGGGTTGATTTGACTATTAAAATATTTTACAATAAAAAAAACGCATTATTTGTCAGCCCAAAAGAGATAAATACCGAAAATTCAGGATTTGTAAATGATTATAATCCAATAGTTATCAATGCAAGCGTTATTGCTAATTCAACGCATTTGCTTGGGTATTGCACAGCGTTTGTGTTTAATTCATCAATTGATTCAGAATATTATTATGAATGGCTGCTTAATGGCGGCTTAAATGCTTCAGGAATTATTTTAGGGAATCACGATTATGAAAATTTTTTCTTAAGCGATGTTTTAAGATATTCCGGTTCATGGATATTTAGGTGCATGGTCGGCAATGGCGAATTGAATTCAACCTGGAAAAACAGCTTGCCTTTTGTTGAATAATGATTTATCCCATTTTTCACTGAAACTTTTTAAATGCGCAAAATCTTTGATTCTTTTATGAAAGACGAAACCAAAAGATTCTTTCTAGGGCTTGCCACTTTGATGGGCACAATTATTGGCGCAGGATTCTTAGGCATACCTAAAGCCCTCACTATTAGTGGATATTTTAACGGAATAATATTAATGATAATAGTCGCTTTTTTCATGTTTGCAATGTGCCTTTTCACCACTGAAATAGTTTTGAATACAAAAAAGGTCCATCAAATGCCGGGAATGATTGGAAAATATTTGGGCAAAAAATGGGGCATTTTTTCCAGCATAATCTTTGCGTTAATAAGTATTGGGGCAATAATTGCTTACTTGCTTGGGAGCTCAAAAATTTTGTCAAATATGACTGGAATTAATCAGACATACTGCATGATTGCGTATTTTGCGCTGGTATTCATCTTTGTTTTAAGGGGGTTAGGCAGCATTAAGAAAGCCGCATTCTTCATAGAATTGGCATTGTTTTCTTTTTTGATAATAATGGCAATATTCCTCGGAAAAGATTTCTCTTTTTCTAATCTATCCTTCCAGTCAAATAATGATTTAATAGTGCCTTTTGGAGTAATACTTTTCAGCTTTGGAGGATACAATATTATGGCTCAAGTTGAATTGATAACTAATGGTAAAAAGGATTTAATGACCAAGATCGGTTTTTTTGGAATGCTCTTGGCGTTTATATTTTTCGCAGGCTTTGCCACAATAATCTTAGGGGTCTTTGGCAATAATGTGGCGGATATAGCGACAGAAAGTTTATCTGGAATTGTGGGATTAATAGGCAATTTGATAGCATTGTTTGCAATGACTGGCTCATTCATCATGAGCGGAATGCTGCTCAAAGATATGCTATCCGATGATTATGGAATCAATTCCACTTTAAGCAGCTTTATGGCAATGTTTGTGCCGCTATTTTTCATATTACTTGCCGGGCCAACATTTATGAATACATTGGCATTTACTGGAGCAGTCATTGCGGGAATATTTGCAGTGCTTGTATGCATTACTGTAATCTTTGAAAGAAAAAAATTAAAGAACAAACTGGATTATAAGGCGCCTTTCGGGAATTTTTTGCCAATAATTACAGCAATATTCTTCCTTATAGGGATAATTGCAAGCTTTTTATAATAACTTTTTTAAAATATTGAAAACTCACAATTATACATGCATAAAGCCATTACTCCAGTAGTTAGTGTGATACTTCTTATAATGCTTACTATTGTTGCGAGTGCTGGCGCGTATTTTTTCATCACTTCAGAAGTCAATAACCTCCAAAGTAGCGGAGCAATTGAGGGCTCGCCTTACTTGGACAATTCAAGGCTTAATCTTGTCAGCATCACTGGCAGCCAAGCATTAGTGAGAAATGACGGCAATTCGCCAGTAACTGAGATGGTTGTATTAATCAATGGGGAGCTATTGAATTATACCTTGGATGAGCCAATAATGCCAGGAGAATTTAGGGAGATAAATTATACTAATAGGATTATTGGGGAAGATTTGGAAATAAAAGTAATATATAATAAAGGCAAGACTGAGCAAGATAAAAGCCCTGCAATAGTCAACACTGAAGCTTCAGGCTTTGTTGAATCCTTGTGCGGAGATAATATCTGCAGCCTTTCAATAGGAGAAAATGCAATTAATTGCTTTGATGATTGCGGGATAAAAATATTCATGTACCAGCATGAAGATTATAATGGAGTTGATGATTCAATAGTTGCAATAGAGAGCATAATCAAAAATGATTCAACATTTTCTGGCAATAGAACTATTGTCTATGCTCCTGGAGGAGAGTTATATAATGGAAAGCCAATTTTTTCAAACATTAATTCCTTCAATCTTTTAGGCAAAGGGCATCAGATAATATACATTGCTTATAATGGAAGCGGCTATCAAGTGTCAAATTTAACCCATGAATCATGGAATTCTCATGAAGTAGATGGGGGTGGCTATGGAAACAATATCCATGCTGTTTTCACCAATTGCACAATAAGCTATAATTCTGGGTGCGATTTAGTTTACACAAATTACACTATTGGAAGGGAGTTTGAGTATTTTGAAAAAATAACAAATCTGGGGATTGGCGAAGAGAACTTTACTGATAACTTTTTATTTTCATTAAGCGATAATGAAAATCAAATGATTGCTTTCTGGTTTATTGAAGGCATTGCAAATTATACTATTTTTAATAATAATTGGGGCGAGACATTGACTCTTTTCAATGATACCACTGTGTCATCAATTAGCTCAGTAAGCATCAATGACAATGGCGAAACCATTGTTGTTTATAAAAATAATTCAATCAATGAAGTTATTGTCTTTAATTCAACGGATTCTTACAAATTGAATAATGAATTATTTAATGATTCTGGAACAGTTTTTTCCCAATCTATTGATGATTCATTTATATTATTATACACAATAGGCTCTTCCCCTCCTTATAGCACCCTTAATTCAACCATAGTGAGAAATGGGGAATATTCCAGCTTTGCAAGCATAGCAAAGCCAAATATTGCAGCATTAATGATGTTTTATAAAATAAATTATGGGCAATTAATGACAACTTTCTTGAATTCCTCAGGATATCACACATCATTTTTGTATGACTCATCTGACAATTCTTGGAGCATTGAAATACCAACTGCATTGTCAGGAGTTGGAATAAGTTATTGCCAAGAATATGAAAGGTATTCTGGCGAGTGCTCAACAGAGACTTGGTGCAATGACGGCGTTGACAATGATGAAGATGGCTACTATGACCTTGATGACTCTGATTGCTAAAAACCGAAATTCTTCAACACTTTTTCTTTAATAGCATCATTTGCTTTGTTTGATTCTAAAAAAGCATTAAGCTCATCAATTGAAGGCTTTTTGTTAATCTTTCTCATATTCCCAGATAATTCGCTTGTTTTGTTCTCTTCGTATTTCATGCAAATATTTTCATAAGCTTCATTAATCAATGAATAATCATTTATGCCTATTCCATTAAATTTGGATTCTATATATTTGCATAATCCATCAAGACCTTGAAGATGCGTTCTTATCATTGAATCAAATAAAATTTTTCCAATATTTTCTGATATTCCCAGCTTTTCCGATTTTATTCCTTGATAATTAACTTTGGAATATTCTTTATTAATATAATCATTTTTTATTTTAATTCCCGCGTTTGAGCCATATTCTAGCAATTCTTCAATGCTTTCTTTAATACTTAATTCTTCCTTTGCCCATTTAAGCCCCACTATTGCATTTTCTTTCAATGATTCCTCCTTATTTTTGTAATATTTATCTAAATAATCTATATTTCTAAAAACAATCCAATTAATCCTTTCAATATTGTCATAAACAGTTGTTATATCTTCAATTTTTAAATCCATCAATTAGTCACCTTGTTCCTGAAAACCTTTTCCCCAGGAGCAATGGATACATTTGAGCCAATAAGCACTCCGGGCTGCGCAATCATTGAATTAATGCCAAAGCGCACATTGTTGCCTGTGAATATTCCCAATTTGTTTAATCCAGTATCAATAAGCTGCCCTTTTTTTTCAATAAACATCTTAATATTTTTCTTGTCATTCCTTTGATTGGCAATCTTTGTCCCTGCCCCAAAATTGCAATTTTCTCCAATGTAAGAATCCCCAATATAATTGAAATGAGGGGCTTTTGTCTCCAAGCCAAGCGTTGAATTCTTTATCTCCGAATTTTTGACAACATTCTTTCCAATTAAAACAGTTGTTTCCCTTATTATTGAATTCATTAACTCGCACTCAGGGCCAACATAATTGTTCCCAATTATTATTGTGCTGCCCAAAACTTTGGCATTTTCCTCAATAATTATCACTCCCTTCCCGGGATAAAACTCAACATTCTGCCCAATAACAGCGCTTGGCGCAACAAGCACGCCGTTTTTGTATTCAGCATACCTGCTCATCTCATTGTATCTCTTGTAATTTTTGAAAAAAAACTTAGTTAATGGAAGGATTTGGTAAGGCTTGCCCAAATCATACCATGTCTCTATCTGCTCGCAAACCATTCCCTCAATTGCCGCCAGCTCATTTATTGCGTCAGTAATGTAAATCTCTCCATTCTCTTGCGGCTTTACATGGTTAATCAATTCAAAAATTACGGGATTGAATATATAGATTCCTGCATTTATCAGGTTGCTTTCAGGGTTCTTCGGCTTTTCAATAATATTCTTGACATTCTTGCCTTCATCGCAAAAAATAACTCCATAGTTCTCAGGATTAGGGACAGAATAGCCTCCAATAATGGATTTTCCAGTTTTTTTATGTATATCAATCATTTTTTCAATATCGCTTGCCTGATAATGATTATCCCCCATTATTCCTATAAAAGGCTCCTCAATAATGTTTTTAGCAGTCAAAAAAGCATCTCCTGTGCCCAAAGAATCCTCCTGCACCATATAAGTAATGATTGTACCGTATTTTTCGCTCATCTCATTTTTGAACATTTCAAATAATTCGCTAAAATTCTTTCCTTTGACAATAATTACATCTTTTATTCCAATTCTTGACAATTCAATAATTTGGTACTCCAAAAAGTATTTTCCAAGAATCTTAATCAATGGCTTTGGAACATTTTCGCTAATAGGCCATATCCTGCTGCCCTCTCCTGCAGCTAAGATTACTGCTTTCATAAAAGCTTAATAAAAAAGGAGTGTTTAAAAAGATGATTTAAAAGAAGTTCATAAGGGAAGGGGCTACTTTTTCAAAGAAAATAGAAAAACCTGCTTTTATTCAATTTTAATCCAATTAAACTATTATAATATTTTTAATAATAGCAATATTTTCGTTTTTTTCCGGGCAATCTTTATAAAATCCCAAATCATTGGATAATTTTTCTATTTTTTAAAGCAATAATAATATTTAAAAAACAAAAACTATTATTAATATTTTTATAATGGTTATGAAATTGCTTAATTCAAATAGGGATTTAATGCCAATAGTTTCAGAGATTGGCTGGAAAATATTGCTGCTTTTGGATAAAGAGCCAAGCTATTCATTGAAGATTGCGAAAACATTGGGTCTTCATGAGCAAAAGGTGTATTATCATATTAATCAATTATTTAAGGCAGGCATTATTGCGGTTGTCAAGGAGGAAAAGATAAAGGGAGCCAATGCAAAGTTTTATGCGCCAATTGCAGATATTTATGGCCTTAGCTTAAAAGTGAAAGAAAATGCAGAAAGCTCTAAAATACTTGATTTTTTTAGGGAGTTTAATTTAAAAGAGTTCAGCGGAAAAATAATTGTTGGAAGCCCTGAGCCCCATGGCTTATTGAAGACTTGGGCAAAGGATGCGCATTATTCTTCAATGCTTTCATTTTTTTTGGGCAATTATATCTCTTTTTTCAATCCCGATTCAATAATGCTTGACACTGATGCTAAATTAAAAGCGGATTATTCAGGGAATTTTATCTTGATAGGCGGGCCGGGAATAAATGTCATCTCTCTCGAGTTCAATGAATTTTTCCCTTCAAGGTTTTCAATTGATTTTGTGGGAGAAGCGCCAAGCGCCAATTTTGGCAAGGGATTAAAGAGCCAGAAAACAGGGATTGAATACAATGAATCCTCAATTGGTGTAATACAAAAAATAAAAAACCCTAATAATCCCAAAAAGGCAATAATAATCTTTGCAGGTGTTGGCAAAAGCGGCACTTATTCAGCCATTTATTCCCTCATAAATTCCCCTAGCGAAATACTTAAAGATTATTCCAAAGACAAGGATTTTTGCAGGATAGTCAAAGGCAATGACTTGAATGGGGATGGCAAGATTGATTCTTTTGAGGTGCTTGAATGAAAATAATAAGGAAAGATTTGAAAAACGGGGAGGTTTCTGTAAAGATTGAATCCTTGGATGACTTGTGGTATCTATCCCAAATAATAGTTCCAAAATGCGTTGTCAAGGGAAAGACTTATCGGAAAATCATTGTAAGCGACAAGGAAAGCGAGAGAAAGCAGGTATTCATAGAGCTTGAAGCTGAAAAGGTTGAATTCCAGGAATTTGGGGATAATCTGAAGATATTGGGAAAAATTATCCATTCAAGCGATGACAGGGTCCAGAAAGGGGAATATCATTCATTTATATTATCAGCCAATGATGAGTTAACTATTGTTAAAGAATGGTCAAGCATTGATTTTGAATACATCAATAAAAGCTCTAAAAGTGATTCAAAAATTATGCTTGTGGCTGCGGATTACGGGGATGCAGAGATAGCATATTACCACAATTATTCAATGGAATATTCAACAACACTTAGTGAGGAATTGGGGGGCAAGAAAGAGATTGCAAGCTTTGAGAAAAACAAGGTGGATTTTGTCAAAACATTGCTTTCAACCATTAATGAATTGGCAAAAAACAGGAAATCCAAAAATGTATTGATTGGAGCGACAATGAGCTTAATTGATGCATTGAAATCAAAAATAAATGATTATGATTATCTGAAAAACAGGTCAAGCTTTGCCAAGATAAACTATGGCAGCAGAAATGGGATAAAAGAATTAATGAATTCTGGGGAGGCGGAGAAAGTGCTTTCCCAAACCCAATATTATGAGCAGCAATTACTTGTGAATTCCTTGCTTGAGCTGATTTCAAAAAACAAGAGCTCAACTTATGGGTATAAAAAAGTCAAGGAAGCGGTTGATAAAGGCGCTGCAAAAGAGATAATAATTACAACAAATTTTATCAAAAATGCCAAAACCAATGGATCCTATAATGAGCTTGATAAATTGCTAAATATTGCAGGCAATTTAGGAGCAAATATAAGCATAATAAACTCCGATTCAGAGATAGGTGAGCAGATAGACAACTTATCAGGAATTGCAGCAGTATTAAGATATACTTTGAGCGATTAATCCCCTTATATTATTCAATAATAATGTGGAGGAATAATATTTAAAAAAGCAGGAATTTAATGATTATCCTATGATTGATGGGGAAACAGTGAGGCATGTGGCAAAAACCGCCAGGATTAACCTTACCGAAGAGGAGGTTTTAAAGTTTTCAAGGCAATTGAATGACATCTTTGAGGATTTTAAGCTGCTTGATGAATTGGATGTTGAAAATGTTGAGCCGAGCTTTCATCCAATAAGGACGGAAAATGTCTTAAGGGATGATGAAATAGGGAAGTGCCTTAAAAGGGATGAGGCTTTCAAAATAGCATGCCATACACAAGAAGGGTATTATAAAGCGCCAAAAATAGTGTGATAATAATGATTAACATAAATGAATTAAAGGATTTAGCTTATGAGGATGATGGGGATTTTGAGCCTGAATTTCAGGCATTAAACCCTGAGGATGAAGCCCAAGAAGTGCTTGATTATTATGAGCAAAGATACGGGTTTAAAAAAATAGCAGGTTAGATTTTTGAAAATGAATATTGAAGAATATGTCGGCAAAGTGAAAAAAGGCGAGATAAGCGCTGAAGACACAATAAAAGCAGTCATAAAAAAATGCAGGGAATTAAATGATAAATACCATTGTTTTATAACAATCTGCGAAGAAGAAGCAATCAAAATGGCAAAAAAAGCCGACAAGGAAAAAAATGGGTTATTATGCGGAGTGCCTGTAAGTATAAAAGACGGAATCTGCGTCAAAGATGTGCAGTGCACTGCAGGAAGCAAGATGCTTCAAGGCTATATTCCAACCTTTGACGCCAATGCTGTTGAAAAATTGAAAGCCCAAGGTGCAGTGATTATTGGAAAGACTGCAATGGATGAGTTCGGATTCGGAAGCTTTAGCACAAACTGCGCTTATGGAGCTCCAAAAAACCCAATAGATATCTCAAGAGTGACTGGGGGAAGCTCAGGGGGAAGCGCATGCATAACGCAATTGGCGGATTTTCCCCATTTAAGCTTAGGTGAGTCAACGGGGGGAAGCATTAGCTGCCCAAGCTTTTTCTGCGGAGTCTATGGATTGACTCCGACTTACGGGTTGGTCAGCAGGCATGGATTAATAGATTATGCCAGCAGCTTAGACAAGATTGGGCCAATGGCTAAAAGCGTTGATGAATTGGCTTTGGCTTTGAATATTATCAGCGGAAACGACGAGAAAGACCAAACATCCCTTAAAACAAAAAAAATTGATTACTCTAAATATGAAAAAATAAATGATTACACTATAGGCTTGCCAAAGCAATACTTTGACAATTGCTCGGAAGAAGTGAAAGAAAAAGTGAATGAAGCAATAAACGCCTTGAAAAAATTGGGAGTGAAATTCATAGACATTGATTTAAAATTGACCAAATACCATTTGTCAGCTTATTACTTAGCAGCAGTGAGCGAAGCCTCAACAAACCTATCCAAATTGGACGGGTTAAGGTATGGCGCAAAAGCTGAATTTGACAAAAACATGGATTATGGAGAATATTATTCAAAGGTTAGAAGCAAATATTTCGGAGATGAAGCAAAGAGAAGAATAATAATAGGCACATTTGCAAGAATGAGCGGGTACAGGAGCCAATATTATCTTAAGGCAATGAAGGCAAGGACTTTAATAATAAATGATTACAAGAAAGCGTTTGAAAAATGCGACGCATTATTGTCTCCTACAATGATGTTTACAGCCCCAAGATTTGACGAGACAGAAAAGCTTGACCCTTTGCAGGTCTACCAAAGCGATTTATTGACTGTTGGGCCTAACCTGGCAGGCATTCCAATGATTAATGTGCCTTGCGGTTTTGACAAAAAAGGATTGCCAATAGGATTCCATGTAATGGCTGACCATTTGAATGAATTAAAAATCTTAAGCATTGCAAAAGCGTATGAGGTGGCATCCAAGAAATGAGCGAAGAGATTAAATGCATAATAGGCTTAGAGATTCACGCCCAGATGAACACCAAATCCAAGATTTTTTGCAGCTGCCCGAATACTTCAAAAGATGCAGAGCCAAACACTTTAGTCTGCCCAATATGCTTGGGGTTTCCCGGAAGCAAGCCAATGCTTAACAGGCAGGTATTTGACAATGGAATAATGATTGCTAAAGCTCTTAATTGCGAAATACCAAAAAATGTCTTCTTTAGCAGGAAATCCTATTTTTACCCTGACATGACCAAGAACTTCCAAATAACGCAATATGAAATACCTGTTGGGATAAACGGGCACTTGTCAATAGATTACAAAGGTGAGAGCAAAAAAATAAGGATTAGACGGGCGCATATTGAAGAAGACCCCGGAAAATTATTGCATGTTGGAGGGGATATAACCAACAGTGATTACACCTTGGTTGATTATAACAGGGCAGGAACCCCTTTAATAGAGATAGTCACAGACCCTGATTTTAACAGCCCTGATGAAGTCGGAACATTTTTGACTAAATTAAGGGCAATACTTGAGCATCTTAATATTTATGATCCGGAAATGATAATGAAGGCTGATGCTAACATAAGCGTTAAAGGTGGCGCAAGGGTTGAAGTGAAAAACATCACCGGCTTTCACAATATTATCAAAGCATTGGAGTATGAATACAATAGGCAGAAAATAATGGCCAAGCAGGGAATATTCATTAAATTACAAGAGACAAGGGCTTACAGCGAAAAATCAAAAACAACCAAATCATTGAGGATTAAGGAGTCGGAAGCTGATTACGGCTACATCTTTGAGCCTGACTTAAGCTGGCAATCAATGGATGATAAAAGATTGAAAGAAATATTTTCAAAAATGAGTGAATTGCCTGATGAAAGAATAATAAGGTTTGTCAAGGAATACAAGCTGCAAAAAGAATCGGCTATTGCAATAATATACACTGACAAGAACTTGGCAGACTTTTTTGAAAATTGCGCCAAAGCATTCAAGGATTATACCCTGCTTTCAAACTGGATGCTAACCCATTTATTAAAATGCCTAAATTATAATGGAGTATCAATAAAGAAAAGCAAAGTGTCAGCTGAAAATTTCACTGGCTTTTTGCAGTCAATCAAATCAGGCAAAATCACTGAAAGGCTTGGAAAAGAATTGATTAAAGACTTGGTTGGCAGCGGAAAAACAATTGAGCAATTAATCAAGGATAAAGGAGTAAAAGAGCTTTCAGCCGATAAATTGGAAAAAATAGCAAAAGAAGTATTGTCAAAAAACGAAAAAGCAGTCAATGATTACAAATCTGGCAACAGCCAAAGTTTCAACTACCTTTTAGGCCAAGCATTGAAAGCAACTGAGTATCAGGCAAAGGTTGAAGATGTAAGGAAAGCACTTGAATCCCTTATGAAATAATTTTATAAATAATTCAGGGATATTCTTTTATTAATGAAAGCAATAACTCCCATTATCAGCGTTGTTCTTATTATTTTAATAACCATTTTTGCAGGAGCTGCGGCTTTTTTTTTCCTTTCATCAGCGCAGGAAAGGCTAAGCTCAAATATTGATGTTGAAGACAGCGAAATGTTTGACAACTCCGAGCTTGCGCTTGTAAGCATAACAGGCTCAAGGGTGATGCTGGTCAATAGCGGCTCTTCAAAAATAACCGAGCTCATTGTGCGGATAAATGATGAATTGATTGATTATATGTTGGAGGGTTCAATAAGCCCTAACAGCATGATTGAAATAAATTATTCAACAAAGCCTGCAGGGGAAGATTTAAGCATAGAAATAATCTATAATAAAAATAAGCATTTTTCAATATTCAGCACAGGGGAAAAAAACACTGAATTGGCAGGTTTCTATTCAACCCTTGATAACAATGAGCAGGATTGCAGGAATGGGGGGCATATATGGTTCAATCAGGAAACAATAGGGGATGGAGGCTCATGCTGCGGAAACAATGGGGGCTTTGATAATTTTTATTCAGGGACAATAAGCACAACTAATCTATTTTGCCAAAGCGGAGAATATGTAAAAGAATTTATTGATTTTAATGAAAACATTTGCAATACTTATGGATATACTTGGGTAAATGGCAGCATTAATCATAAACAAGAAGGTTTTTTTGAGTGGGGTTATAGCGGAAATTTGTTAAACTGGAGTGTATATAATGCAACTGCAATCATACAAGATGAGTATATGAATCACCTTAATCCCGTTAAATTTGATATTGTTGGAAAAAGCAATCTAAGAAAAGACATTGTAGGAAGCAGATACCTATCATTTTATATCAATCCCTCGCAGACCAACAGGAATAATGTTATATTGGGCGTGCAAAAAAGCCCTTGGAGCTGGGCGTTTGCGTTTATATTTAATAGCGCTGGAAACATAGCCGCATGGTTTAATGGTTTTAATGATGTTTTGCAGACTTATAATGCAAACCAGTGGTATCATGTAGTCATAGACTATGTCAAGAATACTTCCATTAATGTATACATTGATGGAGTTTTAAGATTTTCAAAAAATTCAAATATTCCTGATAATGTTTTTAATCACCTCTATTTATCATATTCTGATTGGAGTCAGGAATCAACATTTTATTATGACGCGGTTTATGCAGGAAATGATAGGACTTTAGCATTTTCTAACAGAACCCTTTCATGCTGCGGGGATGACGAAGTTAATGATAATTTCTTTAACGGCTCAATTGGGAGCTCCACTCATTTTTGCCAAAGCGGGAATTATTTTAACCAAGAAATTGACACTTATAGCGAAGCATGCAATCATTATGGCCATGTTTGGTTTTTTGGCAGCGTGAATGACGAAAACTATGAGGAAGATTTTGAAAGCTATGCCAACAACACTTACTTAAGGGGAGCTTCTAATTCCAACGGGGAGTGGAATGCATGGACTTTAATAAATAATTATAATTTCACTTCATACATATTTAATGATAATCTTGTTGGAAAAATAGTTGATAATAATACAACAATTGCGGCAGGGTCAATGTTCAATTTTAATTCCCAGCGTTCAATAATTCCAGGGGATTGGATTGGCTGGAAATTTTATTTTGATTCAGGAACTCCTCAATTTAGGTGGGATTTAAGGGCAAGTAATTATAATAATGGTAGAATAACCTTTTATGTCTTCGGAAATGATTTATACATAATCAACTCATCAGGGAATGGAATAAAGCTTGCTGATAATGTTGTTTATAACGGCAACTGGTACGAAACTAAAATAATCTTTGTTAACACTACTCATGTTGATGCATGGTTTAGAAAGCTTGGTGATGAATGGAGCATTTTTACAAATAATGGAAACCACTATGAGGTAAATAATTTTTTCACCCAGCCCGCAGCTTCATTTTATTTATACAGCTATCAAGCAACCCAAACAGTATCATACCTTGATGATATTCAAGTTTCATGGAATCATAATTACTCATGCTGCGGAGATGATGGAGAGAATGACAATTTTGGAAACATAACCCATCTTTGCTTTAATGGAGATATGTATAATGACTGGACCAATACTTCATTCTTATTAAGGAAAAAAATCTATTTAAGCAATGCGGGCAGCGCTTTAACTGATTATCAAATAGAAGTGAACCCTGAAACTTATAACACCACTGGATTGGTTGCATCATACCACTTCAGCGAGGATGGCGCGAATGTCAAGGATTACTCTGGCAATAATAATCACGGCTCACTCTATGGAAGCACTATAGGATTATGGCACTTTGATGAAGGAGCAGGGGCAAGCGCGTATGATTCAACAGCTCACAGCAATAATTTTGTCATGACTAATGATATAAGGACATCAGGAGTTTCAAATGGTGCGCTTAATTTTACAGGAAGCAATAGTGCAAGTGTTTCAGGAAGCAGCTTCAACTTCGGGGTAAATGATGATTTTGCAGTATCTTTTTGGGTTAACCGTTATAGTTCAAGCTCCCATGTGATACTTGAAAAATGGGCAGGCTCTTACGGATACCCATTTGTTTTCAGATTTTTAACAACAAGTGAAACAATTTATTTTTCGCGTTATGATACATCAAGCAATAATCCTACAATAAGTTACTCAGATGTTTTTCTTGGATTATGGCATCACATTGTCGGGGTAAAAACAGGCGAGCTATTGTCACTTTATGTTGACGGAGTTTTAGTGGGCACAGCAGCAGACACTACAGCAACTTACACTAACAACACATCTCCATTATATTTGGCAGTCAGAGGTGCCGGAACTCCGTATGCTTTTGGAGGCTTTGATGAGCTTTCAATATATAACAGATCAATAAGCGCTGATGAAGTAAAATTTTTGTATGAATCA
>CAZMEY010000014.1:0-14005 GCA_964565435.1 Candidatus Woesearchaeota archaeon
GTATAATGTTTCTTGCCATCAAAAATTGCAGCTCGTCATTAGAGTCATAGACCATTCCTTTCATTGTTGCGATTATTGCGTTGGAATATTGCTCAACTATTTTTTCCATTCTGTGATTATGAGTTAGCGAGTATCCTGCTATTGCTGAGCTTAATATTTGCGATGTCTTAATCATAATGTTATGCCATCCATGCCCCGGCATGTGCTTGTAAGTTATCAGTTCTTCTGATTTTATTGCGCATACATCGCTTCCATGGGCTTCCGAGTCAGTTGACCATAATAGATAGTCTTTGTAGCCGTGGCTGTTTCTTAGAATCCATGAGAAATAATCGGTTTTTTCGTAGAAGTCTGCTGCTTTTTGGGAGAATTCTTGGTTTTTGGATGGCTTTATTATATTGCATTCATTAATATTTTCCAATATTATGCTTTCCAGCTCTGCGTAGCTCCGGCGAAACTCACTTTTTTCCATTCAGGTTTACTTAATAAATAAAGTCATTTAAATAATTTTCCCTTTATTTGGCGGCATTATTTTAGCGTTTCAACAAAGCTTGGGTTGGTGTAGAATCTGCTGATGTATATTGAGAATGTTTTGTAATCGTTTATTTTTTTTTCTGACAAATATTTTAAGAGTTTTATCCTTCTGGTCATGTCAAGTTTTAATTCTTCAACTCCGAATCCGCTTTTTTGCTGTATCTTGTCAAGTATAACGCTTTCAAATGAGTCAAATTTTTGGGAGGAGTTGTTCCATTTGAATGCGCTGTTGCTTATTAATTCCTTGTTTTTGTAGTCGTATCCCACTATTTCTACTACTTCTTTTACTTTCCTTATTGATTTTCCGCCAATCTTGAATTTTTCCATGAATACTATTATGTCAAGATTTTCAAGCATGGTTTTAGGCAAATCTATTGGCTTATTGGTGAGCCTGTCAACTACTGCGGGCATGTTGTCGGCGTGTATTGTTCCTAATGCGGGGTGGCCTGTTGCCATTCCCTGGAATAATACTGATGCCTCTTCACCTCTTACCTCTCCTAAGATTATGTAGTCCGGCCTTTGCCTTAATCCTGCTTTTAATAAGTGGTACATTGTTATCTCTCCGTATTGCTTGTTTCCGAATCCTTGCCTTGCTGTCTGCGCTATCCAGTTGTGGTGGGGCAGCCTTAGCTCTGCAGTATCTTCAATGCTGACGATTTTGAATTCAGGCCTAATGAATAGGCTTAATGCGTTTAAGAAAGTGGTTTTTCCTGAAGCTGTTGCTCCGCTAACAAGCATGCTCATATTGTGCTCTATTGTGTACCATAGGTATGCAAGAGTGTCTGCGTCAATTGTCTCCCCGTTGATTAAGTCTGTTGGTGTTAATGGGTTTTCTGTGAATTTACGGATTGTGAAGTTTGAGCCCCTTCTTGAGATGTCTTTGCTTCCGTAGGTTATCTGCACACGGCTTCCGTCAGGCAGGGCTGCGTCAAGCAATGGGTCTGCTAAGGTTAGGCTTTTTCCGCATTTTTGGGAGAGCATTATTACAAAGTCATCCAAGTCGTCGCCTGATTCAAAGATTATATTTGTCGGTATTTGGTTGAATAATGGGTTTCTGTGGTAGACAAATAGGGGTATGTTTGAGCCTACGCAGCTTATATCCTCAATGTCTTCGTCATGCATTAATGGCTCTATCACTCCTAATCCTATGAAGTCCCTGTAAACATAATAATCAAATTTAATCTCTTCTTCAGGTGTTAGTTTTATCCCTATTAATCTCACTATCTTGTTGAATTCAGTGATTATGTAATTGTATGCTTGTGCCCCTTTTATCTTGTCAAATTCAATGTTTAATTTTTCCCTTAGCATCTCTTTAATCTCTTCAAGTGTCTCTTTTTCTTTGGGCTCCAGCGAGGGCTCTGTTATTGTGTATGTTATTGTGTGCTCTTTTTCATCCCATTTTATTGTTGCATAAGCCATTACCTTGTTTTCCTGGCCTTGCGTTATTGTAATTAAGGGTATGACTTTTTTGATTGCCCTTAGTATTTCAAGGTTATCGCTTGACGATTTGTCAAAGCTTGCTGCAAAGCTTTTTCTTATATCCCTTTCAAGCGATGTTGCAGTCATTCCTTGGGATTTTATCTCGTTAATGTTTAATGTTTTGAATTTTAATTGGAAAGGGGATTGCTTTATTTTTTTGGCTATCTCTTCCTCTATTGAATCCTCCACTCCTTCCTCTTTAATATTAATGTTTATGTCCTTTTCTTGTGTTCCTTTTGATTCGGGTTTTAGCACATCCTTGTCAACAATGTATACTTCTTTGTTGCTGCCTCCCTTGAATTGCTGGGAATAAGGTATGTAAGGGGTGTCTGTGAATTTGTCGCTGACCGGCAGAGTGGTGAATCTTGTGACAATCAATTGCTCTTCATTTGCCTGCTGGGATGATTTTTTTGCGCTTCTTAGCCTTTTTCCAATGCTCTTTAGGATTGCCATTCATTCAACCTCCAAATTAATATAAGTGTATGAAGTCTTGCCTATGTTTTCAATTTTTTCCCTTGATATGTAAATCTTTTTTTCCTCTCCTGAGAATACGCAATTGTTTCTGCATTGCAGGATTATTTTGTATTCATTGCCCTCTTCATCAAGCAGTGCCCTGTAAGTTAAGTATAATGTCACATGCTCAGTGCTTCCCACATTGAAGCTTTTTGCGCTGATTATGCCTGATATGTCCTGCCCGAACTCCCCCTTGTTTTCTGCTGGCGCTCCGGAAAAATACGCATTGAATCCTGAAGCGTTTATGAATTTGGCAGAATATGCTGTGCCTTCTTTTGAGATGCTTTCATCAATGTTTCCGCAGTCAATGAAGTAATCAATTGTTTCATTCCATAGGCATAATGTGTCAAATTCAAAATTTTCAGAGTTGTTGAATATGCTTGCATTGTATATTGTTTCATTAAGGGTTACTGCCTGGGTTCTTGACAGGAGTTCAAATCCTTCAAGCTCCAAAGTTTCGCCATCTTCCAATTCATTCAAGTAGAATATTTCAGGTTTTAGTGCGAGCTCATAAAAGTTTAGGGGTTTTTCAATATTGCTTTGTATGATTTTTGCTGTTGAGCTTAATTCAATTATTATCCTATTGCCTACTCCATCTATTGCGAAGTTTCCTTTCACCAAGTTTGCTAGTATTGTTTTAGAGCTTCCTGTTCGCGCTGAATCAATAATGTCTTGGTTTAGGTTTTTCATTAAATCTATTGCGTTATTAATTATTGATGTGTCCACATTTCGTGTAATCATTGGCTGAGCCCATAAGTAAGTGATTGATAATACTGCTACTGCTATTCCTGTTAATAATATCACGCTTAAAACGCTTGCTTGGGATTTAGTTGCCATGATTGTTCAAATAATTAATGCCTGCGATTAATTAAAAAGTTTTTATTGCGCTTCGCAGCTTCTTGACCTTAGATCCGAATAGGGCAGGGTAATTTCTGCCACATATGTTTCGCCTTGCAGCAGGTCATAATCCATTTCATATTCCACTGCCAATTCTGCCGGCTCCAAGGGTATTCCCGGAAAGTCCATAATCATTAATTGGGATATCTCTGCGCCAGAAACATCTTTTAGCACTATTATTTCTGTTCCGCTGCTTATTGCCCTGCTGCCGCTGTTTACGAATGTGAATGTAATATTGTTGCTTGCTGAATCGCAAATCATTGAAATAATTGTGAATGTTCCTCTTGATTGCTCGCCTTCAACTTGGCCTGACACTCCTTGCTGCAGGTCCTGCTGTATATTCAGCATCCAATAGTATGCTGTTGTTGATATTGTTATAGTCAATAATACTAATATTATTGTTGATATTATGGGGCTAATTGTTTTATAGTTCACTTGGCTTCAGCTCTTGTTCAGGCTCAGGCATCTCTGTTATTTTTTCGCCTATTGCTCTTGTCAGCAAAGTTTTTGTATAAACCCTTTTTAAGTGCTGGGCCAATTCTTGGTTGCTCTTAAGGGTGTCTGAAGTGTTTTTTTCTATTTTTTTAAGCTCAAAGATTAATCCCTGGTTTGGCTCTGATTTCTCTTCCGCCTCCCCTTCGGCTGACTCTTCCAGCAAGTTTATTAATTCGCGGTTCTCGCGCACCAAGTCAGTCATCTTTATTAGCAGTTCAGTCATCTTTGACTGCAGGTTAATGTTAATGCTTGTGAGCCTTGCAAGCTGGTCATTTAGCTCATTGACATTCCTTTCAAGCTGCGCGTTTGATGATGACACTATTTGGTTTTTGAAATATTCAACCTGCGCTTTCAATTCTTCCAATTGCTCGGATTGCTTTGTGTCCACGGATTTTTTTTTAGAAGATTTTTTCTTTGCAGCCATAGCTATTAAAAAGTTTTTGCGTATTTATATAATTTATTAAAAAATCATTGGTTGTTTATTATTCTGATTTATCAATAAAATCATTGTAAAGCATAAAAAAAGAGATATTTTTTTAAATAGAGATTTTTAAGAAAAAATTGTGGATAAGCCTAAAATAAGATTCGGTTTGCCTTTTGATGGGCAGATTGAATATTTGCGCAATCTTGATGGCAATAACATATATTTAGCTAGCGAAAACAGCATGATTGACACTTACAGAATTGGCGCATGGGATAATGAAAAAGTTTTTCCGCAGGCAGTGAATCTTAATAATTTTACGGGAAATATTGGGGTTTTGAATGCCCTGTCTTGTTTTGAAAATATTGAGGGAATTTTATTCCCTGGCACTTTGCTTGAAGATATGGGGGGTTATTTTCATTTGACAATGCCTATTTATTTGGATGGCAAGCTTATTCACAGGAGGAGGAAGATTTTCAATTCCCTTTTGATAGATGATTATGTTGAATTTGCCAATCTTCATATGGGCGCTGATATTGTTGATGGATTAAAATCTGTTGAAAAAAATCTTGAGCTTAAGGGCTGCTATTATAAAGGGCCTTATTCTGAGGTGTATAATTTTGCTAAGAATAAAATCTTGCGGGAGTCGCAGGAGTCAATTGCAAGTTTTGAATTTGAAAATTATAATATGTTGCCTGTGATATGCAATGAGATGGGCAGCGTGATAAGCCTGTATTCTGGCAAGAGGGTGAATCTTGTTTTGCATTCATGTTCTAATCTTTTCATGCGCGAGTCCGATACTGGAAGAAAAAAGAGGTATGAAAATTGGGTGAAGTCAATGGTGGAAAAAGACATGGTTGAGTTTCCTTTTTATTTGGCTATTGCTGAAATAGGGGAGATGCCTTATGTTGGTTTGCATAGGATAGATGAATCTTTGGCTCTTAATATTTGATTTTATTCGTTTGCGAAATATTTTTAAATAATTATCTGTTTATTTGGTGTTATGAAAATTTTCCACCATCATCATGGGTATTAAGTGGGATTTTTCAAGTTTTTTTTTGAATAAAAAAATTTAACAAAATTTTTTTTTATTAGATTATATTGGCAATTTATTTTGCTTAATGAATAAAATAATTGGGTGATAACTAATGGATGGATTAAAAGAAGTGTATGTTTTGAGTAAAAGCTCTTATATTTTAAAGAGCAATATGCTTGAAAAAATAGGCATTGAGTTGCCTAATGATACTGGAAGGAATTTTTGCTTTGAAAGCAAAAATAAACTTTGTTATCTTGTAAATACTGTTGATGTTTACAAGACTTGCAAAATGCTTCAAAATGGCTCTAATAGGGTTTTTGGGCTTTCTGGCGCTGATTATTTGGCTGATGAGGGTGCGGATATAGAGATTATTCAAACCTTTCCTTTTGAAAATAGGACTTTTTTGGCTTATATTGGGAGAAAGGATTCTAAATCTTTATGCACAAAGTTTGCGGACAATTTGGTTAAGGCAACAGTGGAGAAATATGGTTTGAAAAACATAAGCAGGGTCCAGAAGGTTTTGGGCTCTGAGGAAGTTTATTTGAAGATGGGGTATTCGACTATTGCAAGCATTACCAGTGGGAAATCAATCAATGAGACTTTGGGCTTCGGGTTAAATAATCCTTCAATTGAGGATGTTATTAATGAGCTGAAAAATAGGGATTATGATTTTTTCAACTTAATGGAATGCAAGACTGTTTTTTTCAAAATGCCTGGGGAATGAATGATTACATATCCATTGGTGGCATGCCTTGAGGATTAGTGGGTTTTTCCCTGCCCCTTGCTATTACATCGTCAATCCTTAAAATCATCATTGCAGCCTCTGTTGCTCCAGTGATTGCCTGGGTTTTGATTTTTAATGGCTCTATTACATTTATTGTTTCCATATTTGTTATTTTTCCAGTCAATACATTAAGCCCGTAGTTTTTGCCGTCTTTTTCAGAGTGCTTGTTTTTTAGTTCAGCCAAGACATCAAGGGAGTCAATTCCCGCGTTTTCTGCCAGAGTTCTTGGTATTACTTCCAATGCTTGCGCGAATGCTTTGACAGCAAGCTGCTCCCTTCCTGATAATGTGTTTGCGTACTTGTTTAATTGCTTTTGCAGCTCCATCTCGGCGCTTCCTCCGCCGCACACTATTCTTCCGTTGTCTTTAATGGTGCTTATTATGTCGCCGAGCGCGTCAATAACCGCTCTTTCTATCTCGTCAATGACATGTTCTGTTCCTCCGCGAAGAAGTATTGTAACGCTTTTAGGGCTTTTGCATTTTTCAACAAAAGTCATCTCTTCGCCGCCGATTTTTTTCTGCTCAACTATTCCGGCATAACCCAAATCATTGGCTGATAATTCTTCCAATTTGTTTATTATCTTTGCGCCTGTTGCTTTGCTTAGCTTTTCCATGTCGCTTCTTTTGACCCTTCTGCTAGCGAAGATCCCTTTTTTAGCTAATAAGTATTGTATTGAGTCGTCTATTCCTTTTTCGCAAAATATTACTGTTGCGGCAGTGCTTGACACTTTTTCAACCATTTCTTTAAGGCTTCTTTCTTCCCTTTCAATGAATGCCTGCAATTGCTCTGGGCTGGTGATTCTTATTTGGGTGTCAGTCTCTGTTTCTTTTACTTCCAATGCCATGTCAAGCAATAATATTTTCGCGTTTTCAACCACTCTTGGCATATCTGGGTGGATTCTTTCCTTGTCAACAATTATTCCCCTTATTAACTCTGAGTCGTTGACTTTTCCCCCTGTTTTTTTCTCAATTTTCAACGCTTCCCTGTCAATGAATATCTCTTTTCCCCTGGCTTCGGTTATGCTTCCCATTGCTTCAATAAGGGTTTTTGCGAGTGTTCCCATTGCCGCTTCTGCGCTTTTTCCTGTCATTGCAGTCATTGCTATTTTTTCAAGCATTTTTTTGTCATTCACTTCTATTTTGTCGGCAATCAGTTCAAGTATTTCTTGCGCTTTGGTCATGGCTAATTTGTAGCCGTTCACAATAACTGTTGGGTGGATGTTTTTTTCCAATAACTGCTCTGCCTGCTTTAATAGTTCCCCTGCCAAGATTACTGCAGTGGTTGTTCCGTCGCCAACCTCTTGGTCTTGGGTTTTTGCGACTTCAACAAGCATTTTGGCTGCTGGGTGCGCTATCTGCATCTCTTCTAGGATTGTCACTCCATCGTTTGTAATAATAATGTCCCCTAAGCTGTCAACAAGCATTTTGTCCATTCCTTTAGGTCCAAGAGTTGTCCTGACTGTTTCGCCTACTGCTATTCCTGCTGCAATATTGTTTCTTTGCGCTGTTTTTCCGTAGCTCCTCACAGAGTCTTCCGGCATTATATATATTGGTTGCATATCATTTGCCATATTTTTTTCATCTCCCCCTTTATTATTTTTTTATTTTAGCATTACTGCAAAAAATGTGTGGTCTTTTTCAAAAGGCGCAAGCACCCTTTCATCTATTATATTAAACCTTTGCTTTAATTGGTTTCTTACCATTTCAAATATTTTTACTGGATGTGCTGTCACGTCAATGCTTCTTGATTTGACTGATAAGTAGCCGATTCCGTTTTTCTTTAAGAATTTGTCGCAATTCTTTATGAATATCCTGACTTGGTCTTTTTGGGCAATGTCTTGGAATACTATGTCGCATTTTGGGACAAATGAGTATTCTTCAATCTTGTTGGCGTCAGCAAGTATTGGGTAAAGGTTTTTCCTCTCTTTGGACAATTCAACAAATTTGTAAAAAATCCTTGGCGCCAAATCAACACCGAAAATCATTCCGTCAGTGACGATGTCGCTTAAATGGCTGCAGGTTGTTCCGCTGCTAGCTCCCAAGTATAGCACTATTGAATCGTTTTTGAAAGCAAAAGTTCTGAGATTTTTATAGACTGCTGCGCCTAATTTGCTTCTTTTGCCAACCCATTCCCTGTATTCGCCGAATAATTTCTCTCCGTAAACGCTCCTGTTAGGGGATACTAGGCTTTTAGTGTAATAAGTTTCCCCTTCCTTATATATCCCGAAATAGTTTGTTTTTTTCATTTTTTTAGTCCCCCTATTTTTTTATTTAAGTCATCAATCAGTTCTTGGCTAATGTCTTTGCCTTTAAAATAATCCATTTTTACAGCTATTGCAATCTTACTCGCCAAGGCTCTTGCAATCTTTCCCCTGTGATTTAGGGGCGCTGAGCTTACATAAGTGGTGTTGAATATGATTCCATGCTTTGGCGGCTTTGCCTTGCTTCTCAAATGCCTGAACAATGCTTTTTCTGCTCCCAATACTTGGATTGTTGAGCTTGGCATGAGCATTAATCTTTTCATGCTTCCTGCTGCCGCCAAAAGCTTTGCTGCAATTATTTCGCCTGCGAGAGCGCTCGTGTTTTTCATTAATTCCTTAGCCATCTCCTTAATCCTTGTTTCAAAAACAATTTTTTGCGCAATCAATGCATTCATTAAGACTATTGATGAATCAAGTATTTCCAAATCATTTTGGCTTAAATCAAAGCCCATTGATTCCTCGGAGATTCCGAAAAGCTTTGCGAGGTCTTTTCTTTTAAGCGATTTGATTTTTGAAAAATCCTCCAATTTCTCGGCTTTTAAGCTTGCTTCAGGGTAATATATTGTCAAATGCTCTGAAGCCCTTTCAAAATAAGAATTGGTTATTTCATCAAGGATGTCTATATAGCTTACATATATCCCTATCAAATCCTGCTCATTTATGCCTGCCTTGACTTTTTTAATAGAATCTTTCAGGCATTTTTCTTTTATTTTTGATTTAAAATCTTCAATTGATTTATATTTTGAAGGGATTAATTCATTAATATTATATATTTTTATATTTGCGTCAGATGATGATAGCTCAAAATTTGCAAAATTTTCACTTGATTTTTTAGCCTCGTTTTGCTTTCTAAAGTCATGCTTTTTTACTGCTTCAAAATTAGTCTTATTAGCCTTCTTTTTTACCTTCATAATGAGTATAATATAAATTAAAGCCATTTTAAAAAGTTTTTATGCACCCCTTTTTGGCAATTGGAAAGATTTAAAAAACGCTTTTAGCTAATTATTGGTTATGAATTTAGAGATTGTTAATAATGAAAAAGGCTTTATTGAGCTTAAATTTGACGGGGATGCCCACAGCTTTTTAAACATGGTTAAAAGAAAGCTTGTTGATAACAAGGATGTTTCCTTTGTCGGATACACAAAGCCTCACCCATTAATGGAAGAGAGCATTTTTGTTTTAAGGTCTGAAAAGGCTGACCCTAAAAAGCTTTTCAAAGCAGCAGTTGATGAATTAATCGCTGAATTGAAAGATTTAAGCTTATGAATATCAAAAAAGCGCTAAAAAGTTTTTGGAAGTTTTACTGGCAGGATGAAAGCCTTGCCAGCTACGCATTTTTTATTATCTTCACTTATTTGGCTTTCACTTACGCAATCTATCCCTCATTTCTTTATCTTACAGGGCTTTCGGACATATTGGCAATTATGACTCCAAGCATGGAGCATTCAGGAAACGAGGATGCCTATTTTTTTGATTATTATGAAAGCTTAGGGTATAATGCCAGTGATTTTCCTTTCAATAAAGGGCTTAATATCGGCGATGTGATAATAGTCAAAAAATATGCCCATTATTCAATAGGGGATGTAATTGTTTTCAAAAGCCCGTTTTACGCCAACAAGCTTGTTCATAGGGTTGCCCAAACCGACTCTTTAAGGACTAAAGGAGACAACAATGAAGAAAGCTACATCTTTGACACTGTAATCTCAGAGGTTTACGGAAAAGTCATTTTCAAAGTGCCTTTCATAGGGTATCCTAGATATTTATTTTACAAAATAACTGGACTATAAGAAAGCTTTAAAAAAACCCTGAATCATTATTATTTAAAAAATGAGCACATGGATTTACCCTATTTTAAGCGTTTTTGCAATAAGCTTGGCATCCCTTATAGGTGCTGTTACAATAGCAATCAATAAAGAAAGGCTTAAAACAATATTAATTTATTTCATAAGTTTTAGCGCAGGAGCCCTTATTGGCGACGCATTCTTTCATATAATCCCAGAGATATCAGAAAATGGATTGGGATTCATGGCATCTTCAATAATAATTTCAGGAATAATCTGCTCATTCTTAATAGAAAAAATAATCAAATGGAGGCATTGCCACTTACCCATAACAAAAAGCCATGTCCACTCCTTTGCTTACATGAATATAATAGGGGATTCAGTACATAATTTTATTGACGGATTAATAATAGGCGCAAGCTTCCTTATCAGCCCAACAGTGGGATTTGCTTCATCAATTGCAATATTATTCCACGAAATACCCCAAGAGATAGGGGATTTTGGAGTATTAATCCACGGCGGGTTTAAAACCAAAAAAGCCCTTTTATACAACTTCCTCACAGCATTGTTTGCAATAATAGGCACAATAATCTCCCTAATAATAGGAGGATTCACTGAAAACCTAACAGTATTCTTAATGCCTTTTGCTGCAGGAAATTTCATATACATAGCATGCAGCGACTTAATACCCGAACTTCACAAGGACTGCTCAAGCAAAAAAACAATAATGCAATCAATAGTATTCATATTAGGAGTTGCAATAATAGCATCCCTAATCCTTCTTGAATAAGATTTATAACCTAACAGCTAATCAATAAAATGCATGGCAAAAAATTTCAAAGAATTAAGCAAGATTAGCCAAAGAAGCTTTTACGCAACCCTTGTCTGCTTCATGACATGCCTAATCAGCCTAATATACTATTTTGCCTACGCAAAAAACCCCTTGACACTTGTTGCATTAATGCCAATAATCTTTTGGATAGCCTACGACGGCAACGAGCATGAACAAGCAGCAAAAGGATTCTGGTACTGGGTAATCATATTAATCCTAACAAGCATAATAGCCATGGTTTACCCTCTATTCTAAATATTAAAGGAATACGGGAATCGTGCTATCATACCTTCTTTAAAATAAAAATGCCTACAATTATTTTTATGATTTCAAAACTTGTACCAGGAATGACTAATGTTCAGCTATTGGCCAGAGTAATCTCAAAGGACGCGCCAAGAACTGTCAACACCAAATACGGCTCAACCAAAGTATGCGATGCCCTCCTAAAAGATGAAACAGGGCAAATCGGATTAACGCTTTGGTCTGACCAAATAGGAAAAATCAAGGAAGGCGATGATGTAATCATCAAAGGAGCCTACACTTCAGAATGGCAGGGAGAAGTGAAGCTAAACCTTCCCAAAAAATCCGAAATATTAAAAAAAGAAGAATAAGCACCGCACACCCCGCTTATTCTTTTTTTATTTTTATTATATATATTAAATCTTAATATATCTTAAAACAATTATCCCATCACACCTTTATTTTTAAAACTAAAAAACCTTATTAAAAAAATAATGAAAGAATTCATAAAAATCATTGAAGAAAATGAAAATCTCAGCAATCTGGAAAAAGAGCTGGCAAAATTAACAGGATGGGAAACAATCAAAGAATGCCGGGAAAAATTGATAAAAAGCCATGATTTCTGCCTAAAAACAAATGATTATTCGGTTTTTCTCTCTGATTACGAGACTGAATTATTTAGGAACATAAGGCATTACAGATTCATAAAAAAAAATTATTGAAGCAAAAAATCATGCTCCGAATTTTTCTTGACATAATGCCTCTTTGCATGCTCAACCAATAACGCATGGTATTCCTGGAATATTTTATAATCCTTTGGAAGATTATCTTCAAACAATTTTTTCAAAAAATCATAGCCAATATTATCAGATAATTCTAAATTTTTGGCAATCCTTTTCGTGTAGGCATCAATCACGAATGACGGCTCATTATAAGCATACAATAAGATGGAATCAGCAGTCTCTTTCCCTATGCCTTTCACTTTCAGCAACTCATTTCGCGAAGGAATCTTCCCATTCATATTGATATAAAACTCTGAGAAATTGCGCAAATACCCTGATTTAATATTAAAATACCCGCTCGGCTTAATGCAATCCCCGACTAATTGCGGATTATCAATTATGCTTGCAGCGCAAAGCAAATTATTTTTTTTCAGGTTAATCAATGATTTTTCAACATTCTGCCAATTGGTGTTTTGGGTTAATATTGCCCCAACGCATATCTCAAACCTTTCAGAATCATTATGCGGAAAAGAATAATCATTCGGATGATAACCCTTAATGCTTCCTGTTTTTGTGGGATTAACACCTTCATGCCCTGTCAATGGCCACCATCCCTGGAAACCGTAAGCTTTGAGCAATTCGCCGTATATTTTTAGAATCATAAAAAATAATAAAAAAAATAATCTTAATAAATAAGATTATTGAATCTCTGTTTTAGTCTCAGCAGGCTTTGCTTCTTGTGTTGGAGTTTTAACTTCCTCAACAGAAGCAGTTTCTTCTTTTGCTGGAGCTTTCTTTGGCAGCGCCTTGTAAGCCTCTGACAATTCCTTGAATGCATCAACCAAGAATTGTTGCAATTCCTCGCTTGCAGCGAATCCTAAACTGTTCTTGTATCTTTTCATGTCATTCTGCGTCTTAAAGCCTTTGCTTATTGAGAAAAAAACATTTTCTCCGTCATTTGTCTCTTTCAAGGCAACCTCTATGAAATTCCTTGAGCCGTATTCTTTCTCAACGCTCTTTATTGTTTTAAACATCGGCTTTGCGCCGTTCTTTTCATTTGCTTCTTCCATTTCTAAAAAACACCTCTTAGTTAATTTTTTGTAATTAAAATGATTGTTTTATTATTCTTAAAATTTTTGGAAATCATGATTTTTTTAAAAAATAAATAAATTAAAAAAAAATATTCATAAAAAACTTTATATTGCTCGGGCAATTGAGTATTTTATTAAAAAAATGATTCAGCCCCACTTAAGAGTTGAAAAAGTAAGCAAGTATTGCATACTTGCAGGCGACCCTGAAAGAATAAATAGACTATCTAAGATGCTTAAAGAATCAAAAAAAATCAGCGACAATAGGGGATTAATATTATATGAAGGATTTTACAATGATGTAAAAATCACTGCAGTATGCACTGGAATGGGGGGGCCTAGCATGGCAATAGTTGCTGAAGAATTGATTAATGCGGGCGCAAAATATTTGTTACGCGTTGGAAGCGGCGCAGTATTAGTCAAAGATGCTGGCACGGGTGATGCAATAATAAGCACAGGAGTATATAAAGAAGGCACTTCAACCAATAACTATGTGCCCCTAAATTTTCCTGCAGTGCCTGATTATGATGTTCTAAACTCATTGATTGAAAGCGCCAAGGAATCAAAGGCCAAATTTTTTTACGGAGTGACAATCTCAACTGACGCTTTTTATTCGCCTATCCATAGGCAAACAATGATTGAATTAAGCAAGCAAGGTGTTGTTGGCAGCGAGATGGAAGGGGCAATGCTATTCACTGTTGCGCAGCTCAGGGGCGCAAAAGCTGGCATGATCTTTCATGCAGGGCTTAACCCATTGAAAAAAGAATTGCCTAAAGATATAATCAGCCAAACAAAGGCAAGGGAAGAAGGGGAGAAAAAAACCATTATGATAGCTTTAAACGCTATAAAAAAACTATCAAAGGGGGTGAAAAATTAAAAATGGCTAAAACTAAAAACGCAAGCTTTTGGGAAAAAATAAAATCAGA